>CAZFWV010000310.1:0-8158 GCA_964522605.1 uncultured Pirellulaceae bacterium
GATTCTCTACTACCGGATGCCCCGCGAAGAGCCGGTCGATAACAACACGTACGGAACGTGGGAACTGGTGATTGCGAATGCGGACGGCAGTCAGCCGATCGTGTTGGGACGTGACTATCCGTGGGCATCCTGGTCCCCCGACAGTCAGCAGATTTCCATTCTCCAGCCACGCGGGATTCAGATTCTGGATCTTGCGACGCGAAAGATCATCCGGGAAATGCCGCGACACGGTATTGTGCAGCAATTGGTCTGGTCGCCCGACGGTCGCTTCTTTGTGGGTACCGCCAATGGGCTTGGGCCGTACTGGAACGTCGCGCGAATCGAATTGGCGACCGGCGACATTCAGGTGCTGAGTGAGACCGAACGGTACAACTGCACGCCGGACTGGATGCCCGATTCACGACATGTCCTTTACGCGCGAGGCATTATCCCCGAACAGCCAGGCTCCGCTGAACTCTGGTCGGTCGATATCCGCAGCGGTCAGCGGCAGGTTCTCTATGCCGAGAGAAACCGAAATCTCTACGGTGGTTGTGCTTCGCCCGATGGGAAGTGGTTGCTGTTTACTCGCAGCGTTAAGGACCTCGGGCCACCCGAAATCGCCGAAATCCGCCTGACACTCGCCCATCGAGAGGAATTGGAACGACGTAACGGTGGTTACGAGCAGCCGACGATCGTTGCGGATTCGGCGCAAGAGGTTTCCTGGGTCGATCTGGGCATCGGATGGGAGCCCCACTGGACCTTTGCGGAAATTGAGCCTCGCCTCAACACCGGACCATGAGAGGCAGCGTTGGGACCATGATCGTTGATTGTCGGATGAGTCTGTGGTTGCTGATGGTGTTGGTCGTCGCCTCCTGTTCGAGGCCGCCCAGCGATCCGCAGTCGCTGGGTATCGATCCGGAAGTCACGAAGCGGGGCACGATTGAAGTCACGGCACGCCTGCTAGAGATTCCCGATGGGGCGATCTTCCAGCGCGACCTCTACAACTACGCAACGGTCCTCAAATATCAGATCATTCACGTCCATCGCGGTGACCTCGCGGCAGGCCAGACGATCTACGTGGGCCATTACAATCCGTTCTTGCCTCGTAGCGAAGTGGCAGATCGGCGGGTTCCGGAGATTGGTGGCGACCTGATCGATTTTCGAGCGGGTGACGTTCATCGGATGGCGTTGGAAGCATCGATTGACGACCACTATATGGGCGGAATCGTCAACAAGTACTTTGGCCAGATGACGGATCCAATCTACTGGGCAGTATGGACGAACCTGGCCGATGGTCTTTAGTACTCCTCTGTTCGTATTCTATTTCCTGCCGCTCGTATTGAGCGTGTATTACGTTCTGCCCTTGCTGGCGCGTGTTACGCGTCTTTCCGCAGCACAACTGTCGGTGCTTCGCAATGCGTTTCTGCTGATCGCCAGCTACGTCTTCTACGGCTGGTGGAACCCTGCATTCGTTCTGCTCATGCTCACCATCACGCTGGTCAATTACGGGGCGGGCTACTGGATCAGCCGACAAGCTGCCAATACCCGGCAGCGCTGGTGGGCCGTCACCGTAGCCATCGTTGTCAGCCTCAGCCTGCTCGGCTTCTTCAAGTATTTCACGTTCCTGGAAGAGAACGTGAACACCGTGTTGACGTGGCTGAACAGCGAGACACTTCCGGTGCTCCAGATCGTGCTCCCGATGGGGATTTCGTTCTACACGTTCCAGGCACTCAGCTACAGCATCGATGTCTACCGCGGAACCGCACCGCGTGCGAGGTCTTTGCTGGACTTCGCGGCTTACATCGCCTTGTTCCCCCAACTGATTGCGGGGCCCATTGTTCGATACAACACGATTGCCCAGCAACTGGTGGCCCGTGACCACACGTGGCAGCGATGTGCCTCGGGGATGGCCCTCTTCATCCTCGGGTTTGCCAAGAAGGTCTTGTTGGCCAATCCCCTGGGCACCGCCGCCGATACCGCATTCGGCGCCGTGGAGTTGGGAATGGGCGATGCATGGTTTGGTGCGCTTGCCTACATGCTGCAGATCTACTTCGATTTTTCCGGGTATTCCGACATGGCAGTCGGCCTGGGACGCATGTTTGGTTTCGAGTTCCTGAAGAACTTCGATGCGCCCTATCGCGCCGAGAGCATCACAGATTTCTGGCGACGTTGGCACATCTCGTTAAGCACGTTCTTGCGAGACTACCTCTATATCCCCCTGGGTGGGAACCGGAAAGGCACACGGCGAACCTATTTGAATCTCGCCCTTGTGATGCTGTTAGGCGGTATGTGGCACGGCGCAAATTGGACGTTTCTTGCTTGGGGTGCGTATCATGGCATTTGGTTGATCGGCGAACGTTGGCTAGGACGGCGCAGTGTCTACCACCAATGGCCGCGCGGGATGCGTATTGCAATCACGTTCCTGCTGGTCCTGCTGTCGTGGGTCCTGTTTCGTTCGGCCTCTCTCGGCGAGGCTATTGTTTATTTCCGTGCCATGCTGTTTGGAAACATCGACACACCGAGTGCGATCCTGTTGTCGGGAACGCTCTACGGTCGCAAGACGATCATCGCCATGCTGGCTGGATTTGCGGTGCTTGCTTCACCAGTCCAGGCGCACGACTGGTCCTGTCGTGTAACAGTGCTTCGAGTTGTGATGTTGATTTCGCTGTTCCTTGTCGCTCTGATGGCCATGCTAACCCAGGCGTTTAATCCGTTTCTATACTTCCAGTTCTGAACGCAGGTCGCAGCGCAAGGAAACGGCCCTTTGGACGATCACATGACCCCCCAAAAAAACGCTTCGAATCAGAGAGTTACGGCCAGGACAGTGAATGCGACACAGCCGCGTGGCGTCAGTGGACTCATGGTGCTACTGTTCGGCGCCATAATCGTGTTGCCGAGTTTGCTGCAGATTGGCGTGGAATGGTCAAGTCGCAGGCCGATTCGCGCAGCAGAGCTGTTCGAGCGCGTGCCTACGGTTGAGAATCTGCGCGCCTATGAGCAGCGTCTTGAAGACGCCAGCGTGGTGGGCAAAGTCGTTCGCGCGAAGTTTCAATCCGTCCAGTTTCGGCTGTTTCGAGACTTGGGGGATCAGGTCGTCGAAGGCTACGACGGCTGGCTGTTTTACCGCCCGGGAATCGATGCGTTGACCCAACGAATCGACCTTGCGGCACCCGATTCCGTCGATGCGGCTTCGGCCATCATTGGGTTTCGCGATCAGCTTCGCTCACGCGGGATCCATTTGCTCGTGCTTCCGATCCCGAACAAGGAGAGCATCTATCCCGAACAGCTCTCTCGACGTGCCTCCCGCCAGAGCGTCGCTGTGGTGAAATCGACCGAGCAACTTCTCGATCGACTGCGTTCCGCCGAGGTGGAGCTGGTCGATTTGTTTGCAGCCTTCGGGCAAGCCAAACAACGGTCCGACGAAACGGCGGATCTGTATCTGGTTCAGGATACCCATTGGTCGCCGGCGGGCGTCGAGCAGACGGCGCAGCTCGTGGCCGAGCGACTTCTCAAAAATGGCTGGATCCAGCGGGGGCAGGTGAAATACGATCGACAACCGACCACGGTCCGGCGGGTGGGAGATCTGCTGGAGATGCTTCAAGTGCCGGCCATCGAGCGGGCTTACGGTCGCGAGGCCGTTGAGTGTGTGAAAATTGTGGAGCGAGAGAGTCAGCAGGCATACGAAAATGATCCCCGGAGCCAGGTGCTCGTGCTGGGAGACAGCTTTTCGCGGATCTATCAGCAAGATGAGCCGGGCCAAGCCGGGTGGATTGCCCATCTGGCCGCGCGATTGCAGCAACCATTGGCTGCCATCGTGAATGACGGAGGGGCTGCAACGCTGGTTCGTCAGCAGCTCGCTCGCCAGCCGCAGTTGCTCGAAGGAAAGAAGGTAGTAATCTGGGAGTTTGTGGAACGCGACCTCCGCCAGGCAATCGATGGTTGGCAATCGATCGATCTTGAATTGGAATATTAACTGATGAGTCGCCTTAGACCTTTTTTGTTTTCCCTGCTGACCGGCTGGACAACATTTGCTTATGCGTTTGCGTTTGCGGACTTCGTCCGGGCAGATGAATCGCAGTCGGATCCCCTGGCCCGAACGTTGGCCGCGGAGGTTCGTGACCTAGGATGGATCATTTTCTCCGCCCGATCCGAGCACGGTGACTGGGACCTGTTCGCCTGTCGTCCCGACGGCTCGGATCGAAAGAATCTGACAAACACATCGCAGTTCAGCGAGACCGCTCCCCGAATCTCGCGGGATGGACGTCGCATGCTCTACCGCCGACTCGCTCCGCAAGAACGTCTCGACAACAATGATCATGGGACCCAAGGCTCGCTCGTTGTCGCCAACAGCGACGGCTCCAAAGCGAAATTACTCGGCGACGAGGCGGAGTATTCATGGGCCAGCTGGAGTCCGGATGGGAGTCAACTGGCGTGTCTGTCGATTCGGGGAGTCTTCTTCTACGACCTGCAACTCGGCAAAACAACGCGCCGTCTGCCGCGGAACGGCTTCTTCCAGCAATTGGTCTGGTCGCCCGATGGCAACTGGTTGACGGGCGTCTCGAATGCGTTCGGGTCAAGTTGGGGTGTCGGACGGATGCATGTCGAGAGCGGACAGATCAACGGAATCGGATGTGCGAACTGCTGCACACCGGATTGGTTTCCCGATAGCCAATCGATCATCTATTCCTACCGACCGGTCGAACAGACAACAAACTCGGGCTATGGTTGGACACAGCTTTGGCGGTCGGATGTGAAAGGCCGGCAAAAGCAACTCGTCTACGGTGAGGAGGGGCGGCATATCTACGGTGGTTGTGTTTCCCCGGACGCGAAATACGTCCTATTTACCGGAAACGCGCAGGAAGACGGCGATCCCGGGAATGCGGGTGCTCCCATGGGATTGATTCGCTTGGCCGATACGCCCATGATCGGCGGTGTAAGCCAGTCGCTTCGCGCACTGCACCCGGATGCGCAGAATGGACCCGTGCTCACTCTGCCGCAAGGCTGGGAACCGGACTGGACCCCTTTCGACTTGGGTCCGCAATGAGTGGAACGCGAAGCGCATGGATGCTGCGGCTGCTCGATGTAGGACGGATTGGCAATCCGTCCGTTGCAGCACGAAACGTGGAGCGCGACGTCGTGGACAGACATCACGAATCGTGCGGTGTGGCCACAGGCGATGGCCCCGGTTTCGCGTCGGCATTTCAAGGACGGATTGGCAATCCGTCCTACTCTTTTTTGTGCAACTAAGGGGTGAAACCTCGATCAGGCTCCGTTGCCGTTCGGCGGTTCCTGCATCAGGGAGCAGATGACGGCGAGCCGCAAAAGTTCCACACTGTTGTGAAGTTTGAGCTTCGCCTTGATTCGATCGCGGTGCGTTTCGACCGTCTTCATGGCAAGCCCGGATTGGTGAGCGATTTGACGAACCGTCAAACCATTCCCAATCATGTTGAAAACCTCGAACTCGCGATTCGTCAGACTCTCGGCCAGCAGCGTCCGAATCTCCTGCGGATGCTCTGAAGATTCCGCCTCCTCCATTGAACCAAGCGGAGGAAAAACCGTCTGGCCCTGAAGGATCGCCCGGACCGCCGTGATGAGCTCCTGCACCGGCTGGGTCTTCGCTGCATACCCATGGGCTCCGGCCCGACGCGCGCGATCGGCGATCATCCGTTCGCTGAGTCGCGAATAAATCAGGACTCGTGTCGCTCCATTCCACTGCTGGCAAAACTGGTGAATCAAATCCAGACCGCGACAACCCGCCAACGCAATCTCCAAGATGATCAAATCGGGAGCCGGAGCGTGCAAAAGGGATTCTGCACATTCCAAGTTCGATGCCGTCGCTACCATTTGCAGATCTCGTTGCTCATCGATCAGCCGAGATAGACCGAACAAGGAGATCTGGCAGTCGTCAATGCCGACCACACGATAGCGGGGTTTCCCGTTCCCCGGAACGGCGTCGTTGCGTGCAGAATCATTCATGATTGGTTGCTATACAGAATGTACTTTGCCTACAAAACAAAGCGCAAAACAGCCTTCCTTTGTCTCGAGAAAAATCCAGAAAACGCGAGTTTTGCCGAACTTAACAAAGTGCAGTAGCTCGATAGGGTTTTCACTTTCTTCCTTAAATAACTTCTCAATGTGAAGGCTGTCTGCGAGAATTTAATCGACGGGAAACTGCAATGGCGGACAGCGATCAAGAAAAAAAGGCGAGTTCAGATTCGAGCGGATCGGTCACCGCGTTGATTCGGGGTGCGCAGGCTGGGGATCGCCGGACGGCTCCGAGCGAACTCTGGAACCGCTACTACCAACAGGTCTGCCAAGTCGTGCGGCAGGTTCTGCGGGGGAGCCACGAGATTGACGGCGATTGGGAGGACGTGGCGCTGGAGACAATGCGTCAGGTGCTCGAGGGCGTCTACGAAGATCGATATCCGTTGCTCAACGACCGTGACAATCTTTGGGCGATTCTCGCCCGCGTCACGGTGTGTCGCGCGTTGGACGAACGGAAGCGTCGTCAACGTCATCAGCGAAGGTTGGGAATGGCGTCATCCGACGCGACTGCGTCCTCGGAGGCGACCGTACGGCGTGAACGCCTCCCGGTAGAAGTCGTCGTTGACCGAGCGCCGTTGCCGGACCTCGTATTGGAGGCGACGGAACAGATTGAGCGACTGATGGGACTGCTCGGGCCTCATCCTCGTTTAGCGACGCTTGCTCGCCTGAAGTTGCAGGGAGCGACGCAGGAACAAATCAGTGACGAATTGCAAGTCAGTCAGCGCACAATCCGTCGTGACTTGGCTCACATTCGGGAGATCTGGTTGGCTGATCGTACGGCCGCCGAATGATCGTGCCGAACTGACCCCGTTTGGATCGCTCGTGTTCCGACACTGCAAGTCTACCTCGGTCGTGCGTTAAGTGTACGAATCGTTTCTCGTGGCGCAGCGCATACCAGCAAAAGAGGATTCATTGATCCTGTTGTGATCTGCTCGATGCGTGGGACGGATTGGCAATCCGTCCTACGAGGAACCTTCTTTCCTGCAGCGCCCGCGGTGACGGCAAATTGCACCAATAGGTGATCTTCCCGAGTAAGGGTTGCTAGAACATCGTTGTGTCAGCGGTTCCGGAAAGAACCGGACCACGAGGTGCGAGTGTACGGAAGGAAACCGTACCGCGCAATCGAGTCCTGACACTTTCCACACGCATCGTGCCGACCGATCCGCAATCTCTTGACACCGGAAGCTGCGCGAACAAAAATCAGCACACTCTGTATTGTTCTTCTCTTGGTATTGTTCTTCTCTTGAGTACAAACGGCTCTCGATCTTGAGCCGCTGCCAATCGCGCATGATCCTTGGGGGTGTGACACTCTGTGATGCCCGTCTCTCCTTGCCGTTGGTTACGTGGAGAATTTGAAAATGCAACCCGATCTGCTTGGAAGTTGTTCTTCCCACTTCGCCCTCCGCCTTTGCCGCAACTTGTTGCTGATTCTGTCTGTTTGGTGCTTTGCGCAACACGCGGCAGCGGAGATCAACTCGATCACATTCTATAATGCAACGTTGACCGACAAGTTGTCGGATGAACCCGAATTCGTCACTTATTCTGACACGGATTCGGATACGCACGTTGGGGATGGCACGGCGAGAGCAGCAGAAGATCTGAACGGTCTTTTTCAGACGCATCAATTCTCTATGGAGGCTTCCGCTACCAAGAATGCGTTCGGCAGGCCCGTCAAGATGGGCGTATCACGAACCCATGAATTTGAGCTGCGGGGGCTCGATGAATCACACCTTTGGTGGAAAGTAGATGCTCTGATCCACGGCTCTTCGACCTTCAGTGATCAAATCAGCTTCGTGGCCCGCGACGCGACGCTTCCCCCGCTTCTGAACGCCGTGTACTTTTTCGATATGAACGGCGTGAATACGCAGATCATCGACATTGCGGATGGACAAACGCCGCTTTATCGTCTCGAAGATTCGATTCAGTTTGACGCAAGCGCAGGTGGCTTTGAGGGGGCGCCGATTGATTTCGATCTGACCGTGTACGACCCGCATACACAACCACCAGTCACTACGGAATACAGCATGCTGGAGGAGGACGTGAATATCATCAACAAATCGTTGATTCCCAGCGGCGAAGGGATTCAAAGCTTGCAGGTCGATCTCCAGCGCGTTTTCGAATTCGGAAACATTGT
>CAZFWV010000311.1:0-8132 GCA_964522605.1 uncultured Pirellulaceae bacterium
GGCATGCTGCAACTCGACCGACTGACACTCCGAGGTGGCAGGAGCGAATTTTCCCCCGAGGCGGATGTGCAGATCAATCGAATCTTTCATTTTGGCGGGACGCTGGTGCTCAATGGAGATTTTTCCGCCAATGCAATCACGGTTGACGGTGGTCGAGTCGAGATGCACGACAGCGGGTCTCCCTATTCGATTGCCCAACAACTGGAGCTTTCACCAGACGCCGAGCTGCGATTCATGCTCCATGACGACTCTTGGAGTTCGACGCTCGATCTTGCGGCCAACCTGGTGCCTGCGTTTGCGGGTGACTTGGTCTTGGAACTTCTGCCCACCGCGAATCCCAGGGAATTGATCGGAGCGACGTTAAAGCTGTTGAACTGGGACGAAGGCGTTGCGCCGTCGAGCGAGTTTGACCGAGTGATCGTGCCAGCGCGGATGGAGGCCGATCTGAGTCGACTCTACTCCACCGGTGAAATACTTGTGCAGTCGGTGCTGGAAAAGCCCGCAAAGCCCGGTGACTTCAACGGCGACGACCTGCTCGATGTCGCCGATGTGGAAGAACTCATTGCACGAATCCTCGTAAATTCGGCCGACGCCTACTACGATTTGGATGATGACAGCGTCGTGACAACATCCGATCTCACGTCGTGGATTCACGACGTGAAGAATACTTGGATCGGCGACGCAAATCTCGACGGCGAATTCAACACCGGCGATCTTGTGCGGGTGTTAGAGGCGGGTAAGTACGAGACGCAAGACGTGGCAGGCTGGCCCGAAGGTGACTGGAACGGAGACGGCCTGTTCGGAACAGACGACCTCGTGATCGCACTGGGGGACGGTGGGTACGAGCAAGGGCCACGCGAGGAACCCGCGGCGGTGCCCGAGCCCGGCGCGGGCCTGCTGTTGGTTATGGGGCTGACGTTGTGCTTTCTCCGTCAGCAACGGTCTGTCGTCACTCCTCGTATTTGAGTGCGACACCCGTGAATTCTGCCTCAGTCCCGTTTGATAGGGGATTCGTATTCGTAGGACGGATTGGCAATCCGTCCTACGGGGGAGCGACCTGTCTGAGAAAGACCAGCTTCCGCCACGAATGGCGGGGTACCTCGCATTCAAGAATGGGATGATCTGCGGCCCAGATGTTTTTGCCGTGATGGATACGGGCACGCCTGGCGTTTCGTCATTCAACGCCTCAACTGGACTTCGACGTAGCCTTCAATTTTGCTTCGTCGCTGCCACTTGTGGGCCGATACCCACGATTGTACCGCAATTCACCGGGTCCTCCGACGGTCCCCCAGCAATCTGCTGCCGGTTTTCCTCGCCTCATCGAGTCCGTTAGACTTGGGGGCTTAATCAGCGACCCGCCAACAACGCCCACAACGATATGCGTTTCGGGGACAGCGCAATTTCAGAACACGTCTTGATCAGCGACCCGCCAACAACGCCCACAAATTCAGAAAGGAGCCCCTGCTATGTGGTCCGATCGAATGCATGTCAGGCACACGTGGATATTCCTCGTTATCATCGCCAGCGCGCGCCTGGTTGACGTGACACGTGCGGATCAAACATCGACTCACAAAGACGGCTTCTACGCCTACTACACGAAGGTCCAGTCCGAGGAACCATTCGAGCGATTCTGTCGTACGGGCGACGACGCCGATATCGTCGTGAATGTGGGCCACACAGGCGGCCGAGTTGTGTTCTGGCGCGGTCAGAGTTACCTGCCATACTGGCAGACGGATAGCGGGCAGTGGTCATTCGCCGAGGTTGTTCCGCGTCACGGAGATGGCGACGGAGTGATGCCCGATAGAGTTAACTCGTTTTCGCACGTGCAGATCATCCGGCAGCAGCCTGACCACGTGCTGGTCCACTGGCGCTACCTGCCTCGGTTTGGCGGCAACAATCCCCATACGGGCGTTGATGCAACGAAGTTTGCCGAGGAACTGTTCCTGATCACCGACGATGGGCAAGTGACTCGCACCGTCCGACAAGCAACTGAGAAACTGGACGACTGGAACGACTCGCGCAACAGGACAACCCAGCAGTTGAAGCTGACCGCCGCGGGGATCGAGCTGGTCAAGCACACGAAACCCAGCAAGTCGGTCGAACGCGAAGCCATCCATGGTAATCCCGTGCAGCGGGAGCTTGCCCAGCAACCCGCGCGCCATTGGAGGTTCGATGAAGGCGTTGGCGACACAACCTCCGAAGGCTCAACGGGCAATCGTTGTGACATCGTCGGGCACAAGACGTTGTGGAAGCAGGGCGTCTCGGGCACGGCACTCCAATTCGACGGTTATAACACGCGGCTCGAGCTTCCAGCCACGAAGACGCCGAAGATCGATAGCGCCTTGACGCTCGAGGGGTGGGTGGCCATTGCCGCCTACCCGTGGAATTGGGCACCCATCGTGCATCAGAATGATGACGACGGGTACTTTCTGGGTGTTGACGGCCATGGCCATCCGGGTTTAAAGGTGAAAGTCGGCAACCGGCGATACGAACTGGTCGCCGACAAAACCTTACAGCGTAATCGTTGGTATCATCTGGCCGCCACATTTGATGGGGCAACCGGGCAAGCCAAGGTCTTTGTGGATGGTGAAGTGGTCGCGACGAGCACGATGGCCGATGGGAGCATTCCGAGCCTCGACGTTCCCGTCCAAATCGGCAAGGGGAAGAACCGTCGCCCTGTCGATCCGGTGCGGGCAAACACGTTCGTCGATTCCTATTCGTTTGACGGGTTGATCGACGAGGTGCGCATCTATGATATGGCCCTCAGTCCGGAATCGATCGGTCAATCTTACGAGTTGTTCCGCCCTGATGAGCAGATCGTTTCCCAACCGGATATGGACTATCGGCTGCTGCCAAAGGCGGATACCGGGGGCAAGTTCGGCGCGCAATACACGCAACTGAAGTTCTATGACAGTTGGGATGTGCTGTGGCGGTTTGGCGGTTATCCCGACGTGGTCGTGGGCTTCGACACGCAGCCCACACAGTTCGTCTTCTGGCGCGGTACCGGCTTCATCCCCATGCTCGTTAACGAAAAGCAGCAGTGGTACAGCAACGAGTTCAACGAGACGTGGGGCCGCACGGGTGGTCAAGGCTGCCAGGAGCCCATGTCGGACAAAGGGGCCTATACGAATCACGTTCGTGTTCTGGAGAACACGGATGCCCGAGTCGTCGTGCACTGGCGATATCCGCTGCTGGACGTTCTGCATGTGCAAGCAAACTACGACCCGCGCACCGGGTGGTGCGACTATTCGGATTGGTATTACTACATCTATCCGGACGGCGTAGCCGTCAAACGCATGCGGTTATGGACCGATGGTCCCAGGATTCACGAATGGCAAGAGTCGATGGCGATTCTTGGTCCCAATCAACACCCAGAGCAGGTGATCAATACCGATCCCGCTTTGGTTTTGGCGGACTTGGAGGGGAACGCGACGTCGTACCAATGGACCGACGGGCCGCCCGAGGATGTTGACTACAGCGACCAGAAGATTCATCTGGTCAGATACAAGGCGGAGTACAGCCCGTTCACGATTGGCGATTTCACCGGCGGTGATGTCTACGGTGGTGAAGTCACGGATTACTCGGTGTTTCCGTCATGGAATCATTGGCCCGTGGCCCAAATGCCGTCGGACGGTCGGTACGCCAGTTACCCGGATCGCACCGCCCATAGCTCACTTACCCATGTGCGCCTTCCAGATTACCGAGCTGATCATGGCGATCGGCCATTTCAAGAAAAGACCCTGATGGAAGGCATGACCAATAAGTCGGCGCAGCAATTGGCGGTGCTGGCCAGGTCGTGGCTCGCCGCGCCCGAACTTGAGGTGGTCGGTGGCTGCCGGAGCGCCGGTTATGAACAGGCCGAGCGAGCCTATAAGCTGGTGGCGGCCGACAGCGCCATGACGTTCCGCGTGATGGCCTCGCCGGATCGGCCGCTGTTGAATCCGTGCTTCGAAATCTCCGATTGGAGCTGCAGTGAACCTGCAACACTGGCAATTGACGGGCAAGAGCAAGCGGGTGGCTCAAGCCTGCGGCAAGGCATCGTGCGCGATTCGGCCGGACGTCAGAAGATGCTGGTCTGGGTCGAGCTGGAAGCAACCAAGCCGGTCACATTTGCTATTGGCGGCGCGCGCCCCGAACTTGCTGCTCGCCCACCCGCGCCTATTGAATGGGCGCAGCAGCCCCAGGCTGAGCCGGGAAAGCTGGTGGTCATCATGCAGGTCACGCCGCCCAGCGAGGGGGAAGCCGTCCAGTACTTGTTCGAACGCACAAGCGAGAAAGGCGATCCTCGCGACAGCGGCTGGGTGACTGCGGCTTCGTACGTGGATCGACAACTCTCTCCGAACACGAGCTACCGCTACCGGGTCAAAGCGCGAAATCGGTACTTGCAGGAAACCAAGTGGTCCACGGCCACCTCCATCCGCACCGGGAAGATGCCGGAACCCGTCAACTGGAAACTGAGTGAAGGCAAGGGCAAACGCATTAGTGACACGAGCGGGCGATACGCGGGACGGGTCCAGGGTAAGGCGGATTGGGTGACCGACCGCCTCGGAACATCGCTTCGGTTGGACGGCGAAACGAGTTTGGTCCTCGACGAGGCGAACGAATTGCCGACATCGGGTGACTTCACATGGGCCGCGTGGATCAAAACAGAGCGTGGCGGAACTGTTATTGCGCGAGCAGGTCGAGAGGAAGAGTGGGAAGAGGGCGGCAAGGTGCTCTGCGTGGCAGACGGCCATCTTATGTTCGATGTGGGTTGGGTGGGGGCCGTTGAATCGGACGGCGCCGCGTTGGACGACGGTCGATGGCACCACGTGGCGGTCACGGTGCATCGGTCTGACGACGCGTCCGATATTGCCTTGTTTGCGGACGGGCGCCTTGTTGGCGAAGGGCAATTGCAGACCGACAGGTTCCCCGAGTCCGGCTTGCCGCTGAAGATCGGCTACTGCAACGAAGATTTCCCGCCCGAGCAAACCGGATTTGTGGGTCAGGTTCGCGATGTTCGATGGTACGGCTACGCCCTGCCTAGCGACATGATCGCGAAGCTGAGCGAAAGATGATTTCTCGCCTTACATCTCTCGATTCGGGGCGGTGTCCACTTGTCGCGGGGCGGTCTCGACGCGTTGTGGGGTGGTCTCCTGACCACCCCACGTCAGTGGGCGGGTTCTTGTTTCCGGAGGGCTCAATCATATAGCCGATATACGGCCCACGGATTCTCCGGGAGATCCTCAATTTTCTATCACAGTTCCCCGTTCTGGCTGGGGACGTGACGCCCTGCAACTCTGCCTCCTTTTCGGCAAATTGGACACTCTTCAGCTGGTCCGGTTGTCCAAAAAAGGGAGGCAGAGTTAATTTCTCGGGTTCGCATGCCCCACGATTGACGCTGCCTCAATCCTGTTCGATACGCGATTTGACGCCCTGCAACTCTGCCTCCCTTTCGGCAGATTGGACACTCTTCAGCTGGCCCAGTTGTCCGAAAAAAGGGAGGCAGAGTTAATTTCCGAGTTAATTTCCCCATACGACGCCTCAACCGGACTCCGACGTAGCCTTCAATTCTCTGTCACAGGTCGCCGTTCTGGCTGGTGACGTGTCTGCGAGGTCGGAATTCTTCCGGTTTGCCCTCATGGGGGAGTAATTTTCATGAAGCCTTTCTATGGCCGTGGGTTCGTTGCGTTACTCGCGTTTGCCGGTGTCGCAAGTGGACAGTCAGTTGCCGAACGAGCCGTTAAGTCAGCGGCAACCAAGGAAATCAGGCAGGTATACAGCTCCATGAATCCGGAGTCGATCAGCAGCCTGCCAATTGGCGTCTTTGATTCGGGAACCGGCGGACTTACCGTGCTCGAGCAGATTCTCACGATCGATGCCTTTGAGAATCACACGAGCAGGCTAATGCCTCGGGGTGACGGCAAGACGGACTTCGCAAACGAGTCTTTTGTCTTCCTGGCTGACCAGGCGAATATGCCGTACGGGAACTATCCCGTTGTCGGCAAGGGAGAGTTTCTGGAGGACCTGATTGTGAAAGACGCTTGGTTCTTGATGGGCCGGAAGAGATTCCATCTGGGAGGGTCGGCGGAAGGATATACCGAAGGGAGCAAGTCACCCGTTAAGGCGATTGTCATCGCGTGCAATACGGCGACCGCGTATGGGCAGGATGATATCGAAGACGTCATCCACGCGGCCGGTTTGGACATTAAGGTCGTCGGAGTAATCGACGCAGGGGCGAAAGGCGCCGTAGAGTCGCTGAACGGGCGGGACGGGACGATCGGAGTCGTTCCTACGATGGGAACCGTCCTTTCCAACGCCTACCCAGCCGCAATCGATAGAATGGCGGAGTCTAGCACTCCAAAGCAACGTATCGAAGTCGTTCAGCAAGGTGCCTTTGGCCTCGCCGGAGCAATCGACGGAGCCGAGGAGTTCATTCTGATCAAGGCCAGAAACAGCGAGCCAAGGAACGATTACCGCGGCCCCTCGATGACGCACGCTGACTCCACGATCAGGCGAGACATTCTGAATCGGTACGCCTTCGACTTCACCGAGAACCGGATGCTGTACCGGGGAGATCCACGTGAGCCAACCGAGTTGCAGCTGAACGCTGTGGAAAACTACATCGCGTATCACCTTGTGTCACTCATGGAGCAAATCCGCGCCGATGAAGATCTGCCTCCCTTGCGCGCCGTCATTCTCGGATGCACTCACTTCCCGTTCTATAAGGAGACGTTTCGTCGGGAACTCGAGCGACTTCGAGACTATCAGGAGCACGGCGAATTCATCTATCGAAAACAGATGGCCGAGAAGATCGAGTTGATCGATCCCGCCTATTTTACCGCACGCGAGTTATACCAGAGCTTGGCCGCAGATCGACGTATCCGATCGGGTGGCCAGTCGACCGACCGACGCGCAGAATTCTGCATCACCGTGCCTTGCCGGGAACTGCCCGACATTCGCTTAAACGGGAACGGCGGCTTTGCCTACGACTACAAGTACAGTCGAAATGCCGGCACAGTTCCGTCGGCCTTTCGCGCCGTCTCTCTGGATGAGAGGACTGTCGACCAGACGGTGCTTCGCCGGTTGCAGGAGCGAGTACCCACCGTATGGGCCCTCGTCAATAACGACCGAAATAGGTCCACGAGTGTCGAGACAGTAGACGCGAAAGAGAAGATCGACCGACTCGAGCAACTGATCGCCGAGGATATTGGCTCACGCCGCGGCATTGAGCCGCTCGCAAAAACCGCAGTGGGAGGCTTGTATGGAGCCGCAAAGTCCATCGCAGGACATCCTCATCCAAACGTCGCAATCATCACGGGCTTCTATTTTCCCTATTCGACGCCACCGAATTGCGAAACCGACGGTCCTCCGGGTGCTGCGCATATTGCGTTAGCATTGCACCGAGCGGGTATTCCGTGCCGAGTTGCTACGGATCTTGTTAATGAGCGTGTTGTCCACGCGTCGCTCTGGGGTGCAGGGCTGCCAGGTGATTTTCCAGTTGACACGATATCGATGGACGATCATGGCGTTGACGGTGGAAAACCGCTAGGAGCCGTGATCGAGGCCTGGCGGAACGCGGATCCGCCCATTACCCATGTGGTCTCTGTGGAAAGAGGCGGACCGGCCGCTGACGGGAAACCACATAATTTTAGCGGCGATGACATCAGCGACTACAATGCTCCGCTGCACAAACTCTTCGAGGCCGGTGACTGGATAAAGATCGGCATTGGAGACGGTGGCAATGAGATTGGCATGGGCAAACTTCCGTCGGACCTCATTGCAAAGCACGTAAAGAATGGTGGCAAGGTCGCATGTGTAACGAAGTGCGACCACCTGATCGTCTGCGGAACATCAAATTGGGGTGGATGGATGCTTCCCGCTGCCGTAGGGATACTGCGGCCGGATCTACGCGCACGTCTTTTGGCAGGCGTGAACCGGGAAGTCGACCACCGCATCCTTAAAGTGGCAGTTGAAAAGGGAAAAGCTGCTGCGTTGGAATCTTTTGAGGCGCAACGCGCATTTCCGAATATGAGCGTCGACGCCTTGCCCTGGGAGGTTCATGCTCAGAAGCTGGACGAACTGCTGAGGGTGATTAACGAGCAAGCGACGCAAGAAATGGCGGATCACCCGTGACGCCCTGCAACTCTGCC
>CAZFWV010000312.1:0-8115 GCA_964522605.1 uncultured Pirellulaceae bacterium
CTCCCGTCTCCCGTCTCCCGTCTCCCGTCTCCCGTCTCCCGTCTCCCGTCTCCCGCCTCCAGCCTCCAGCCTCCAGCCTCCAGCCTCCCACTTGACCCCCCATTCCTGCCGGGGATACTGAAACGGCGTGGCCCACCCCCCTCCCGCGAGGAACTCAAGATGCAATCCATTAACGCCAAGACGGGCGTGTGTGCGCTGATCGGCCATCCGGTCGGCCATTCGCTCTCCCCCCAGATTCACAATGCGGCCTTTGCCGCGTTGGATTTGCCGTACGTCTACGTCGCACACGACGTCCAGCCGGGCCGGGTCGGTCAGGCACTCGACGGCGTTCGAGCCATGGGGTACCGCGGACTGTCGGTCACGATCCCGCACAAGGTCGAGGCGATGGAATGTGTCGACGAAGTCGATGACACGGCACGGGGGATCGGGTGCATCAACACGATTGTCCGCGACGGGGATCGACTGCTCGGATCGAATTCCGACGGCCTCGGGGCGTTGGGGGCGCTTCGGAACGCCGATGCCGATCCGGAGGGTTCCCAGGCGTTGATCCTGGGGTCTGGAGGCGCGGCGCGCGCCATCGCAATCACGCTTTCTCGCACGGCCCCCCCGCAACGGCTGGTCATTCTGGGTGTGGAAATCGAAGAGTTGAATCGCCTGGTGGATGACGTCCAACAGCGCGGACGATGCGAGGTTCACGGAGAGCAATTGACCGAGCAATCTCTAGTTCGAGAGATCGGAAAGGCGGATATTCTGCTGCATTGCTCACCGATTGGCATGCACCCGAACGAGGACGCCTGCCTGGTCCCGGCAACCGCCTTGCGCGAAGATCTCGTGGTCTTTGACGCGGTGTACAATCCACGTCGAACCAAGCTATTGCAGTTGGCGGATCAAGCGGGTTGTCGCACGGTCGAAGGACTGGAAATGTTTCTGGGACAAGCCCTTGTTCAATTCGAACTGTGGACGGGACAGCCCGCGCCGCGCGACGTTATGCGCGAAGTATTGGAGCAGAATCTATGAATGTGGTGCTCGTTGGCTATCGGGGAACGGGCAAGAGCAGTGTGGCACAGCAGCTCGCCCAGCGATTGAACCTCGACGCGGTCTGCCTGGATGCGGAGATCGAGCGACAGGTCGGTCAGCGGATTCCGCAGATCGTGGAAGCGCGAGGTTGGCCCGGTTTCCGCGATCTAGAGGAAGAAATCGTTCGTCGCTTCGCGACTGGTGATGGACAGGTGATCGATTGTGGCGGAGGCGTCATTGAGCGGGAAGCAAATTTCACGACTCTGCGCGCCGCCGGCCCGGTCATCTGGCTCAAGGCTTCCACGGACACGATCGTGCAGCGAATTGGCGGCGATGATCAGCGTCCGTCCCTAACCGGCACGAAGTCGTTTACGGAAGAAGTGGCGGAAGTTCTCGAGCGCCGCACGCCGTTGTATGCGCGACTGGCAACCCACGAAATCGACACGGACAATCGAGGCATTGGAGAGATTGTCGACGAGATTTGCCGCTTGATCCAATGAACACCTCCTCCTCAACCAAGGGATCCCGCATCATGCCTCGCCGCTGTGTGTGGTTGTCTGTCTTCGCTCTGCCGTTGTTTCTGACGTCGCTTCGAGCCGACAATTGGCCTCAATGGCGCGGTCCGTCAGGCGACGGAGTAAGTCGGGAGACCGGATTGCCCGTGCACTGGTCGGAATCGCAGGGCATTCGCTGGAAAATCAAACTGCCCGAGTGGGGTACCAGTACGCCCGCGATCTGGGGCAACGCGATTTTTGTCACCAGCCATGTCGAAAACCGTGATCTGGTTCTGCTGCGACTGGATGCCGATCGCGGAGAAATCCAATGGAGCCGGACGGTCGGCACCGGCTCGGTCGACGCAGAAACTCGGATCCGCAAAACGGCCGAAAAACGCGGTCGGCAGCAGTTTCATCACGGACACAATCTTGCCAGTCCCTCGCCGATCACGGACGGAGAGATCGTGATCGTCCATTTCGGCAACGGGGATCTGGCCGCGTACGATTTTGACGGACGACAGCTCTGGCATCGCAATCTGCAATCCGATTACGGACCCTATACGATTTGGTGGGGTCACGCGAACAGCCCGGTGCTCTTTGGCGACCTGGTGATCTCCGTCTGTATGCAGGATTCCTGCGAGGATCTGCAAGAGACAGCGGCCACGAGTTACCTGGTCGCACACGACAAGCGATCGGGCAAACCGGTCTGGCAAACCATGCGGATGACCGGATCGAGCGCAGAACATTGTGATTCGTACACAACACCTCTCCTGCGCGCGGCGAACGGCAGAACTGAAGTTGTGGTCATGGGGGGCGAAGTGCTTGACGCCTACGATCCGCTGACTGGAAAAAGGCTCTGGCAGATGCCGGACATGCAGGGGAATCGCGTGATTCCGACTCCCGTCGCGCGCGAGGATTGGATCTACGCGATTCGAGGCATGCGGGGCCCGCTGGTCGCTTTGCAGGTCAACGGGCAGGAACAACCGTCCTCACGCGATATTTCGTGGCAGTTCGACCAGGGAACCTCCGACAGTCCCTCGCCCGTGTTGGCCGGCGATCTGCTGCTGATGATCACGAATAACGGAATCGCACACGCTTTCCGTGCCGACACGGGGGATCTGTTGTGGAAGCAGCGTTTGCCGGGAGAATATCGCGCCTCGCCGGTGGTCGCGGATGGAAAGGTCTATTTCCTGAACATGGAGGGACTGACCTCCGTCGTTGCCGCGTCCGAGGACTTCGAGTTGCTCAGCCAAAACTCTCTCGACGCCACGACGCTTGCCTCGCCGGCCATCGCCCAAGGACGCATTTACGTTCGTAGCCAGCAGTGGCTCTATTGTGTCGAACCCTGAGGAGACTCTGATGATCGCCCGTCCCGCAACCTATTTCGCCATCAGCGTACTCATTGCGGCAAGCGGCAGCAGTCTGGTGGTCGCACAGCCAGCCGCCGACTCGCCACGAACTCCCGACCCCGAATCCCTGGAACGATGGCAGGCTATGCGATTTGGGATGTTCATCCACTGGGGCCCCGTCAGCCTCAAGGGAACCGAGATTGGCTGGTCGCGCGGACGCGAAGTTCCCGAACAGGAATACGATCAACTCTTTCGACAGTTCAACCCGACACAGTTCGATGCGAACGCCTGGACACAGTTGGCACGTGATGCGGGAATGAAATATCTGGTAATTACCTCAAAGCATCATGATGGCTTCTGCATTTGGGACTCACCGAGCACAGACTATGACATCATGGCGACACCGTTCGGCCGTGATGTTCTGAAGGAGCTATCCGAATCATGCCGACGTCATGACCTGCTGTTCTGCACTTATCACTCAATCTGCGATTGGTGGCATCCGGATTATCCCACCGGCAGCCCCGGCGGCTCGACCGAAAAACCCAATCCGAATATGGAACGCTATGTCGAATACCTGCACGGCCAAGTGCAGGAACTGATCGAGAACTACGGCCCGCTAGGGATCCTCTGGTTCGACGGCGAATGGGAAGCGCCGTGGACGCACCAGCATGGACTGGCACTCTATGACCATGTCCGCTCTCTGCAGCCCGACATCCTGATCAACAATCGAGTGGATAAAGGTCGCGAAGACATGAAGGGAACCACCAGCTCCGCCGAGTTTGTCGGTGATTACGACACGCCGGAACAACGAGTCGGCGGCTTCAATCGCCAGCGCCCGTGGGAAACCTGCATGACGATCGGTCGACAGTGGTCGTGGAAACCGAACGATAACATGAAGTCCTTGTCCGAGTGTATCCACACTTTGATTCAGACCGTGGGTGGGGACGGGAACCTGCTGTTGAACGTCGGTCCCATGCCGGATGGTCGGATTGAACCGCGACAGGCAGATCGATTACGCGAGATGGGCGCCTGGTTGAAGCAGTACGGTGAGGGGATTTACGGAACGCGCGGCGGTCCCTTTCGGCCGGGCCCCTGGGGCGCAGCCACGTGCAAAGAGGATCGCATCTATCTGTTCGTCACGTCCTGGCCCGCCGAAGGGCCTCTGCACTTGCCCCCCTTAGGAGCTTCGATCCTCGCCGCGAGGCGACTGGGCGATGGTGATGTAAAGGTCGAACAGACCGACGAGGGAATCACGATCGACGCCTCACCCCGTGACCCGATCGCGACGGTACTCGTCCTGACCCTCAACCAATCCGCCGTCGCGATCCCGCCGCTTCCCTGACGGTCTTTCCCAAATAAACCACCATCTCGCGCATTCGTGATGATTCACTCGTCATGCTGCGCGCGGGGCTCCCAATCCTCCTCTCGCCCTCCTCTGCGGGCGGGAGTTGTGGGTCTCTCGGGCAATTGCGGCGGATTACGCCTGGTTTCTTAGGGATGACTCAAGAACAACTTCGGCAATTGGGTGCCTGGGGTCGAGACGCGAGGAACGAGCGTCGAGCCCCCAGCCGCGTGATCTGGGGGCTCGCTGCGCTCGACCCCAGCCACCCTCGCTGCAAAACAACGAAGTTATTCTCGAGTCATCGCTTAGTTGCGCCGTGCTCGGCGGAGTTGTGTTCGAGCGCGTTTCGTAATTTCGTCATCGCTCGAGACATCGATGACCTTCTGCATCGCGGCGGCAATTTCGGGCCCCGGGATTTGACGACCTTTTTCCGCAATTGTCACGGCGGCCGTTGCGGCCTCCGATCGCAACGATTCGACGTCCAGGTATGGCACAACCAGGGCCAGCGATTCGGAAGCGGGATTCCGTGCCAGGACTTCCAGAGCCAGCTTCTTCTCGGCGTCCTGCTGCGCAACTTCCAGCGCCGTGCGGCACATCGCGATGCGCTGGTCAGTAGGAACGTTCAACTGACGCGCAATCCGGATGTAGCCCCGCAGCGCTCGTGTCCGGAAACGTTCGTTGTCCAATTGGCCCGTCAGTTCCAGTAGCACCGGCGCCGCATCGGCACTCATCCATTCGCCCAGCACGCGCGTCGCGGCGTCCTCCATCTCTGTTCCCCCCGACTTGGCCATCTCCACGACGCCGGCCAGTGCCTCCGGTCCGCCCACCACACCGAGCAAATCCAGCAGGTCAACGCGGGCACTGGACGAAGCGTCCTTCATGGCATCCAACAGTTTCTGGGTGGTCGCCGCACGATCGGGCATTCGTAGAACAGCGCGCTTCAACGACTCTTTCACTGCCTCCGCATCTTCGGCTTGAGCGGGAGTCGCCAGGCGATCGATGAGCGCAGAGATCCGTTCCAGGTCGATCGTCAGGCCCAACGCCTCAATCGCCGCTTGGCGGACCTGGGGATCCTGCCGATCCGCCAGACGCAGCAATTCAGAAACGGCGGAATCGATCCCGCGGCGACCAACCAATTGAATGACGACGGGCAACTCAGTCCCTTCCGACTGGCCGAGTCGCTGCGTCAACGCGGCATCGACACCCTCGCCCGGCAGTTCCGCAAGGCTGTTTCGCGCCGCCTCGGCAAGCTCGCCGGATTCTCGTAGCGCCGCAGTTAACAGGTTGGGTACGGCCGACGCATCTCCCAACTCCGCCAGAACTCGAATCGCCGCCAGTTGGACTGCGGGCTTCGAGCTTTCGGCCGCGTCCAGAATTACGGGCAGCGCAACTTCTTGCTTCAAATCACCGAGCGTGTAGATCATCAACACCTGTCGTACCGTGTGCTCTTCGTTTTCTGCGGAGGATCCTGTCAGCGTCGGCTGCAACTCCTTGATCAGCATCTCCGCCGCCTGCTGGTTGCCCAATTCGTGAGCCGCCTGCAGGGCGACCTGAAACCGATCGGGATCCTCCGACTTCAGACATTCCTGCAGCAGAGGAATCCCTTGCTCGCCGCGCGTTCGAATCAATCCGCTCAATGCCGCCATCGCCAAATGCTGCGGCAATTCTGCCTGCTGCAGAGCTTCACAGATCGCTGCGGCAGCCTCCGGTTTCTGCTGGGCCATCCGTGCCTGAGCAACGGTGAGCAAGGATTCGGCGGCGGTGGAGCGCATCGGCTCAGACGCCGTAAGCAACTCTTGCAGTGCGGCGACGGCCGAATCGGTCCCAATTCGCGCGAGACTGCCGGCCGAACAGGCTGCTACTTGGGGATCATCGCTCTTGGTTAGCTGCTGGAGTGAATCGACGGCCGCGGCGTCGCGTCGCATGCCAATCGAGTTAATCACGCCAACGAGCATTCGACCTTGAAGCTGCTCAAGTGCCTCTCGCAGTGCGACATCGACTTGCGGACTAGGAATCGGCTCGAGACCAAAACGCGCGTAGTGGGACAATTCCGGATCCGACAAGAGTCCGGTCAGGACAGGAACGCTCTGCTCGGTTCCGACGACGGCCAATTGTTGACATGCTTTGGCCTTATCGAACAGCGAAGCACTACCCGATTCGAGCACGGCGATCAGATCGGCTTCGGTGCCCTCCGCAGGCGGTGCCTGTTGAGCGAAACCGGCAGACGCAAGGAGCAGGAAGACAACACCAATTACGAACGACGGAAGACCTCGGAAGATCGATTTCATGATCGTTTGCTCCGTGAATGTTCTCGCGACGCGATTGATTTTGGGAAAACCCAGGACCAGGGGGGAGATTGATCTGCTATGAAACTCAAATATGCCACGGATCGCGCATAGCACGGCTGCGCATGCGGTTGGCGTCGGCGTCGTCGAGGAACTCCTCATTGACCGGATCGAATTTCAGCGGGCGGCCCAACTGCCAGGCGATATACGCGGCGTGGCATACGACATGGGAGCGGGCGGACACGTCGGAATTCGAGTTCGGTTGCTTTCGCGTTTTGATGCAATCCAGGAAATTGCGGATGTGGGTCGAGGGATCCGTCCCCGCTTGGCGGAACACGGTTCGCTCTGTCCGCAACGATTCGGGATAGATCGCGAACTGGCCGCTGTCGCCCGTCTCGATCCAGCCCTCATCTCCCTCATAGCGAACGCTGCAGGTTCCAAGTCCCATCCAGCCCGTGCTGCGCATCACGAGCTTCAAACCATCTTCGTAGGTACAATTCACGCCTTCGCCATCGGGCACGTATTCGACGGGGGCCGTGTGGTCTTTCTGGGCCGCCCACTGGCAAAGATCAACGGTGTGGGCTCCCCATTCGAGGATTCCCCCCCCGTGAAAATCAAAGTAGCCCCGCCAGCGTCCGCGAACGTAGGCAGAGTTATAAGGTCGCCAAGGACAGGGTCCCAGCCATAGATCCCAGTCCACGGCATCTTCCGGTGGCTGGGGCTCGGCAGGCAACCAGTTATGCGTCGTCGCCGGAGCCAACGTATTGGCATGCACGGTCCGCAGCTTTCCCAACTTCCCCGTGTGCGCAAGCTCCGCCGCAAAGAGAAAGTTTCCGATGCTGCGGCGCTGCGTTCCGGCTTGGTACAGCCGACCTTGCTTCTGAAACGTATCGGCCAGCGCGCGGCTTTCGGAGATTGTCATGGAGCACGGTTTTTCGCAATAGACATCCTTCCCCGCGCGTGCAGCGGTGATCGATGCCATCGTGTGCCACCGATCACCGGTCGCGATCAAGACCGCATCAATATCTGGCCGCGCAAGCATTTCGTGCATGTTGCGGTACATTGCACAGTCGCTCGTTCCATATCGTTGGTCCGCAATCTGCTTGATCGCCTCGCGCCGCTCCTTGCGAACGTCACAGATCGCGACGAATTGCACGTCCGGGTTCTCCAGGAAACTGCGCAGATCGCCCGTCCCGCGACCGCCAAGGCCCAGACCGCCAAGTGCGATCCGTTCACTCGGTGCAATGGCTCCATCTCGGCCCCGCGCCGAACTGGGGATGAACCACGGAGCCGCCACGGCGGCACCCGTCTTCGCCATCAGACTGATCATCGTGCGTCTGGTATACCGCGTCTTCAGGTGGAGCATGCTGTGTCTCCTGATTGATGGTTGAAACTGGTTTTCAAGTGGTTCAGGATCTCGCAAGGCTGGAGCCTCGACCTGATGTGTTGAAAATGCCTTCGACTCGGAAACATGGGAAATTTTGGCAGGCAAGGAACAAACCAAAATCCTCGCTCCCTTCTCCCCCGGCTTTGCGGGGGAGAAGGGCTGGGGATGAGGGGGCACGGCATTCACAAGTCCCAAGATTCCTCGTGGATTGTGGCGAGTTGAAAGCCCCTCTCCCCCGGCC
>CAZFWV010000313.1:0-8084 GCA_964522605.1 uncultured Pirellulaceae bacterium
TGGTACTTTCGCCGCAAAGGTTGGCTCGGCTCTCCAGCGCTCGCCGAATCGCTGACCGACAACGCAGGATCGCGGGCCGCCCGCGTCTCCACCCCATTAATCGTTTCGTTGGACTACGAGGAAACGGAAAGGGAAAGGGAAAGGCTGCCGATGGTTCCCTACACGGCAACCGATACGCTGTCCCAGGTTGCCTAGTGCTGTGTCAAGGCTAGGAAATAGGGTGCCACTGGCTCTGCCAGTGCGACGATCGTTCACGTCAGCAAGCTCTGGCACTGGCGTAGCCAGTGGCACCCAACCCTAAATCCAAGCCGTAACAAGACACTAGCGATCCGCTGCAAGAAAGGGTCGGGGGACCAATACGGCAACAGCCCTGTGGATGCTGAGACCCGATCCGTCTTGACGCGTACCTTCGCCGGACGTTGCCAGCCCTACCCTTGGCTGGAACCAAGCATCGAACCCGATCGGGCACTCAGATCCGGACGAAAAACCTGCTATATTGGTCGGCGTCCTACCGATCCTTGCGGATCGTAACCTTCCGTCGCATCCTCCACAGCAGGGAACTTCGACATGAGCTGCACCGTATCGTTCCGCCTTCCGATTCGCCTCACGGGCTGGAGCCTTTTCCTTTTCCTGTTCCTGACGACTACCTTCGTTGTCGCACCTTCCAGTCGAGGTGAAGTTGCCGTTCCCTCGATCCTGAGCGATCACATGGTATTGCAGCGCGGGGTCGAAGCTCCCATTTGGGGCTGGGCCGATCCTGAGGAATCGGTCACCGTCAAGATGGACGACCAAGAGCATCAGACGCACGCGAACGCCGAGGGCAAGTGGAGCGTGCGACTGCAGCCCCTCGAAGTGGGCGAGCCGCGAACGATGACGATCCAGGGCAAGGACAACCAGATTACGCTGCGAGACATTCTGGTCGGCGAAGTCTGGGTCTGTTCGGGCCAGTCCAACATGCAGTGGCCGGTTGCCGCCAGTTGGAATGCCGATCTGACGATCGCCGCCGCCGATCATCCGCAGATCCGGCTGATCACCGTCGAGACCCCCGGAATCCAACAGCCGCTGGAGGATTTTCAGGGACAGTGGGAGGTCTGTCGGCCGGAGACCGCGCGCGATTTTTCCGCGGTCGGCTATTTCTTCGGCTTGCAGCTACAACAATTGCTCGAGGTGCCCGTCGGCTTGATCGATAACGCCTGGGGAGGATCCTCGTGCGAAGCGTGGGTCCAGCGCGACCGGTTCCAGGATGAAGATCTATACGGCCCCCTGATGAAACGGTGGGCAGAAACGGAGAGCAATCCGGAACAGAGCGGCCCTTATGCCGAATTCGAAGCCGCCTGGATGAAGTGGCAGGACGAGCTTATTGCCGCGAAGAAAGCGGGGAAACCACTGCCTGCCGCTCCCAATTGGCCGAACAGTCCAATGGTTCAACAACACCGGCCCGCGAATCTGTTTATGGGGCGAGTGGAACCGATCATGCCGTTCGCGATTCGCGGCGTGATCTGGTATCAGGGAGAATCGAACGCGTCACGCGCCTTTCAGTACCGAGACCTGTTCCCTCTGATGATTCGCAATTGGCGCGATGCCTGGGGACAAGGTGACTTCCCCTTCTACTGGGTCCAGTTGGCAGATTTCCGCGATGAAAAAGCGGAACCGGTTGAAAGCGATTGGGCAGAATTGCGAGAAGCCCAGACACTGGCGGCCGACAAATTGGCGCATGCGGGACAAGCGGTAATCATCGACATCGGAGAAGGAAACGACATTCACCCGCGGAATAAACTCGAGGTCGGCAAGCGATTAGCGCGACTGGCCCTCGCGAAAGACTACGGCATGACGATTGTCGACGACAGTCCGCAATATGCCTCGATGCAGGTCCTGGATGGCAAAGTCGAACTCACCTTCGAGGACGTCGGCGGTGGATTGCGCACGGTCGACGAGAATCAAGTGCAAGGATTTGCCATCGCCGGAGAAGATCGCAAATGGCACTGGGCACAGGCCAAGATTGACGACTCGGATAAGAACAACAAAAACAAAGTGCTCGTCTGGAGCGATCAGGTGCCGCAGCCTGTCGCGGTTCGGTATGCGTGGGCGGACAACCCGATCTGTAATCTGTATTCGGCTGAAGGCCTGCCGGTCACCCCGTTCCGCACCGATGACTGGCCCGGTGTGACGGATGCCGCACGCTAGCGCGACTTACTTCAGATAACCTGCGCTCGATTGAAAATATCGGCGGCGGCGAACCTGCGAAGCCTCCGCCGATTCTCGCTGGCACGCCTGAAGATCTGCCAGGTTGGCGGAGCAGTAGCGACAGCCTACCTCCTCCAGATGGAAGCGAATGTAGTCCTGCTGTTCCGGATCGAGGACGCCCAACAGGTAGCTCCCCAAGAGGTCGCGACTCGGACAACTGATCCGATGACGACGCCAGATGGCTCCCACCGAATGCACGCCGGCATCTCGACGTCCGAGGATGGACCGCAGTTGCTCCAACAGTTCGGGCATTTCCCGCAATTGGGTTTCGATCTCCGACATCTCGCCCGGAGTCAATGCTTCGTCCAGGAAGGCTTCCAATTCGACGAGCGTGAAGCGGTGCGTCATGACTCATGAAGCTCCGGAAATACATCTTGCGAGAGGCCTTGGCGTCGCACCAGGCTGCGCAGTCGCGCGAGAAAATCAAACTTGAAATTGGCAACTTGCTGCTCGGACAGCCCGATGGTTTGCGCGACCTCCTTGTTCGGTCGTCCACGCAAAATGAGCAGTTCCATACACTTCAGCTTGGTCCAGTCTTCCCGCCGTTGCCACGTCGCCACCTGCTCACGCAGAGCCTGAACCAACGCGTCTTCCTCCAGGGTGCGTCGTTCTCCGCTACGCACCAGACTGCTGGCCGGACGCATCGTCCCGGCAATCTGCCACTCCGCATCCGATCCACTGCCGCCGGCCGACAACGAAAGGGCCGGCCGACGCCCCTCGCGCCGCAAGTAATCGGTTAGCTTGTGGGCACAGATACTGAACAGGTAGCTTTCGAGCGGACGCTGGCCATCGTAGTTGGGCAGGCTATTGAGGAAACCGATAAACGCCTCCTGAACGATGTCTTCGCTGGCGTCCCGATTGCGTAGTCGGCCTTCGGTGAACGCCAGCAAGCGCCCTTCGTACCGCGCAATCAGATCATTCCACGCATCTGCATTCCCGGCACGAATCTGCTGAATCATCAGCCTTTCGCTAGGATCGGGTTCCGACATCACTCCGCGCGTCCCGTGAGAGGTGGCCTGGTCCAAACCGTCTGGGCGTGGGCTTTCACGCCGACGCCACCTTGGACCGTCGTCGTGAAGCCCCCTTCAGGATCCCAAACAGTGAGCCAACCAGCAACAGGACACCTCCGGAGAAAACTCCAGTTTGGCTCAGACGTCGGCCGATCACCGCCTCAGAAATGCGGCGATCCAGGATCCGACAGAATTCCTGGTCGAAGACGACCAATTGATGAATCCGCTTCATCGGCCCGACACTGGTCGGCACCACATCGACGAATCGGTCCCGAGTGACGTGCCGAATGTCCTGAGCTTGGATGGGCAAGGGCCTCTGGGGAGTGATCCCCAACTGGCGGCATTGCCGCTCCGCAAATGATTCGATCGCCGCCTGGATCCGGTGCTCCAGGTCCTGCTCGCACTCGTCCCCCGTCTCGAAAAGATCCGACGCAATCACCTCCGCCGGCTGATTCTCCACGCTGGAAGGCGGATTCTGGACCCACACGGGCTGGATCACCGCAGCTGGCACTGCCGCCGTTTCCGTTTCCGTTGCCGTTTCTGTTTCCGTCTTCGCGGTCGACCAGGTCGATTTCGCGACTCCTGTGGAATCGGCATCCACCGACGGTTCACTCGGCGCGGCCGGCAGACTCGATTCCGCCGCATCGGAGGTGACGGCTGGCGAGGTTTCAGCCGCGATCACGATGTCGGTGCTCGCCGGCGGACTCGAATCGGCCGCCTGCCAGTACGACAAATCGGCCTGCGTGGCGACTTCCGCCACCGCAGGTCCCACAGCGATCGGTTGGGATGCGGCATCGGTGTCCGTCGTCGCAACACGTTCCAGGGCCGCAGCGGCCTCGATCAACACCGGCGGACTCGGAGGTGTAGGCGGATTGGGACCCATTGGATGCACCAGGGGGTGTCCCTCCAAGACTTGCATCTCGAGAATGCGTGCTCGCTCCCGTTCGACCTCGCTACGAGCTCGAGCATGCGCTTCTTCCGCGAGGAGAAATTCGTGTTCGGCCGCACGTCGAGCCTCGTAAGTCGCGTGCCGCGATGCGGACCAAAACAGCAGGACGGGCGCACCAACAAACAACACCACAAATCCCAAGACGATGAAGCCCAGCATGCGGTGTCGGGCAATCACTAAGAACACGAGCAGGATTAGCAATCCCACCACGAACATTGCCACAAGGGCGACTAAGAGTATGCCGAACATGGGGGTAGCCTCGATCATGCGTAGGTCGCCTCCGTTACCTGCCCCGAAAGCTCATCCTTCACTTTCTTGCGCTGCACCGAATCGATCCAGGGAGCCGAAAGCTGTAAGGCAATCGTCGCCGTTGCGGCGACCATGTATCCTCGCGGAATGGGCAACAGCGAATGCAGGACAATCGCCCATACGACCGTGATCACCGTGGCGATCACGCCCAATCGGCTGCTCCGTAATGGATCCGCATTCAACCACCAACGTAACAGCAGGAATAGGCCGCCGAAGTAGCCCATGTACGCCAGGGGCCGCGGATTGCCGGTGACTTCATAGAGTGCCGGAATCTGCGCACCGAATGTGTGCCGAAAACCTTCCCACGAACCGAGCAGATAGGTCGGTTCCAACAACAGAAAACGGGACAGAAACCAGGCAAACGTTCCGACGCCAAAACCGGCTGCCAACAGACAGAAGCGGCGCAGCGCTTGGTCGCCGCCATGCCCCTCCCATAGTTTTGCCAGACAGAGAACCGCCCACGTCGCCGCCGTGCTGGTGATCGCCAGCCATGCGTAGAGGGGGCCCCAACTGTACATGCTGCCCTGCAGATTCTGACTGCCCACGAGCAGCATCACAACGGAAAGTACGGCGACGACAAAGGCGGACATCAACATCGAGCCCATGAGTTCGGTCAGTCGCTGTCGCGCGGGTTTTTGCCGCAGTTGCTGGCGCAACGCGTTATGGATCTCTTGACGCGAGACGGTCACCCGCCGACGCCGCACTTTTTGAGGAACCACCTGTTCGGGCATCGGAGCGAGGGGAGGCGGTGACTGGAACATCGGCTGTGTGGGTACGGCCCGCGCCGAGATCGACTTGGGCCTCAAGACGTAGTGCCAAATCAGGTAATAAACGCCGTACATCAACGCCAGCGTGAATCCCAACGGAATGAGCACCTGCGACGAGGCGATCAGCAGAATCACACCCACGGTAAACAAGACCAGCTGCGAGGGCCGATTCAGGTCCAACTGATTCCACGAGGCCTGCAACGACCGAAACCCATCGCGAACCGCTCGTCCCAGGGGCTCCTCAATCGCCGCTTCGCCGAATCGGCTCCCGCCCGGCCGCACCACCTGCGCCACGACCGGTTCCCGGTGAGGGATTCCATCCATTGTCGCCACGACGGCGGCCGGAGCCGCCCCCCACCCTGGCCGCAGGGCGGACATCATCTCGCCCACCGATCCATAGCGTCGCTCCGGATCCTTCGCGAGCGCTTTTCCCGCCACCGGCCGAAAGACGGCGGGTAGGCGGTCGAGATCCGGGTCGGCCGTCAGGTGCTTCATGATGATCTCTTGACTGCTCTCACCCTCAAACGGGACGTGCCCCGTGAGCATTTCGTAGAGCAGGATTCCGAGCGCGTAGACGTCGATTTCCTTGCCGTAGCGCCCCAATCCGATTTCCGGCGCCATGTAATGGAACGTGCCAACACTTTCCGTTTGGCCGCTGCGGCAACTGCACGAAATGAACTTCGAAAGCCCGTAATCGCCAATCTTGACGACGCCCTGATCCAGAAAAATGTTCCCCGGCTTCAGGTCCCGGTGGACAATTCCATGGTCGTGCAGATAGGCCAGCCCCCGGGCAATGCCCTCCAGCCAAAACTGGATCTGATCGCGCGGCATTCCGTTCGGATTCCGCTCGATCACGTCCTGCAGGCTCTCGCCAGCCACATATTCCATGACGACCCAGGCTTGATCCTGCTCGTCATAACGGATGTCAAACAACGACAATAGATTCGGGTGTTTCAGGTTCAGACACTGCTTCACACCACGCAATTCGACATCCAGGTTGCGCTGGATCCGTTTGAGCGCGACTTCCTTTCCGCTGTCACTTACCGCGTAATAGACCTCTCCGAAGCCGCCGACCCCGATCCCGCGTTTGATCGTGTAGCCGGCCAGCGGTTGGGAGCCGCTCGCGAAGCTGAACTTCAGCGGTCCGCGGCGTGACGGAGATCCCGGCAACTCGGTTTCGGCCAATTTATTGCCGTCGCGTCCGAGATAATTGGCTGGCTCTTGCATCGTTTGTCTCCGAGGCAACCGCCGGGCTCGGCAGGCCCCGGTCCTTTCTGTCGAGAGCGTCATCGACACCTCTCCGCATCGCGCGTCTGGCTACATTCTAATCAAATTGCTCCAGGCTCAGGCAGAAATCCGGACCGACGATTCGCGACTGTGTCGTAATCGGAGCGGTCGACTTATAGGATTTTCCGTCGACTTCGAGCGGGTGCTGCGCATGACAACGGAGTTCCTGTCCCTGTCGCACCAAAACCACATCGTGACTCCAGTGACGGCAGACCACATGACTGGTCGGCGCCGGCCCCAGAATGCACGAGTGAGCCATCAGCAGAATGCCATCCGCGGCCGGTTGCGTTCGATGGTCGCTGAGGAAATCCAGTCGACTCGTCGAACTCAACGGATGCGGCCGACGGAATCGCATCAGCAAGCTGGCTCCCAACTGCACTTCGTCTCCATCCGACAGCGGGCAAGACGCCGTGACCAATCGTCGATCAACTCGCGTCTCCGCCTGCGGCTGCAGGACATACCCTTCGCCGCGCCGAAGAATCGTGGCGTGCAGTCGAGATAGGTCGCCCTGGATCGGTATGTCTGCTCCCCCATGCGGTACTGCCTGACCGAGGATCACGTCGTCTGCCAGGCAAACCAGGTAGCCACCGACCCCATCGACCCACAACAAAAACCGAGGACCCGGCCGTCGCTGATTCGTCCACATGATTTGGGCGCCGTGATTCAACTGGGGAGCCATCGTGGTACTGTACACCGTCCGACCCCTATGCTGCATCCTTTGTCATTGAATCGACCTTCTGCAAGGAGACTGGTTTGGCGGTGCCGCGGCAGGCGTTGCACCGCCTTCAGCTCCTCCTTACAGCTTCGGATCCGTCGTCACCTCGGCCGCCACCGTGGCCGTCTCAAGCTCACCATGAGTGAAGTACTCGGCAATCTGCGCCGCGATGTCCTCACCGACCGGCTCGTCCAGCGGAATCTCCTCGGCAAACTGGGCATCCGTGTTCAACAGCCGCTCGGTCACGTCCAGCCGAGTTTCGACTTCACGCACCAAATCCTTGGCCCGGGCCAACAGGCTATCGTCCAGATTGAACTCACTAGCCGTCTGGGCGACGGTCACCATCTTCTGCCGTGCCTCCAACTTCGCCACTTCGGCAATCAGCTGGCTCCGCGCCGACAACATCTGCTCCAGCTCCGTCCGTGCTGCCTCGAGGCTTTTCTGCCGCGCATTGAGCACACGACGCAGGTTGAACAGGGTTTCGTCATTCGTCTTGTACCGCTCAAAGCGGCTGGTCATGTCGCGTCGAACCTGATCGATCGTGTACGAATGGCCAGCAAACACCACGAACGGTTCGCCGCGTTCCAGCTCGGCCTTCATTCGCATCAGGTTCTGCTTGTCCTGCCCCTGCCGCCGCTCCAGCCCCGCAACTTGCTCGCCAAGTCGCTCCAACGCAACTTCCTCCTTCACAATCAGGTGCTTGTTCCTCCGCACCTCCGGTTCCAGGTCGTCAATCATCTTCCGAGCTCGCTCGATCTGAAATTCGACCGGAACGCTGTCGGTCACCGACTGCTTTACCCAAC
>CAZFWV010000314.1:0-8065 GCA_964522605.1 uncultured Pirellulaceae bacterium
AAGCCGGGGGAGAAGGGAGCGAGGATTTCGGTTTGTTCATTGCCTGCCAACCAACAACTTGAAAGCTGCACGACTGCTGTTACTGAGTTGAAGTGAGCCGACCTGCGAGCAGGGATCGATCAGGACGCTGCCGAAAACAACTGCTGCTGCGCATCCATCAGCGGTAGTTGATGAGACTTGGGAAAAGAGAAAAAAAGAGGTAACCCAATGCGCACTCTGTTGACAATTCTCACGGTCGTTCTGCTGGGTTGGATACCGTCGCTGGCTTTCGGCCAGGGACTGTTGGTCGACAGCCGTCCGGACCACGGTTTTCGCCTGCCACGCCCCTATCCGTGGCCTCATCCGCACCCGCATCCAATTCCTCAGCCTCGCCCGCTTCCACAATCGCCCCAGGCTTACAAGATTAAGCAGCTTTCCGTCAACGTGAATCTCACTGATCAGGTTGCCAAGGTCCAGGTGTCGCAGTCGTTTGTGAACACGGGAAGTCGGCAGATGGAGGTTCGCTTCTTGTTTCCGTTGCCCTATGACGGTGCGGTCGACCGGATGACATTTCTGGTGGATGGCAAGGAGTACGAAGCGAAGCTACTCAACGCCGGTGAAGCCCGCCGTATCTTTGAGGACTACGTTCGTCGGTCGCAGGATCCGGCGCTCTTGGAATGGATGGGCAACGGAATGTTTCAGACGAGCGTCTTTCCTGTTCCGCCGGGGGCGGAGCGGAGCGTGATGCTGCGTTTTAGCCAGGTCTGTCGCAAGACAAATGGCTTGACGGAACTGATGTTCCCCCTGAGCACCGCGAAATATACGTCCGCTCCTGTCGAAGAAGTCAAGCTGGATGTGACCGTTCAGAGTCAGGTGCCGATCAAGAATGTCTATAGTCCAACTCACGCCATCGCGGTGCAGCGTCCTTCCGAGACAGCGGCGCGGGTGACGTTTCGCAGTGAAAACGAGATTCCGACGGATGACTTCCGCCTGCTCTACGACGTGGGAGAGGCTGCGGTTGGGGCAAGCACTCTGAGCTATCGGCGTGACACGTCAGATGAAGGGTATTTTATGCTGCTAGTTAGCCCCGAGATCAAGCGAATCAACGACCAGCCGCTGAAGAAGACCGTCGTCTTCGTTGTCGACCGCTCGGGCAGTATGAGTGGCAAAAAGATTGAACAAGCGAAGGGAGCATTGACGTTTGTGCTGAACAATCTTCGCGAGGGAGACCTGTTCAACATTGTGGCGTATGACAATGAGGTTGAGAGCTTCCGTCCGGAGCTTCAGCGTTACGACGAGCAGACGCGACAGCAAGCGATCGGTTTCATTGAGGGGATCTACGCCGGCGGTAGCACGAACATCGATGAGGCACTTCAGGTTGCGCTGCAACAGCTCCAGGACGACTCCCGCCCGAATTACGTTGTCTTCCTGACCGATGGCCTGCCCACGGCAGGGGAAACCAGCGAGGCGAAGATTGTCGACCATGCCCGGCAGCAGAATGAAGTCCATGCGCGGGTCTTCAGCATGGGCGTTGGGTACGATGTGAACAGCCGATTACTGGACAAGTTGGCTCGGACTCTACGCGGCCGGAGTGAATACGTGCGGCCCAACGAGGACATCGAAACCTATGTCAGCCGCTTGTATGAGCGGATTGAAGCGCCGGTCATGACCGACGTTGCGATCACAATCGACGTTGAAGGTTTTCCTTCGGAGCGCGGTTCCGCCGTGAGCCGGATCTACCCAAAGGATGCGTATGACCTATTTGCGGGTGACCAGTTGGTGATTGTCGGAAGGTACAAGCAGGGAGGCGTCGCGAAAGTGAGGATCACCGGTCGCGTGGATGGTCAAACGCAAGATTTCGATTTTCCTGCCACCTTGGCCACGGAGTCATCGGATAGCACGCATGCGTTTGTTGAGAAGTTGTGGGCGATGCGGCGTGTGGGAGAGATCGTCGATCAGATCGATCTGGAAGGAAAGAACCAGGAGTTGATCGATGAACTCGTGGCGCTCTCCACGCGACACGGCATCCTGACTCCCTACACATCCTTCCTGGCGGACGACCAGACCAACCCCCGGAATTTCGCCGTGAATCGGACGCTGGCGGAGGAGCGACTCGACTCGCTGCGGAGCACGACCGGACGAGATGCGTTCGAGCAGCGACGTGCGAAGAGTTATTACCAGTATTCGGACCAGATTCAGTCGGACGGGTTCGCCCGTCAGCCGTTGAATCTCGCAACCCAGCCCGCTGGTTCTGCCGGTGGTGTGGCACGTCCGGCACTTGTGACCACGGGTTCGACGCCAACCGCGCTGCTGCCCGACGAAGTGGATGACTCGAGCGTTGTCCAAACGGTGCAGAATGTGGGAACGAAGACCTTCTTTCTGCGGAATGGTCGCTGGGTTGATTCAACGCTCAGCGAACAACAAGAGAAGAATGTCATCCAACTCACCCGCTACAGCACGGAATACTTCGATCTGATCGCCCAATATGGCTCGGAAGCTGCCAAGTACCTGGCGATCGAGGGTGACGTCACCGTCGTTCTGAACGGCCAAGCGTATTCGTTCTAAACCGCGATGGCCTACGAGGAGAGAATCTGCGGCCGTTGGCCCGAAGCATTCGTCGGCCTGGATCGACGCGCGTTTCCTGATCCGGCCGGTTGGAGTGCCGAAGCGTGCGGTCGAGTGTTCCGCGCACGGCAGCGTGGAGCCGTCGAGCGGAACCAAAGATCAAAGAGAAACCGCGGATCGAACGGATGGGACGGATGTCCACCGATTGATCCGTGCGGATCCGTCCCCTCCGTCACATCCGTGGTTATTTCTCATCACCTAGGTCCAATCAAAACGCGATTTCCTTTCGCTCGTGTCTTGATTCGACTGCCGCTGCATGAGCCGCCTCATCGCTGCCATTCTGGATGTCGAACCGACATGACTCGGCGTCTTTCCGCGTCTATCCGCGGCTAAATGAGATCCGCGCCGAGCGCCATTCGGGTTGCGGACTTGCCGCACCGCGATTTTTCTTCTTCAACGCAGAGTCCGCGGAGGTTCAAAGGGTCGCAGAGGCAAAGAGCTTCTGGCGAGTGTACGAAGGCTTCGCGGACGACACATGCAGAGACAGCCGAAACGTGACGCCGTAAGGACCAGAAGCCCAGGCGATCTCCTGCAATCAGCTCCCAAGATCGGGCTTGGACGAACGAAGTACAAGATAGATAATGAAACGCTGCCTTGATGTGCCGAGAAGTCAAAGACCACGGTCTTCGTTTCGGTCGGGTTATAGAAAGAACGAGCCATGACCACTTCGGAGCAGGCCTTTTCTGCAGAACTGGTCGAACTTGACCCGCAGACGATCACGCGGCCCAGTACTTCTCTGCTGGGCTACTATTTCGTCACGGCATTGCTGACTGGCCCGCTTCTGCCGTTCACATTTCTTCCGCTCTACTTCAAATACCAGACGCTCCGATACCGCTTCGACGATCAGGGGATTTCCATGCAATGGGGCCTGCTGTTTCGCCGGGAGATCTACCTGACGTACCGTCGAATTCAGGACATTCATCTGACGACGAATCTGCTGCAGCGATGGTTTGGCTTGGCGACCGTCGCAATTCAAACCGCATCCGGCAGTGCCCGGCCGGAAATGAGTATTGAGGGGATTCGGAGGTTCACCGAATTGCGGGATTACCTTTACACGCAGATGCGTGGAGCACGCGGTCTGGACGAGCCCCCGGCCCACGGAGAACCGGGCCAGGAACCGAAGCCGGCGGACGAGGTGTTGGGACTATTGCATGAGATTCGCGACCTGCTTCAGCAACAGGCGATGGAGCGGGAGAGTCGAGGTCGCCAGGAGTGTTGATCGGGACGGCAGAAATCGACTTCGGTCAATGGTGAAGACTCCCGCAACGAGAATCCAAGCCTTCAGCCAATTCACATTCGTTGTATAGAGAATCAGGCTGTTGATATGAACGGTAACGTGGATACTCTCTCGCAGCAGATCTACACGCGGACTTGGGAGGTCCTGACGAATGTCTTTCGGGTTCCGCGCGAGCCGCCTCAGTTGCCTGTCGCGTCGGGTGAGTCGATTGAGACATTTCGGCCGGCGGACGGCTTTCTTCGCTACCTGAAGTTTCAGTTCTGGATCGGTTTGCTGGCGATCGATCTGTTGATTCTGTTTGGCTGGATTGCGATTACGGTGGCGGCCCCCGTCGTTGGGATCGTTCTCCTCGTTCCCGCCCTGCTATTGGCCATTGTTCCCGACATCATTGCCTACGTGGCGATTCACCTGCGATATGACACGACCTGGTATGTGATCTCACCGCGCAGTCTGCGCCTAAGGCGTGGCATCTGGGTCATCCACGAGACAACGATTACGTTCGAGAACATTCAGAACGTGTCGGTTCGTCAGGGGCCTTTACAGCGATGGTATGGGATTGCGGACGTGCTTGTCGAAACGGCCGGCGGCGGTGACTCCCATCAATCTCAACCCGGGATGACGCTGACTCACCGCGGCCTGATTGAAGGCGTGGCCGATGCGCAACGGATTCGCGACATGCTGCTAGCGCGACTGCGGCATTGTCGGGATGCGGGGCTCGGGGACGACTCACCGAACGCCGCGGCGAAGAACGCCTGGACAGCCGATCAAATTGAGGCGTTGCGCGCGATTCGGGATGCGGTTCACCGACTCGCGATGTCCTAATCGATGGCTCAGCAATAACCTCGGCATCTCGGCCCTCTCGTTTAACCGCATGCCCAGCGGGCCGCGGAGGATTTCTTCCGACGCGCGGGGCGATGCCCGCGCGGTTAAACGAGGCAGTTGTCTCTAAGGGTTCCTGAGGACGGCGCGCGGTCTATTCCGCTGCGGGGCGCACGGGCACAAGCGTGAATCCATAGCGATACGACTTGCCACCGGGCAGCGTGTATTGCGCGTGGGTGCGAGCGCCCCAACTGTCATCGCCACCGACTCCGTGCAACTGATGATCCAGGTTGACCGTTATGTGATCACGGCGGGGGAGCTGATAGTTGTGTGTGGCCGACTCGAGGTCCGATGCATCGAACGGCCACGCGGAGAAATTCAGCGGCTCATCGCCCACGACCAGAAGTCCGAGACCATCGCCATTCGTGAATTGCACCCAGCGAACGTCGGAGCGATTCCCGACATCCTGCGATCGCACGTAAGGATGCAGCAACTGTTCTACGGTCATTTGATAGGTCGCAATTTCACCGCCCGTCTTGCGATCCCAGTAGGTCTCCTGTGGACCACGTCCGTACCAGGTAACCTGATGGTACGCAGTTGGTAGCGTCGCGGTCATGCCAAATTTTGGCAGCGAAGGCAGGTTCGTTTCACCCGGTTGGTAAACAGCTGTGACCGTGACACGTCCGTCGCTGCGGATCGTGTACGTCGTTCGATAGACGGACGAGCCAACCGGTAGCGTTGATTCGCAGTCCACCTGAACAACACCATCGTCAAACTTCTGGGTACTTGTTCGCGTGATCTTGCGATCGCGCGCAGCATTCCGCCAAGCTCCAAGTCGATCGAGATAACCGTTACGGTACTGATTGTCGTTTGGCACCTTCCAGAAATTCGGCTCCAGCGGAGTCGCCAGCAGGGATTGACCCTCCACCTCGTACGTTTCCAGCGATCCTTGCCGTTTACTGATTTGCGTCTGGAAACCTTCCCCGCGCACGATGACTGAATCGTCGGTTTCCTCAACCTCGAGGGCTGCAGGTGGCGCGGCGGCCGGCATGTTCAATGTGCTGCCAGGCAGTTGGAACTGATCCCAAGCCACGCGATGTCCGGCTTCCGCCCAGGCCGTAGGCTCCGCCAGTTCAAACGACACGGTCAGCAGGTATTCACCAGCGGAAGTTTCTCGAGGCGGAAATTCCAACTGGATCGTCTGGCTCTGCTGGGGCTCGATGTTCAAACGTCCGAGACGATCGCTCGCCACGATCTCGCCATCCTTTCGCAAGACCCACACCGCTTCCAATTCATTCAGATTGATGAAGAAATATTTGTTCTCAATCCGCACGGTGCCATTGGCCAAGTCCTCGGGATGCACCTTGACCGACTGATAGACCTTGCGGACTTCGTAGAGGTGGGGATTGGGGCGACGATCAGGTTGCACCAGGCCATTGATGCAGAAATTGCCATCGTTGGGTTGATCCCCGAAGTCGCCTCCATAGGCAAAGTATTGGGCACCGTTGCCGTCCGGAACCTGCTTCAGCAGTCCCTGGTCGACCCAATCCCAGATGAAGCCGCCCTGCAGTAAGCGATGACTTTCAATCGCATCCCAATAATCCTGCAGATTTCCCACGCTGTTTCCCATGGCATGCGCATACTCACACATGATCAGCGGTCGCTCTTGCGGCTGATTCGCATATCGGACGATCTGCTCAATCCGAGCGTACATCGGACAGTAAATATCCGTATTTGGATCGAGTTCCGCTCGTTCGTATTGAACGGGACGCGACGGATCGCGTTGCTTGATCCAGGCATAGGTCGCCTCGGTGTTGACACCATTGCCCGCTTCGTTGCCCAAAGACCAGATAATCACGCTCGGATGGTTCTTGTCGCGTTCGACCATCCGCTCGGTCCGGTCCAAATGGGCGCCTTTCCAGCTGGGATCCTTTGCCAGTGACTGTGGGCCATAGCCCATTCCGTGAGATTCAATGTTCGCTTCATCGACCACGTACAGGCCGAACCGATCGCACAGATCGTACCACCGTATATCGTCGGGGTAGTGAGAAGTTCGCACCGCGTTGATATTGAATTGCTTCATCAGCCGAACATCGGCAAGCATCGATTCGAGTGAAATGGCATGTCCGGTTGCCGGGTCATGCTCATGCCGGTTCACGCCCTTCAAATAAATCGGCTGTCCATTGACAAGTAACTGTCCATGTCGGATTTCAACTTTGCGAAAACCAACGTGGTGACTCATCACTTCGATCGTCTTACCGGTTTCATCTCGCAGTTCGAGCAGCAACTGGTATAGGTTCGGCGTTTCCGCCGTCCATTTGGCAGGATTCTCCAGTTGCATCACCGGCGTCTCGCAACTCGTCTGCTCCTTGCGGCCGATAGAAATCGATTCTGTCCGGTTGGTCGCGACGATTCGCCCCGTTTCGAGTTCTCGCAGCGTCGCCTGCAGACTACACTCCCGCGCGTCCGTCGTGGAATTGACGATCTCCGCTTCGACCCGAAGCGTCGCATCGCGATACGCTTCGTCGAGATCGGTCCGGATGAAGAAATCCCGGACGTGAAGGTCGCCGGTCGACCAGAGAAACACGTCGCGAAAGATCCCGCTGAGCCGCCAGAAATCTTGATCCTCCAAATAGCTTCCGTCGGAGTATTGATAGACTTCGACCGCCAGCAGATTCTGACCAGGATTCAGGCATGGAGTGATGTTGAAAATGGCCGGTGTTCGACTCTCCTGACTGTAGCCCACGGACTGTCCGTTGACCCACACATAGAACGCCGAATCAACGCCATCGAACTGCAAGAACACCTGGCGTCCCGACCAGTCCTCTGGCACGGTGAACGTACGCCGGTACGAACCGACAGGGTTTCGCATGTCGAAGTTCGTAAAGTCCCGGGGCGGATCGCCCATCACCCGGGGTGGGTCGGCCCGAAACGGATAATTGATATTCACATACAAGGGAATTCCGTAACCGTGCATTTGCCAATTGCTCGGCACCGGGAGCGTCTTCCACTGGGAATCGTCAAAGTCCGGTCGGTAAAACTCAGCCGGGCGAGACGACGGTTCCGCCACCCAGTGAAACTTCCAGGTTCCATTCAGGTTTCGAACCCACGGATTGCGATGAACCGCGCCCTCGGCGGCGCTCGACACGTCGGCGAAGGGTAGAGACGAAACGCGGCCGGGTTCCTTGTTGCGTCCGACCACCTGCTGATCTTCCCAATCAACGGGTGCAGAACGCGCGGCTGGAGATTCGACAAACATCATTGCTGACGCGGTGAGCAGTAGAAGAACGTGCGCGGTGCAACTCGATCGGGGGCGGGTCGGAATAGCCATGCGATCTCTCCTGAGTGGGCTTCGTGGTACCCCCATCGTGACGATTTGCTGGCCTGCCCGCAAGAGTCCTCCTA
>CAZFWV010000315.1:0-3286 GCA_964522605.1 uncultured Pirellulaceae bacterium
AGCACTGGCAGAGCCAGTGGCACCCAGTCCGTTTTCCGCCCAAGGCTGTGCCCTGCATCAAGGTGCCAACAGTTAAACCAGGGAGAAACACAACTCGAACCTGCCGCACAATCGAATTCGCTTGCCCCGACAGGAAACTCAACGTTCGCAGTGCAGAGGCCCGCAGAGGCTCGTTTCAGGTACCAGCTGAACATGTGGCTGGGCTCGGGGCAAGTCTACATTGCGCAAAAAATTGTTCACATCGCGCAATCCACATCGCTCCAGTATGACTGCGCGTTCACACAAATTCGGTGCGCGATTGTGAATTGACCCGCACGCAGGATTCGGTATCGTGTGGGTGGGTTATCGCGAGAGGACGGCGCGGTACATGATATCTTTCGCGTCGCACGCTCCGGTTTCCGCTGGAAGTTGTAACAAGCCACTCCCACTCCGGCCTGCGTTCTTCATTTGGAAGAAGGGCTGCGTTCCCTCCCACCGATCAGAGGAACCTCACGATGCGTCACTCTATTCATTCTCCCCGATTCCTCGTTGCGCTTTCGCTTGCCCTTGCCGTGGTCGTTACCTGTTCTCTTTCTGGTGCCGAAGCCAGCGTGGCGAATGGTTCGTTCGAGCAAGCCGGAAACCGTGGTCCCGAATCGTGGCGGCGGCAGACGTTCGGTGGAGGTGGTGACTTTGAGTATGCCACTGTGGGGCGTACCGGCCAGCACAGCGTTTCGATTGCGAGTTCGCAGGGAGGAGATCTCGGTTGGACGACGCGGATTCCCGTGGAACCATTCGCCCGTTATCGATTGTCGGGTTGGATTAAGACCGAGAACGTTGCGGCTGGCAGCGGGCGAGGCGCTCTGTTGAACCTGCACAACATGCAGGGAGTGGCAACCGCGGCGGTCACGGGAACCACGGACTGGAAACGCGTTGAAGTGGAGTTTGATACGGACGCCAACGACATCCTGCAGGTGAATTGCCTGTTCGGCGGTTGGGGGATGTCGACGGGCCAGGCCTGGTACGACGATATTCAGCTGGAACAGATTGGACGATCGGCTCCCGCCCAGATGAAGATTGTCGTCGATGCGCAGCAGCGCGGCGCGCCGATTTCGAAATATGTTTACGGTCAGTTCATTGAGCACTTGGGACGTTGCATTTACGGTGGCATCTGGGCCGAGATGCTGGAGGATCGGAAGTTTTATTTTCCGGTCACGGCGGAGTATCGACCGTATCGCCGCAACAGTGGTTCCTTTCCCGTCGTCGCGGCTTCTCCGTGGCAGATCATCGGTTCGGCGGACCAGGTAACGATGGTCCAGGAAAACTCCTTCGTCGGCGAACAGACTCCACGGATTGCGGCGGGAGCCGGTTTGCGGCAGCGTGACTTGGGATTACGTAGTCAGAAGGAATACGAAGGGTACGTTTGGCTGCAGTCCTTGGAGGGAACCGCACAAGTATCGGTGTCCCTGCGGTGGGGTGACGGCGATGCCGACCAACAGACCGTGGAGCTCGAAGCGGCTCCCGGCGACTACGCCAAGATCCCCTTCCGCTTGACCGCCGGCGACTCAACCGACAAAGGCCAACTCGAGATCCGCGTTTCGGATCATCCCGTGTTGCTCGGAACGGTTTCGCTGATGCCCGCCGATCATGTCCACGGGATGCGCGCAGACACGCTCGCTTTGCTCCAGGAACTGGATTCACCGGTTTACCGTTGGCCCGGCGGAAATTTCGTCAGTGGCTACGACTGGCAGGACGGCGTCGGCCCGCGCGATCGACGGCCGCCGCGCAAGAATCCCGCGTGGACGGGAGTGGAACACAACGACTTTGGATTGGACGAATTCCTGCTCTTCTGCCGCCTGCTGGAAACCGAACCCTACATCGCCGTAAACAGTGGACTGGGCGGCGTGGAACATGCGGTCCAGGAAGTCGAATACGCGAATGGCCCGGCGACCAGCCCCATGGGCAAGCGGCGTGCTGAAAATGGCCATCCCGAACCGTACGCGGTGAAGTACTGGGGCATCGGCAACGAAATGTACGGCGGTTGGCAACTCGGCCACATGCCGTTGGAAGACTACGTGAAGAAGCACAACGAATTTGCCGACGCCATGCGCGCCGCCGACCAGTCGATCACGCTCGTCGGTGTCGGAGCGACGGGTGCATGGAGCGAAGGGATGCTGCGTAACTGCGCGGATAAGATGGAACTTCTCAGCGAGCACTTCTATTGCCAGGAACAACCGGGACTGCTGGGACACGTGCGACAAATCCCCAATGCGGTTCGCGATAAGGCAGTTGCTCATCGCCGGTATCACGAGGAATTCGCCTCCCTGAAGGACAAGAACATCCCGATCGCGCTGGATGAATGGAATTACTGGTATGGTCCACACGTTTTCGGAGAGTTGGGAACGCGTTACTTCCTGAAGGACGCGCTCGGTATCGCAGCCGGCGTACATGAAATGGCGCGGCAAAGTGATGTGTTCTACATGGCCAACTATGCCCAAACCGTAAACGTCATCGGCTGCATCAAGACGACGAAGACTGATGCGGCGTTTGCCACGACCGGTTTGGTCCTCAAGCTGTACCGAAAGCACTTCGGACAGATCCCCGTTGCGACGGAGACATCTCCGTTACTCGACGCCCAGGCCGCGTTTTCGGCAGATGGAAAACAACTGACGCTGGCGGTCGTGAATCCGAGTACCGAATCGCGCGAGGTCCCGATCACGTTGCAGGGCGTTCGCCTGGCGGGAACGGGAACGTGCTGGCAGATCGCCGGCGAAGACCCGATGGTTTACAACGAACCGGGCGTACCGCCGCGCGTGCAAATTGAGGAATCGTCCGTCGAGAAGTGGAGTGACACGCTGTCGCTGCCCGCCTGCAGCGTGACACTGTGGCGTCTGGATGTCGAGTGAGCCAGAATGAATGGCAAACGCTGCCTGAGTCCTCACACCGTCCCCGTGGCTGATCGTTTAACCCGCAGCCGTCAGGCGAGGTTCGTTGATCAGCCGGTTCGTGCCTGACGGCGAAAGCGAGCGGGTGTGGTGTGCATTCGCTTGCGAAACACTTGGGTTAAATAGCTGGGCGTGCCATACCCGGCAGACTCGGCAACCTGGGAGAGCGGCAAATCGGTTTCCACCAGCAGGCGTTTGGCGCGTTCCAGGCGGAGTCGCTGAATCTCGTCGTTCAACGAGCGCCCCACGGCTCGGCGAAAACGAATTTCGAGCGATCGACGCGAGATCTGCAACTGGCGTACGACATCGTCGACCGTACACGGTTGACTCGCGTGATGATGCAGGAAGTTCATCGCGGCGGC
>CAZFWV010000315.1:3386-8061 GCA_964522605.1 uncultured Pirellulaceae bacterium
AATCCGCGATCCAGCAGGTGATCGGCTGCCATCCGCGCCGCGCCTTCCGAATCGGATGCCACCTCGCTCAATCGCGACAGCGGATCCTCGTCACGCAGTTGATCTTCGGACAGGTCCAGGGCAATCGTGGGCAAACCAGCTTCGAGGATCGCCCGGGCGACGCGCGGAGTTTCGATTCGTGCGATAATCCCGGTTCCACCCCACTGTCGCATCTTCGGCAGCGCCTGTTCAAAGTCGCCCGGCGTAACATAGAACCCCCAAGGACCGTGAAGGCGCGCGTAGCGTGCAATCCCGCGCAACATTTGGCGGCCGTATCCCCGTGCCGTTTCGATCAAGAGCGCCACTTTCGGAGTTGTTGCCATCGGTCCACCCGCTCGTCATCCAGATCCCCAGAGAGCCACGCTTGGCCGCGAAGCCCGACAACCGCCGAGTTCGAGGAAATCCATTCTGATCACCGCTCGTCCGTCCGTCAGCCAGCGTGCTGCGGGTTTATCGGCTCGGACCGATTCATTTTTGACAGGCAGGTTCGCCCGATCCAGGACGGCCGATCGGCACTTCGCCGAGTCGACAGCGGTGTCGGAGCCGAGTATCCTGACGGGGTGTGGATAAAAGGCTGGGCAGCCGACTCGCCTGATCCTCGACGGGGCAAACCAAGCGTTTGTCAGTTGGTTCACGTTGGCGCGGGATCTCGGCTGCACCACCTCAAAGAAACAAAAGGAAGAACTTGGCCAGAAATCGATTGAGGAGTTCTTGTCTATGCGTTTAAGTCGTCGGGAATTCGTCGGTGCCACGAGCAGCGTGGCGATGTTACTGTCGGGGCAATCCAGGGCGCGGGCGGAAGAAGTCGCGCCGCCTCCCCAGGTTCCGCTGGGCAAGACCGGCATCACACTCTCCCGCGTCGGCCAGGGAACGGGCGTCAGTGGCGGCAACCGCCAGTCCAACCAAACGCGGATGGGCTTCGACAAACTTGTGTCGCTATTCCATCATGCCTACGATCGCGGAATCACTTTCTTCGATATGGCGGACTTGTACGGTACGCACGTCTACTTTCGCGAAGCCCTGCGGACCATACCCCGCGATAAGGTGACGATTCTGACCAAACTTTGGTGGCGGTACGACGGACCCGACAAGGATCTGCGCGCCTCGTACCGGAAGCAGGCTTGCCACACCTCACTGCAGCGTTTCTGCCATGAAATCAATACTGATCATCTGGATATCGTATTGCTCCATTGCCTGACGAAAGGCGGCTGGGACCAGGAAATGGACATTTACATGGAAGCGTTGAACGAAGCCAAACAGAAAGGGCAGGTCCGCGCTGTGGGCGTTTCCTGCCACGACTTGAACGCCATGAAGACGGCGGCGGCCTGTCCTTGGGTCGACGTGCTCCTGGCACGCATCAATCCCAACGGCGACAAGATGGACGGCAGCCCGGCCGAAGTGATCGAGGTTCTGCGTCAAACCAAGGCAAATGGGAAGGCGGTCATCGGCATGAAGATCTTCGGCGAAGGTGCGCTCAGCCACCGCCGCGAGGAATGCATCCGCTTCGCCCAGGAACTCGGACTGCTCGACACAATGACGATCGGTTTTGAAAAACCCGAACAGGTTGATGATGTACTACAACTGATTGCCAAGTATCCCGCTCAACCGTTTGCATAAGCGCAGGCTTTGCCTCAAGACTGCAGGCCGACTTGAGACAAGTCGGCCTACGTTGACCGGGCTTTTGAGACAAAGCCTAGTCGCCGAATCGGTGCGAAGCGAACTTCGGTAGTTGATTCGCGGTTGGTCCGACTAGCAACCCCCAGAGCGATTGATCTTTGCGCCGCGAATCGACTGGATCCACCCGTACGGCCCACGCCTTCCTCGCGTCAACCTGCTCTCTTGGGGCAGGTTAACGGCGCCACGACGAATTCAAGCCCACCAGCATGGAGAATCGCGATGCACACGAAGCTTTGTTTCCTAAGCAGTCTGTTGATTGGCGGAATGATGTTCGGGAATGCACCAGCCCGAGCTCAAACATCGATTCGCGCCGTAACCAAACCGGCAACCGAGTCGACCAATGCGTTCTACGTGGGCAGCCGTTCACCGCTGCAGCCCACGCCGCTCATCAAATTGCCCGTTGGGACCATTCGCCCGGAAGGATGGGTCCGCAAACAACTCCAGCTTCAACGGGATGGCTTCCACGGTCACCTGGACGAGATCAGCCGATTCGTCTTGAAGGAGAATAATGCCTGGCTCGATCCATCCGGCAGCGGTGATCACGGTTGGGAAGAATTGCCATATTGGCTGAAGGGCTATAGCAATGCGGGCTACGTGTTGGGCGACGAAGAAGTGATCCGCGAGAGCAAAGTCTGGCTGGAAGCCGCGATGCGAAGCCAGAAACCAGACGGGTGGTTCGGACCCGATCAACAGCGGACCGGATTAGCCACCAATTTGAAGGGACGCGATGACCTGTGGCCCAATATGATCATGCTCTTCTGCCTGCAGGATTATTACGAATTCTCGGGCGACCGACGCGTGATCGAATTGATGACGCGTTATTTTCGCTATCTCAATCAACGCTCGGCCGACGAGTTGCTGAAGGGTTACTGGCCCAAGATGCGCGGTGGCGATCTGCTGATGAGTATCTACTGGCTGTACAACCGCACGGGAGATCCCTGGTTGATCGACCTCGCCTATAAGGTCCATCAGAGCACCGCGGATTGGACGGGCGGCGTCATCAACTGGCACAACGTCAACATGTCGCAAGGCTTTGGTGAACCGACAACGTATTTTCTCCAGTCAAAAGACCAGCGGCACCTGGTGGCGTCGTATCGCAATTATGATCTTATTCGGGAGATGTACGGTCAGGTGCCGGGCGGCATGTTCGGCGGCGACGAGAACTGCCGGCCTGGCTATACCGATCCGCGGCAGGCCGTGGAGACCTGTGGCATGGTCGAAATGATGCTTTCGACGGAAACCCTGCTGTGGATCACGGGAGACAACCTGTGGGCCGATCGCTGCGAAGACGTCACGTTCAATTCGCTGCCGGCGGCCCTGACCGCGGACCTGAAGGCGCTCCGTTATCTGACCGCTCCCAACCTTCCGCTCTCCGATCGTCAAAACAAGAACCCCGGTCTGCAGAACGGGGGTCCGATGCTGCATATGAATCCACACGATCACCGTTGCTGCCAGCACAATTTCGGCCACGGCTGGCCGTACTATGCCGAACACCTCTGGTTCGCTACGCCCGATAACGGAGTGGCCGCCGTGCTGTTCAGTGATTGCCAAGTCAAAGCAAAAGTCGGTGAAGGGACGGAGGTCACGATTGACCAGAATACGCAGTATCCGTTCGAGGAATCTGTCGAGTTCGTCATTCGAACCGCGCAACCGGTCAGCTTCCCGCTGTATTTGCGCGTCCCCGGTTGGTGCACCGCGCCGGCGCTGGTGATCAATGAACGTCCCGAATCGGTCTCTGCCGAGCCTTACCAGTTCGTTCGAATCGAACGCACGTGGGCCGATGGCGATCGCGTGACATGGCGACTGCCGATGCAGATCTCGATCCGTCGCTGGGTTCGGAACAACAACAGCGTTTCCGTCGATCGCGGCCCCCTGACGTACTCACTGGAAATCGGCGAAGAGTACGTCCGGGAAGGGGGAACCGACGAGTGGCCCGCCTGGGAAATTCATCCCACGACCGCCTGGAACTACGGCCTGGTCCTCGCCGATCCTCCCGAGAAATCCTTTGAGGTGGTGAAGGGAACCTGGCCGAGCGACGAACGCCCGTTCGCTCCCGGACAATCACCGATCCGATTGCGCGCCCAAGGAAAACAGATCCCGGAATGGACACTCGATATGCAAGGACTCGTCGGCACGCTGCAACCCAGTCCGGTCTATTCGGTGCAGCCCACCGAGCAGATCACACTCATTCCCATGGGCGCCGCACGGCTACGCATCAGCTCATTCCCTGTGATCGGTGAGGGCGCTGATGCCCACCACTGGGCGGAAATGGCCAAGCCGAAGTTTCAAGTTCGAGCTTCCCACTGCTGGGCCGGGGATTCGGATGACGCCGTCGCCGATGGGGTGGAACCGAGCAGTTCGGCGGACGGTTCCATCCCCCGCTTCACCTGGTGGGATCACCGCGGAACCGAGGAATGGATCCAAGCGGAGTTCGAGGAACCGCGGAAGGTCAATCAGGTGCAAGTCTATTGGTTTGACGATACGGGCAGTGGCTCCTGCCGTGTACCGGCCGCCTGGCGGCTCGTCTATCGTCAGGGGAACGACTGGATTCCGGTTGAGGCGGATCAGCCACCCATCGTGCGCGATGGCTACTCGGTGCTGAAATTCCCACCGGTCGAAACCAAGGCGCTGCGCGTGATCGCCCAACTGCAGCCCGATTTTTCCGCCGGCATCCTGGAATGGAAAATCTCGCAGGACGAATGACGGTCGCGAACGAGCCGGCCAGAAGATGGGCCGCGGATGAACGCGGAAGGACGCGACAGCAGGCCAGGTCGACGCCGAGCAATCCGCCAACAAGTCCGTCGATGCAAGGGCGATCGACGGAAGACAGAAGCGCGAGGAAATCGCGTTACGGCTGGATCGAAGGGGAGAGGTAACCACGGATTCGAGGGAGCGTACGGATCGGCACGGACCGATCCGCGTACATCCGTTTTATCCGTTCGATCCGCGGTTTCTCTTC
>CAZFWV010000316.1:0-8020 GCA_964522605.1 uncultured Pirellulaceae bacterium
GCTTGCGGTGAGTTGAACGCTCTAGCAATCGCGAGTGAATGTAGAAGATGTCTCCGGGATACGCCTCACGTCCTGGCGGGCGTCTCAGCAGGAGTGACAACTCTCGATAGGCTCGCGCATGTCGAGTCAAATCATCGTAGACAATCAAGACATCGCGCCCTTGCTCCACGAAGTGTTCCGCGACGCTCGTCGCGGCATAGGGGGCACCAAACCGCAACCCCGCAGGATCGTCACCGGTCGCCGCGATGATTGTCGAGTACTCGAGGGCCTCGTGCTCCTGCAAGTCAGAAATCACCCGAGCCAGAGCGGAACTGCGCTGCCCAATGGCGCAATAAACACAGAGCACGTCACGGCCCTTTTGATTGAGTATCGTATCGATGGCGATTGCAGTTTTTCCCGTCTGTCGGTCCCCGACAATGAGTTCTCGCTGTCCCCGCCCAATCGGAATCAGCGCATCGATGACCTTGATGCCTGTTTGCAGGGGAGTCTCCACGGGATCCCGGTCGAGAACTCGAGGCGCGGGCCGTTCCCACGGCAGGCGGGATGACAATCGGATTGGCCCACGACCATCCAAGGGCCTTCCGGTAGGATCAATGACGCGACCTAAGAGTGCATCACCCACCGGCACATCCATGACGCGATGCGTCCGTTGGACCCGGTCACCGGCCTGAAGTCCCTCCTCCGAGTCCATCAACATCACGCCGATGTGGTGGCGATCCAGATTAAACGCCAGTCCACGTCGCCCGCCTCGAAACCGAAGTCGCTCATCGGCCTTCACGCCTGGCAGTCCCTCGACAAGGGCGAATCCCTGTCCGATCTCGACGATCCGGCCGACCTCTCGAACCGAGAACTCGAGATCACCCTGCATCGCCGCTTCGGCCGCTTCGGCGAATTGTTCCGCGGCTCGCTGAAATGGGTGCGCCGTCGTCGTCATCTCTCGACCTTCTTCAATCTCCCTCGGAGGATTCAGAGGACACTGCGTGCATTTGTTTGCGAAGCGCATCCGTAAGCGATTCCGAAAACGAATCAAGGTAATCCCGCAGATTCCAGCCGAGCGCTCGGCCGTCACCGCGTAATTCACACCCGGTGATCAAATCCGGGGAGATTTCATAATCGATCGCGAGCTCGCCACCAAGAGTCTTGCTGAGCGCTTCCTCCAGTTCTCTTCGCATCTCGGGTGACAACTCGTCAGCGGAACTCACGATTACTCGAGACTCGCCGCGATCGTCCGCGCCGAGAAACTCCTCTCGGAGTCCTTCATCAATCTGGTGGACCTTTTGAAGAAACGCGCGCTCGATCGCCTGCTGCAACTCGGTGTCGGCCAGATTCTCTAAGGCGCGCCCAACACATTGTTCAAGCAATCTTCCCGCCTCGCGCTGGAACTCTGCGACAATCTCCTGTTGCTGTTCTTCCAGCCCCTCCTGCCAGCGTTCTCGCAATTCATCGACCTCGTGCCGGGCCTGTTGCGTCAGTTCCTCCCGTCGCTTTGCCGCAGACTCCTCCGCCTCAGCCAGGAACTGCTGCCGCTGAGATTCCAACTGCTCACGAGATCGATCAAGTTCTTCAGACTGCTCTTCGGCTTCTTGTCGCTGGCGTTTGGCATCTTCGAGCCGATCTGCAATCTTCTGCTCACGCTCGTCCATTGCCCGGACGACTCGGTCGAACAGCAGCCACTTCAAAAGCAGCAAGAGGACCAGGAAGTTGACCATCTGGGCTGCTACGGTGAACCAATCGATCAGCATCTTGCAAACTCCATCGGATCATCTCATGTTCTCGGTTTCACGTTCCAGCAGTGACCATCATGAACCGGTCTGAAACATCTGGTTCCAAAAAGGGTTTGCGAAGATCACGATCATCGACACGACGAAACAATAGATGGCAGTCGACTCGATCATCGCCAGTCCTACAAAGAGCGTTCGAATAATCGTGCCAGATTCATCAGGCTGTTGTGCAATCGAGCGGAGCGCATCCGCCAGAGCGCGCCCCTCGGCAAAGGCAGGTCCGATTGATCCAATCGCGATCGTCAGACCCGCAACAACAATCGAGGTCACGGCGATGATGGTCTGCGAGTCCATGGATGGTTCTCCTCTGTTGGTAAATCGAATTCACTATTCTCACGAAGGCTCGGCCGCACCTTCGGGTGGTTCTCCCGATCCATCTTGGTCCACAGCCTCTTTGCCCGAAGCAATGTAAACCACCGCCAGCACGGCGAAGATGTAGGCCTGAATCAAACCGGTAAGCAGTCCCAAGACTTGAATCAGAACAGGAAACAACAAGGGAGCTACTGCCAATAAGATCGCAGCAATTTTCGTTCCACTCATTACGTTACCGAACAACCGAACCGCCAAAGCAAGGGTGCGCGAGAGTTCGCCAATCACGTTGAAGGGCAGCATGACGACGGATGGTTCGATATAGTGCTTCAAGAATCCAGAGGCACCCTGATGAAAAATCCCGTAAAGGGGCACGGCAAAGAAGACACAAAGAGCGAGTGCTGCTGTGGTCGACAACGACGCAGTTGGGGGTACATAACCGGGGACGATTGCCAGCGCATTGGAAACGGCAATGAACAGGAATAAGGCGCCGATAAAAGGCAAGTAAGGTTCCGGTTGCTGCCGGCTGATCTGATGGATCTGGTCACGCGCGTATCCCACGATCACCTCAAGCAGATTCTGCCAGCGTGAAATACTCGGGCCGGTGGAAAGTCGCCGTGTAATCCACCACGCCGCGACGCACATGACGAACATGACACCCCAGGTCCATAGGATGGTGGCATTCAGGTTAAGGAAACGCCATTCCCACAGGACAATTTCATCGGGACTGATCTGTGTCATACCCATAGCCGGCTACTCCGACGTGGCATTTGCGTTAGGCCCGCCGAGACTCTTTAGAGTCCAGTGCCGAACGGCCACGAATCCGACCAGAGCGGGAAGTGACAATAGCCAGTGTTCTTGAGTCAGCCAGGCGAATCCCAACAGGACGAGACCAACTCGAACGATCAGACTGCCCAGTACCAGACGTACGGGGTGATTGGCCGAGGGCAAGCGGCGAAGAGTCCACAGCAAGCCCAGGAAAAACCACGCCCCCAATCCAGCGCCGAAGGCGAGTGCGAGGATCAGATCAACGGCGGATCGACTCACAATTCAGCTCCGTTCCTTCTATTGACGGCGGCGCAGCCAATGAGCCAGGGCGACCAGCGGAAGTCCGGCAATTACCGATTTCGCGTTGCTCCTTGGGGATCATTGATCGCGCCGCAATGAATTCGTTTCTCGACTCTCACGGTGAATCCAGTACCACGCGGTCCAACAGCCAATTGCGATGCCCAGGAACAGCATGGTTAACGTCCAGGAGATTCGTCCTCCGTAGTGATGATCCAGCCAAGCGCCGACGAGAATTCCCAAAACAGTCGGAATGGCGACCGACCAGCCGACCATGCCGAACATCCCCAACCAGAACCAGGGGCCCCGATCGCCGGTTCGCCGAGCGCGCAATTTGCGAAGTTCTTTTCGCGATACTTCACGGCGAAACCACTCATCTTCGGAAGTTCCCTGCGGTTTTTCGTCGTGTAGATCGATCATCTCATCATCTTTCCACGCCACTCAACTCAATAAACCGCCGAAGCAAATCAGCCTCGATCTTGGCCAAGGCAGCTTGAGCTCGACGTTCTCGTTCATCACTGACTCGAAGCAACTCCCGAACCGCTTGCTGCAATTCGCCGAGTGGACGATTGCGAATCGCCCGCGGTGTGGAGACGGTAACATCATCGCCACACTTGACTAGCGTTCCACGATCGACAGCGAGAAACGACTCTTGCCCCTCTTGATCGGTGAAAGACAAGAGCCCCGGTAGAAGGGAAGCAACGAAGTCGACGTGGCGCGGCAGGAGGCAAAACGAACCATCTTCTGCCTCGGCCGAAACTTTCTGCACCGACTGATCTAACGCAACCGTCTCTGGCACTAGAACACGAAGTCTCATTGACTTTTCTCTTGCTTGAGGGCGTCGTCGACTTTTCCCACCATATAGAGGTCTTTCTCCGGAACATCGCGGAATTCATCTGCCAGAATTCGCTCGCAGCCGGACAGAGCGTCTTCCACGCTGACGACTTTTCCCGCGTTCCCGGTGAACCTTTCCGTCACGGTAAAGGGTTGCGTCAAGAAACGCTCCAGTCGACGGGCGCGGTGAACCACCTGTTGGTCGTCCTTGGAGAGCTCCTCCAGGCCAAGCATGGCAATGATGTCTTTTAGTTCCTCATACGTCGCTAGGGTGCGCCGCACTTCCTGCGCAGTCTTGTAATGACGGCGGCCGACAATCTGCGGACTAAGCATCTTCGAACCGGATTCCAACGGATCCACGGCGGGATAAAGGCCCTGACTGGCTCGATCCCGAGACAGCACGATCGACGCCGACAAGTGGCCAAACGTGTGTACGGCGGCGGGGTCCGTGAAATCGTCCGCGGGCACATAGACCGCTTGAATTGAAGTAATCGCACCTGCGTGCGTACTGGAGATTCGCTCCTCCAAAGCAGCCAATTCCGTGGCCAGAGTCGGTTGATATCCCAAGCGAGAAGGGATTCGGCCCATCAAACCCGAGACTTCGGCTCCCGCCTGAATGAAGCGGAAGATGTTGTCGATCAACAACAAAACATCGCGATTGAGCTGATCACGGAAGTATTCCGCCATCGTCATGGCCGCGTGCCCAACTCGGTATCGAGCACCGGGCGGTTCATTCATTTGGCCGAATACCAGCATTGTTTTTTCCAGCACACCGGCATCCTGGAGCTCACGATAGAGCTCCTCTCCCTCGCGGCACCGCTCGCCGATTCCGCAAAACATACTGACGCCTTCGTGCTGACCGACCATGTTATGAATCATTTCCATGATCAACACAGTCTTTCCTACACCCGCTCCACCGAATAGCCCCGCTTTCCCACCCCGCTCCAGTGGTGCCAATACGTCAATCACCTTGATGCCTGTCGTGAAGACCTCTGCCTTCACCGTTCTTTGGGTCACAGGAACGGCCGGACGGAGCAATTCGCGCCGATCGGCGTGGTCCAGTGCGGGACCATCGTCAATCGGTTCGCCGAATACGTTCAGCACACGCCCTAACAGCTGCTCGCCAACGGGAACGAAAAACGGCTCGCCCTGGTCAATGATGGAATCTCCGCGACTGACGCCCTGTGTAGGGGTCAGTGCGAGTCCCCGGATCGTCTGTGGATCAAGGTGGCTGATCACTTCAACAATGACTTGAGAGTCTTCGCCGGCCGTCAATCGGTGATTCAACCTCGGAATTCCGTGAGGGAAGCGAGCATCAATCACACTGCCGCGCACGGCCAGAATCGTGCCTTCCTGCTTGTTGTGGTTCGCAATCATGCAAGACACTCCCGCAAGCCGTGTGCCGCACGCTGCCTGGAGGCGACACGAATCAGCAACCACCGGACGAGCCGGTGGTATGAATGAGGAGGACTCGAAATGGAAAATGGACCGGAAGACACTCTAAGGGATGACTGAAGAACGACTTCGCTGTTTGCCAACGAGGGTGGCTGGGATCGAGCGCAGCGAGCCCCCCAGATCACGCGACTGGGGGCTCGACGCTCGTTTCTCGTGTCTCGACCCCAGGCACCCAAATGCCGAAGTTGTTCTTGAGTCGTCCCTAAGCACGAAGCGGACGCCCGTGTGTCATGACCAACGGACCCGGGATCACTCGCTTGCGCTTCTTGGTCGCAAAAGAACGGCAGGGCCTGATTGGTTCGCACCAGCGTGGCTGATGGTTCGTGCGGTGGAATCCGTATCGCGCGGTGGGAGAAGGCTTGAGTCAGCGTTTTCCTCTCGCGTACCCACGCACGCTGTCGAAAAACGAGCGCGCCGTGTCATATTGTCGCACGCTTGTCCAAAGTGTCGCAGTCAGCGAGGGCTCTGCATCACCCTTTCGACTCAGCCAGGATCGATCGCAGGAATGCAAGAAACTCCTGGACTTCTTCGCAGTCGCTCAGAGTGTACCGGGCTGCCGTGGGAGTATCCGAGGAGCCTACGCGCACGCCGAATCCGTGGGGGCGTCCTCGCAGGACTCCAAATCCATCTTCGTCGGTCACATCGTCGCCCAAGTAGATGATCATCGTATCAGGGTGATCCAGCTCAAGAGCCTTTGCGAGCCACTCAATCGCTCGACCTTTGTCCCAGGGCAGATCAGGCTGAAACTCGAAGATCTTCTTCCCACCTCGTTTTCGGAGAGATGATTGTCCTTGATGAACTTCATCGATGACTTTCTGTACCCGTCCAAGGTCATTCTCGGATTCCAATTCACGAAAATGCACCGCAATCGCGAACCGCTTCCGCTCGACACGCACCCCTCGCATCTCTGCAATACGTTGGCGCAGTTCCTTTTCTGCCGCAGCCAATGCCGGGAGAGCCTTCTTGGCCTGAGGATGTTCAAACTGAAGGCCGCGTGGTCCTTTGATGTCGAACCCATGACTTCCGGCGTAGATCAGGTCGGGAATTTGAACCATACCCTGAACATCCTCGCGATCTCGTCCACTGACAATTGCCACCGTACACAACTTCGCGAGATCAACAAGCAATCCACGCATCGCGTCCGACAGTGTGGCGTCTTCCGGACGTCGGACAATCGGTGTGAGTGTGCCGTCATAATCGAGGCAAAGTAGCAGCCGGTGCCCGACAATCCTATCTGCCAGAGCATCCAACTCGCTCAGGGCATGGAGGGGCGGCGTTCGGTCATCGACAGTTGAAATGTTGCCGGTCAGATCCTGTAAATCCCGAAGGTCGTCGACAACTTTGTCGGCGCCGGCGTTCTCCAGATCGTCCGTCTCGCGATTGCGGTTGACACCGACCACAAAGCCAAACCGTCCCCGACGTCCTGCTTCGACGCCCGCCACGGCGTCTTCAATCAGCAGAAGCTGATCGGACTCTAGCCCCATCTGCTCGGCTGCGTACAAAAAAATGTCGGGAGCTGGTTTTCCGCGAATGTTGAGCCGGTCCGCATCGAGGCCATCCACTTTCGTATCAAAGAGCGAACCGATCTTCGCGGCCTTCAAGACCGCTGCGCAGTTTCGGCTCGACGAAACAATCGCAATCTTCCAACCAGCGCGCTTCCAACGCCGGATCTGTTCAATTGCGTCCGGATAGACCTCCACTTCCTCCGAATTCAGTAGACGATGGAAGATTTGGTTCTTCCGATTTCCCAGCCCACAGATTGTTGGCTGGCTGGCGTCATCCTGTGGATTGCCCTCGGGGAGCTCGATTCCACGGGATTCCAGAAAGCTGCGGACGCCATCGTACCGCGGTTTGCCATCGACAAACGTCCGATAATCCTCGTCCATGTCGAATGGCGACTGCGATTTGCCGGACTCACGCGCGTACTGCTCAAGAAACTCGTCAAACATTTCCTTCCACGCATGCGCGTGCAGTCGCGCCGTGCGGGTCACCACACCATCCATGTCGAGAACAGCTCCCCTGAGTTGCAGTCGACCCGATCCGGCGGAAACCGCCGCGGATCCGGACAAGGTTGCTCCCGAGCGTACGTCGCGGCTCTTCTGGTCTTGCTTCACAACGATCCTGCCGGAGTTCCAAGAAGAGGTTTCATGAATAGTCCAGAACGGCTCGAGCAGATTATGCTTCGATCCACAAACCATTTCGCTGAAGGTTTCAAGTGCAAACTGAGTGCCTAATCCCCGACTCGAGCGTAGGCAGAGCACAGAGCAATAAGCTATCGTCGCGATGCTCGCCTGTTTTCAGAATGACGACGACACCGCTGTTGGTTTGTGCAATCGAATTGCACCCGTGAATCCTCTTCGATGGAAACGACCGGAGAATCCCATCAATTATTGAAGGAAGAATTACAAAACTTCGGTTCCGTCTTGGCGCGACTGCTGCTGCCATCAACGAAGAACCTGTTTCCCATACTCAGGTTGCGCCATGGAGATCGCACACCACATCTAGCGGGGGAACGACTTTCCACCAAGTGGGCTAGGGGAACCTCCCAGCAATGCGCTGCTGGAAACACCCCATGG
>CAZFWV010000317.1:0-4311 GCA_964522605.1 uncultured Pirellulaceae bacterium
CCCGACGCGCGGGGCGATGCCCGCGCGGTGAAACGAGGAAGTTCCCTAGCAAAGCGCGCCAAAGAACGCGTAATCCGGTTGCGACCGGGCAATTCGCTCGACGTACAGCGCAGCTTCTAAGAGATGATAGTCGCCCCACATGCAGGATTCACCATGGGGAGCGGTCGCGCCGGGCGGGATGTGGTCCCAACCGCGGGGGCGATGATAGACCGTGTGCAACAGCAGACCTTGGTGATCCGTGCGCCGGCTGAGGTAAGGCTCCTGCAACAGTGTGTGCAGCACGGTCAAGCCCGCCTGCCAGTATTGCTGGCCCGCTTGGGTTTCGCCACGACGCTGCAGGTAACGTCCGAGTCGCAGCAGTCCCTGCGCGGCGATGGCCGCGGCAGAACTGTCGACCGGTTCGTACGCATTCCAGGGATCTGCCGGGCGATCAAATGGATCCTTTAAATGGACCAGTCCCGGTGCGCCCGTGTCCCAATACGGTACTCCGCAGGTCGGTGTCTGCTGCAGATAGAAATCACAGGCCGCTGTGGCGGCGCGAAACAGGATCGCTTCAATCGATTCGCGACCCCCAAGCGGCTGCAATGCCTCGTCCGGCACCGTCTGCAGAAACTCCAGCTGTTCCGGATAGCCGACCATAATCCACGCCAGTCCCCGCGTCCAGGTACTGAATGGCGAATAACCTTGCTGCGTACTTGGACAGCGATAGTTTCCGTCGTTCGTGTTGAACAGGCTTTCGTGGGCCACGCGTCCGCGCACGTCGTAAATGTCGCGTCCCTCGCCGTAGTAGACGTTATGTCGGGCCGTCGTCCGCGCGTGCTGAATCAAGCGTTCGAGCAGGCAGATCTGCCGATCATTCTCCGCCCAAAGAACATGGCCAAGCCGCCAGGCCAGAGCGAGGGCACGCAGTGACCGTATCGTGTCACAGAAAAGCGAATGCGGACCATTGAAGGAATAGATGAATCCTTCCCCGTCTGCCGTGGTCGTCCAGCGTGCGGCCTGGACGGCACCACTGGCCTTCAGGGCCAATTCGTAGAGTTGCTGTTCGTAGGGGCCGGCCGAGATGCGACCTTCCTGGATGAATCGCCAGAGATTGCCGTAGGTGCTGACCTGGTTGAATCCGTGATCGTGGACGCCCAAGTGCGTGATGTGCGGAGCCATCTTCTGAAGCGTTTGCGTGCGCCCGAGTTCCAGGAAGTTCTCGTTCCCGGTTGCGTCGTACACCAGGAGAGGGGCGCCGAACTGAAAACCTTGAGTCCACTCGGTCCAGCCCTGTGCGACGTAACGACCGCGCACGGTAAAGACGGGCGTCCCACCGATCTGTTCGGCGGATGCGTGAATCGAGAGGATCTTTTGCCCGGCCAGATCCCACAGTTCCTCCATTGCGGGCAACAACGATTCAGCCGTCAGATGCGATTGGATCTGGATCACTTTCGACTCCTGCGCGCGGGCTTGTGAGGAACTTGATCGGTGGGGCTCAGTTGCTCGAGGTGGTCGCGTAGATCCGCAAGCTCCCGCTCATATCCACCCGACAAAATCGGAAATCGACACCAGGTCTTCGGATCCAGGTTTTCGTCGTCGACATGGAAAGACGGCGCGTACCGCTCCCGCTTCCATTGGTTTCGACACCAAAGTTGAAAGAAGCGTTCGATCCACTGACCCAGTTGCTCGACCGGGTGATGCGGAAACAAGGTGCGCAGATGCTGCAGGGCCTCCCGCGGTGCTTGTTTGTCACGAATCGCCAATCGCTCGATAGCATCAAGAACATCGTAGGGCATCAGGTCGGCTTCGTCCGTTTGGCCTTTTTCCTGAGGGCGCAGTTCGGCTGTTGGCGCCTGCTGATTGACGTAGCTCAGAGCCGGCAGAGGCCGCCATCCATTTGGGCCTGTGGTCTCCATCCAGCGCAACCATTGGCGAAGGAACGCCTTGTCGATGCCAGCAATCGGTGACAACCCACCGCAGGTGTCTCCATCCATCGTGGCATAGCCCACGGCCGCTTCGGAGCGATTGCTGGTGGCGAGCAGCAGGGCGCCGCGCAGGTTCGCCAGCATCCAGACGCTGGGACCGCGCGCTCGCGCCTGAATGTTCTGCAGCGTCAGGTCATCCTGTTGCCAGGATAGCGGCCGCCCGATCGCACTGGAGATCAGTCCGATGTAATCTTGCACGAGGGAGTCGACGTCCAGCTCGTAAAAGGTCGCTCCCAACGCTCCGGCCACTTCCGAGGCCGCCTGACGCGTGGTCTCGGAACTGTTTCGCGTGGATTGGTAGGCACAGGTCAGCAGGCGACGGACGAGCGATGGTTCAGAAACGTCGGTCAGTTCATCCCCGAGATAGGCCAGTTTCTGCCGCACGCCTTCGGGGCCCAATTGGTGGAGAGCGAGATGGAGTGAGAACGCACACAGCGTCGCGACGGCCGAAGAGTCGGCGCCACCACTGAGCGACACGACGAAGCCGCGGGAACGACTCTTGCGCAGATAGTCGAACAGGCCCAGTCCGATCGCTCGGGCAAACTCCTCTTCTTTCAGCGCCGGCGACGATTCCCAGGGTTCGGCTTGGATGACCGCGGATTCGGGGGGAACAGGCGGAAACTCAAAATCAACCTGAACCAGCTGTCGAGGATCGCCCGCCTGGGGCTGATAACTGCCCGATCGGGCGCGGTGGACGCGCACGGAGTCGATATCCACGACGGCCGACGTGACGTGAAAGTCGCGGAACGAGAATCGCGGACCACTGGCGAGCAACTGCCCGCCGCTGGCGATCATCGCATCCCCGTCATAGATCGCGCGGCCGGCTTCATTGCCCAACAGATTGGCATAGATGTAGACGACGTGAAACGCACGGGATCCGTCGAGCACGAATCGGCGTCGCACTTGATGCTTCTGGAACGCGAAGTGACTGGCGCTCGGATTCAGTAACAGATCGACCGCCTGTCCGGCCAACTGTCCCCCCGGCCGATTCGCGACCCAGGCATCCTCGCAGATTTCGAAACCGAGTCGCACATCGCCGCAGTCAAACACGAGGTCTCCCAGAGGGTACGACTGCCCGTCGATCTGTGTCTCGACTGCGACATTGTCGGGCCAGGGGCGAAACCATCGCGGTTCGTAATGCAGCCCCTCGCGCGCCAGATTCTGCTTGCCGACGAACCCGAGAATCTGTCCGTTCGCCAGCAGGCATGCCGTATTGAACAAGCCGCCCCGATGAAACAGCGGCAACCCCAAGGAGACAATCAGGTCCTTCGTCTCGGGGACAATCTCACGCAAAACCTGCAGGGACATCTGCTGCACACCGGGTGAATAGAACGCATCCTCGCACCCATAGCCCGAGATACTCAGCTCGGGCAAACAGAGCACGCTGAGCTGCTGACGCTGCGCTTCTCGGATGGCGCCCAAGATCCGATCTCGGTTGCCATTCCAGTCCAGCGGCGTCTGGTTCAAGACGGCCGCACCTACTTTGATCAGTTTCACGTCCTGCTCCAGGAAAGTTCGATCGCGAATATGGCTCGGCCCTGCAGTCGCGCTTACGGCGCTGCTAACGGTGAAACGGCAGGCTGGAGGCTGCAGGCTGGAGACTGCAGGCAACACACTACAGACTACAGCCTCGAGCCTACAGCCTACGACACTACGACAGATTGCCGCCCTGCCGCACTGGATTGTTCTTGAGTCGGAGTATACCGTCATGATCCCAGGCCGCGGAAGCTCGCACCTAGCGGAGCGTCCGCCCACCTCGCTGTCGTCGTTGATCATTCAGTTCTTTCAGGGCACGAGGCTCGTCGCGTAGCAGCCCGAGCAGTTGCGATGCGGTGCAGTCGAGTCGTTGGGCGGCTTCCGGTAGACTCCAATCCAGCTCCGCCAGCGCGTCCAACGCCTCGGCGAGCATCGGCGCGAAGTCCGCGTGGCGAGGATTGATCCGCAGACGCTGGTTTTGGCATCGGGCCCGCCACCGCGGGCTCGGCTCGCTCCAATCGGCCCGCACCTGCACAGCCAGGCTGATGCGCAATCGATCCAGCGCTGCGGCCCGATTCGCGGCTTGGCTCCGTCGCTCACTGGCGCCAGCGCGGATTCCCGACGGACGATGTGTCACGTAGACCGCAGTTTCCACTTTGTTGCGGTGTTGGCCGCCCGGACCCGTGCGGCGCTGAAATCGGATTTCGCAGTCGGCCTGCAGCTGTTCGTCGGATAACTCAGCGGGGTGTCGAGCATCGTTCATGGCGGAGGAAGAATCCAATCCACTAATTGGAGGGGGTGTTCATTATTCTAACCGATTCCGTGCGTTTTCTGCTGGTTTAGGTTATCCTGCGGATCGGACCGTGGG
>CAZFWV010000317.1:4411-7900 GCA_964522605.1 uncultured Pirellulaceae bacterium
ACGGGGTGAGAGGCATTGATGTACGGCAATCCGGGATGTAGATGGGTTCTGGCGATTGGTGTGATCTGGGTGTCCGGAGCGATATCGGCTTTTGGCCAATATGAGCCCCCGACCTACATCGCCCGTTATGTGAATCTGCCGCCGGTGATTGACGGCGAGCTGACGTCGCCGACGGAATGGTCGATGGCCAGCGCGGCAGCCACCGAATGGACACTGTGGGGATCCGGCGTCAATTACGCGAATGATGCTCCGGACACGACCGGAAATCGATTTGTCGCGCTGTGGGACGACCGAGGTTTGTACTTGCAGCACCAAGTGGACTACGACGGTTGGGATCAGCTCGGTTTCGGAGCACTCGATTCGCGCTACGAGATGTTGAGTCTGTACTTTGACCCGAATAAGGACGGGGAGACCAATGATCAATCGGGTTCCCTGGACACCGGGATCGACGGATATCAACTCAGTTTCAACCAACCCTTGGGACGATCGGAGTTGCTGGAGGTCGGAACCTTCGCGGAGGCTCATGTGAACCGGTTGTCCGGCGACCAGGACGAACCGTGGTCGCACTTCAACGATGCGCTGATGGTCCAGAACACGAGCTCGAGTCCCGGTTACGGTTACACGGAGCTGTTTATTCCGTGGAGTGATTTCGATGCCTCCAATCCCGATATCTTCACCGCGGAAACGGATGATGTCGGACTCTACCATCCCGACGCGCCTTTGGATGGCGAAGAGTGGTTCTTCAACATTGCCCGCGTCGAGACGTTCCGTTTTGGAACAATGCGCACGGTACCCGCCTGGGCTTTGGCGCCGGGAACACGCAGTTTGCCCCAACGTCCGCACGGAATTCTGCAGTTCAGCAAGACATCGGCCGTGCTCGGCGATTTCAACGGAGACGGCCTGCTCACGGCGATCGACATCAACATGTTGTCGGCCGAGGTGCGTGACGATACGCACGATCCCGCGTTTGACTTGAATCAGGATACCTTTGTCACGTCAGCCGATCGCGCAATTTGGGTGGAGCAGTTGCAGCATACCTATTTCGGGGACGGGAACCTGGACGGAGAATTCAACACGGGGGATCTCGTCGATGTGTTGATGGCCGGGCAATACGAGGATGGCATCGCCGGCAATTCCCTGTGGGAGACGGGAGATTGGAACGGGAACGGAGACTTTGACACCGCCGATTTTGTGCTGGTCCTGACGTCGGGAGGTTTTGAGATGGGGCCGAAACGGTTTGCCCAAGCCGTGCCCGAACCGAGCGGTCTTTACCTCTTGCTGCTGGCGCTTCTGGGCCTTGAGTTGCGTCGTCGACGACCTGGCTGGTCCTGAGATCGCGAAACGGCTAGGATGAATCACAGTGCGGCAGGGCCGCAACCCAACGGGGTGCTACCGCACCCGGGTAAGGGTCGCTTCCGATGGTCGCTCTGTTTCTTTTTCTTTTCGAGAGAACAACATTTTCACCGTTCGCGGTGCTGAGGGCCGGGGTGGTTCATCACGAAGGCGTTATTGAGCCGAGGTGCGTCGGCATCCGTGCGCGGTTTTCCCTCCGTATCCCAACCGGAACCGCTTCAGCGACTGGCGGCCAGTGCGACGGTTCATCATCGAGGAGACTCGAACGTGAAGCGAATTCATGGATTTCCGACGGGGCGTTGGATAGGCGGCTTTCTGCTTGGACTCGTGCTGGTGGCCTGTGGTTATGTGGCTCGCCCACTGCTGCAGCGACAGCCTGACGCGTGGCCCGAGACCCGACTGCACGCCGCCTCTGCTGTGCAAAACGAGGCCTACGCGATGGCGACCGGGCCGATCGACGAGGACGTCGAGGGTTTGTTCGTCCTGAACGTGTTGACCGGCGACTTGCAGTGTTCGGTGATGAGCATCCGCACGGGCCGCTTTGCGGGCTTATTCCGCACCAACGTGATCAACGATCTCGGTTTGGATCCGGCGAAACGACCGTCTTACTTGATGACCACCGGACAGGTCAATTTTCCGCGCGGACCGGGTGCGGCGCGACCGTCCTTCTCGATCGTCTATGTACTCGACACCACGTCGGGGAACTTCGCCGCCTACAGTCTGCCCTGGCGCCGTGACATGGCAAACACCGGGCGACCTCAGACCGGTCCGTTGACACTGCAAGATGTGGGGCAGGGGCCCACCGCGGTGATCCGTGAGTAGCTTGCCGCGTCCTGATCGACCGTCTGAATCCCGTGCAGCTCGATAACCGACCATGATCACCATTACCGTGAATGGCGACCCCTGTGAGCTCGATGGTCCAGCCACCATCGCCGACCTGTTGCGCCACTTGCAACTCAATCCCCAGCAGGTAGCCGTGGAGGTCAATCTCGAGCTCGTCCCTCGCCGACAACACGCCGATTATCCGTTATCGCCCGGCGACCGACTGGAGATTGTCACTCTGGTTGGAGGTGGCTGAACCCCTGGGCATTCGACCCGAGCGGGCATGTTTCTCATACCGGCAATTGCCTAAGATGATGACGTAGGACGGATTGGTAATCCGTCCGAAGAAGAAGACGGATTACCAATCCGTCCTACGAAGATTCTTTCATCGGTGGGGTGAACTAGGAAAAAGCGCGAAGAGAGCATTGGTGATGGACGAGAAGATTCGAAGCGACGACGCACTTCAAGTCGGCAACCACGTGGTGCGGAGTCGGCTGATTGTCGGAACGGGCAAGTATCAGACGTTTCCCCTAATGGCGGATGCGCTGGAAGAATCGGGAACGCACTGCATTACCGTGGCCGTGCGACGGGAACGGCTCTACGATCAGAACGGGCAGAACATCCTGGATTTCATCGATTCCCGGCGTTATCTCTTGCTGCCGAATACGGCCGGATGCTTCACCGTGGAGGACGCGGTTCGCACGGCCCGGCTGGGTCGCGAGATTCTGGAAGGCTTGGAGAACCCGGGCGCGGATTGGGTCAAGCTGGAGGTGCTGGGCGACAGCAAGACCCTGCTGCCGGATCCCGTGGCCACCTTGCAGGCGACCGAACAACTGGTTGCGGAAGGGTTCGACGTCCTTTGTTACACGACGGACGATCCCGTTTTGGCGCTCAAGCTGAAAAAGGCCGGCGCAACGGCGGTCATGCCGGCCGGCAGTCCGATCGGATCGGGCCAGGGAATCCTGAATCAAAACAACTTGCGCATCTGCCTGGAGTATCTCAAAGACGGTGATCCGTCCTATCCCGTGATTGTCGATGCGGGAGTCGGTACGGCCAGCGATGTGGCCGAAGCGATGGAGTTGGGCGTCGATGGCGTTCTGCTGAACACGGCGATCGCCCACGCCCAGGATCCGATGGCCATGGCGCGCGCGATGCGATTGGCCTGTGAGGCGGGACGGCTCGCCTATCTGGCGGGCCGCATTCCCAAACGGCTCTACGCCACGGCCAGCAGCCCGGAAGAGGGTGTCATCGGGGCATGAGGGAGGCTGGAGGCTGGAGGCTGGAGGCTGGAGGCTGGAGGCTGGAGGCTGGAGG
>CAZFWV010000318.1:0-7860 GCA_964522605.1 uncultured Pirellulaceae bacterium
TGCGAGGTTCGTTCAGCGACCAGCGTTTGCAGAAGGCGGCGGAACAGATTCGGGCCGAGTGGACGCGGGCGCGCGTTCGTGCGATCAAAACGGGTCAGATTCAGGTCTTCCGCCACACGCTTTACTCCCGCAATTACGTCACGACGCCCGTTGCTTCGTATGAGGATGAGCTGGAGGCTGCTCCCTGGGTCGCCTACTCGCCGCTCGGGGCGGGTGGAACGACGTCCGGCATGCCCTACGGTCAAGCCCCGTCATTGCAGAACCCGCTGCGCCAAAGTCCGCTCCGGCCGAACGCTTCCTCGCCGAGTTCGGCAGGTCGCTCGCTGACGTCGACGGATCCCTCCGTTCGGCGCTGGCGTGAGCTACCCAAAGATGTGGTTTTTCTAGGTGCCGACGTTCAGCTTGATCAGCGAACGTTGTCCCAATTGAACACATTGCCCACGGATCCGACGCTCGAAATGGCGGCCCTCTCGGAATCGGATGCGATGTCGTTTGCGGAGACAACGAGCGGCACGCCCGTGTTCTTCTATCCCGATGGTACGACATCAAACGTCCGCCTCGTGCTCACGAACGAGAAACAGCGTGTGGTCGAGGTTTGGTTGCGCGGGCTGACCGGAACGGTTCGCGTCGGCCCAATTCAAGCACTTTCGCTCTACGGGACACCGGAGCAATCACTCCAATGAAAAGTGGCCACCGTCTCCGACCGTTTTCCGGTTTGTCGTTGCTGGAAGTTGTGCTGGCGATGGCGATTCTCGCCGGCGCTGTCGCGGTGTTGTCCCAGTTGGTTGGCTTGGGAGTGCGCGCCGCGGGCCAAACGAGAGATCTGACGCAGGCACAGATGCTTGCCGAAAGCCTGATGTCCGAAGTCACGGCGGGGATCACCCCCGCAGAGCCGTTTGGTCCGTCGGAGATCGAAGTGGGATGGTTGGGTACGGTGATCCTCCAACCGACGATTCACCCAGGAATCGTCCAGGTTGCTGTCGTCGTTGAGGAAAACACGAATTCGCGGCGCGCCGGGCGTTTCGTCTTGGCCCGCTGGATGCGTGATCCAACGCTCGAACTACCGACCGAGCCGGTCGAGGAAGAGGAAGCTGCGGATTCTGCGCTGCCCGATTCCGGATCGTCTGCCCAAACGCCCCCGGCGAACGACGACAATGGGTCGGGGCCCAACGCGGGTGGCGGCGGAACGAACATTGGGCCGCCCGGTGGTGGCGGAGGACGCGGTGATGCGGGCGGTCGCGGCGGCCGAGGGGGTCGTGGCGGCGGCGATGCCGGCCCGGGTGGCGATCGCGGTGGACGTGGTGGCCGGGGTGGCGGTGATGTGGGTCCTGGCGGGGGCCGCGGTGGTCGGGGTGGCGGAGACGCCGCGCCGGGCGGCGGCCGGGGCGGACGCGGTGGCGGTGATGCCGCACCGGGCGGCGGTCGAGGCGGCAATGCCGGTCCCGGGGGTGCCCGCGGCGGATTCGGCGGTCGCGGTGGGAATGCGGGGCCCGGCGGCGCTCGCGGTGGATTCGGCGGCAATGCGGGGCCCGGCGGCGCTCGCGGTGGGTTCGGCGGCGGAACTCCGACGCCCGGCGGCGGTGCTCCACCCGCTGGCGGAGATCCTCGACGATGAACGCCCCGCAACGCGCAACAGAGAAACGCGCCTTCACTTTGCTGGAAGTGATCCTCGCCGTCGCGCTGACGGCCGTCATCATGGTCCTGATTGCCGGCGCAATTGATATGCACCTGCGACAACTGACCACGCGTCGCTCCGGGATCGAAGAGGCTCAACTGGCCCGCGCCATCCTGCGCCGCATCGCGGATGACCTGCGTTCCGTGATTGTCAGTCGCGAAGGAGAAGGGGATTTAATGGCGGATATGGAGCAGCTCCTGCTCGGCGACGAGATGGACACCGACGCCATGTCCACGGAATCCGAAACGTCCAGCGCCGAAGAACTGACGGCCGCGGGCTTGCTGCCGGAGAAGTTGGGAATCTACGGAAGCGCCTACGAACTGCATATCGATGTGAGCCGAATTCCGCGCTATGAAGAGTATGAATTGGCCATGGAAATGGGCGATTTTCTCTCGGCCGGATCGCTGGGCGATGTGAAAACCGTCTCCTATTTTCTGCTCGGTGGACCACCCCTTATGTACGGATCGCCCTACGGTACGGCCAGCGGTACGTCATCGCTTGGCTCCAGCCGCTACGCCACCGGCGCAAGCACGTATGGGACCTCCAGCTTGGGCACGGGTGGGTTCGGCTACGGCGCATCCGGATTCGGAACCACCGGTTCGACCTGGCAGAACGGATTTGCGACCGAGAATTCCACCGGGCTGGCACGGCGCGTTGTCGATCGATCGACGATCCGGTTCGCGCAGGAAAACGGCGCGCTGCAGTGGCTGGATGAACAAGCCGAACTGTTTGCCCCAGAAGTAATGGCGTTGGAGTTCGCGTACTTCGACGGTACGCAATGGTTAGTGGAATGGGATACCGAGCTGAACGGCGGACTTCCCGTTGCGGTGGAGATTCTCCTGATCGTGCACAGCGCGGATGATGTGCAGTCGGCGGGCAACGCGCTGACCGGCACCAACATCAACTACGATCAGATCGGCTCGGAACACTTCTATCGACTGGTTGTCCAAATGCCAACGGCGGATCCGGTGACCGATGAACGGATGACCGGCAGCACACTGGGCACGGGGACGGGATTATGAACGCTCGTCGCCATCAAGATGGGACTTCGCTTGGAGCCGAATCCGCGAGAGTTCCGCGGTGTTTTACCGGGGCAAGCCGCCGGAGCCGCGTGCGAATTCTCACGACTTCGGAGACGCGTCGTCGAAATGCGCAGGTCCAAAGCCATCGCGCCGGATTCGCCTTGCTTGTCGTACTCCTCGTCGTCGCCCTGCTGGCACTCAGCGCCTACACGTTCTCGGACTTGATGACGACGGAGAATCAAAGCGCGCAACTAGCCGGCCGGCAACTTCAGGCTCGCGCTCTCGTCGATTCCGGCGCGTCCCACGTGCGCTACTTCTTGGAACTGGACGAATTGACTCGGCAAGACCTCGGTGGCCTCTACCACAATCCGCAGTCGTTCCAGGCCCAGTTGGTGATTGACGACGTCGGTCCCGCCGGCCGCGGACGGTTCACGATCGTCGCTCCCGAACAAGACTCGCTCGGATACTGGGGCGGATGGCGTTTTGGACTCGAGGATGAATCGGGTCGACTGAACATCAACGCGTTGAATCTCGATGCGGGCGATGTCATGGGAGACTTGGCCGGCGACGACGCGGCGATGGGGTCAGGCGACAACCGTGGCGGGGCGGGAAGCGGTGGCAGTGGCGGCGGGGGCGGTGGTGACCAAGGTGGCGGAGGTGGCGGCGACGAGGGACCATCCGGTGGATCCGCGGATCGAGCGGGAGGTGATCAGTCGGAAACGGCGAGCTTGATGGATCTCTCCGGCGAAGAACTGCTGATGAAACTGCCGGGCATGACGATCGACGTTGCCGACGCGATCCTGGATTGGATCGATGAAGACGATGAACCTCGTGAGTACGGCGCCGAGATCGAATACTATTCGAGCCTTGATCCGCCCTACTCGCCACGCAACGGTCCGATCGAGAGCATTGAAGAATTACTTCTGGTCCGCGGTCTCACGCCCGATCTGTTGTTTGGCCGCGACATCAATCGTAATGGCATGGTGGATTGGCACGAACAGCAGTTGCCGTTGTACATCGAAGGCGACCCTGGCGACGGCTCGATGGATCGCGGCTGGTCCGCCTATCTGACTCTGTACAGCATGGAAAAGAACGTGGATTCGGAGGGGAACCCACGGATTAATCTGATGGGGGATGATTTGCAGACGTTGTACGATGATCTGAGTCTGGTGTTGGAGCCGGCCTGGGTCACGTTCATCGTCGCCTACCGGCAAAGCGGGCCCTACCAAGAGAACGACGACGGGGACGATGGTGGCGATGAGGGGGGCGATGAGGGAGGCGGCCGGGGAGACGGCGGAAGCGGAGGAGGAGATCAGGAACCCGAAATCGAACCGGCCGGGACCCAATCGCTCGATTTGACCGCCAGCCCGAGTGAGCAGGGCAAGTTGACGCAGGTGCTGGATTTGATTGGGGTCCGCGCGCGGGCCAAATTGCAGGACGGCGAGACGGTCATTCTGGAATCTCCGTTCTCCGAAGATCCGATCTCGATGGCCAGCTATCTTCCGGAACTCATGAATTACTGCACCGTCCGTGGGGAAAAGACCATCCCGGGGCGGATCAACATCAACCAGGCACCGCGGGCCGTTCTGGAAGCCATCCCCGGAATGTCTTTCGATATCGTCGAGGCGATTCTCAGTCAGCGCGATCCGGCGGGCAGCGAGTTGGATCCGGAATTGCAGCACGAAACTTGGCTGTTGACCCGGGGGATCGTTACCTTGGACGAGATGCGGGCGCTGATGCCGTTTGTCACCGCCGGAGGTGATGTCTACCGCGCCCAGGTGATTGGTTATTTTGACGAGGGCGAAGTTTTCTCGCGCGTCGAAGTCGTGATCGACGCTACCCCCGCCCTGCCCCGCGTATTACTCTGGAGAGATATCAGTCACCTGGGACGGGGATTTGCCCGAGAAACCCTGGGGATCGACTGGATGTCGTTACGTTGACCGCCGGGCCCACCGCTGCGGAGGATTCCTGAATGCCACGACTGATTGCCTTGGACTGGGATGATCAAGAACTGCGTCTGGCGGTAGCTCAGCAGCAGGGCAAGGAGTTGACCTTGGAAGCCCTCCGGTCGATTCCCTTGGGGGATTCCGAGGGGCCGGGAGCGGCCGGCGAGAAGGCCCTGGTCGAACGATTGCGCAGCGCCGTGTCGGAGCTCCGTGGCCGACATGCCGACAGCGTCGCGGCGGTCCGCCGTGCGGATGTCGAACTGCGGCCCTTGAAGTTGCCGCCTGTACCCGCAGAAGAACTGCCGGACATGGTTCGGTTCCAGGCGCTCCGCGAATTCTCCGAACTCGCCGAAAACTGGCCGATCGATTTTTATCCCGTCGACGATGGAAGTGACCAGGAAGAGACCACCGTTTTGGCCGCGGCGATCTCTCCCGCACGCATGGCGGAGTTTCAGCGAGTCGTTGACGCCGCGGAACTCAAGCTGCGTCGCCTGGTGCTGCGTCCCTGTGCGGCCGCCGCCCTTGTTCCCGTCGTCGGTGGTGTCCCGGAGGCAGAGGTTCAGTTGATGGCGGACGATTTTGGCAGCGCCATTGAACTGACCGTGCTCCGCGAAAAGACCGCGATCTTCATGCGCACCGTTCAACCACCGGCCACGCAGGATCCGAACGGGCCCGAACGAGTGAATTACCTCGCGGGAGAGATTCGCCGTACGATCCTGGCCGTGCGCAATCAATTGGGCGGACATCCCGTCGAGCGAATTGTTGTGTTCGGGTCGGGAGACGCACACGAGAACCTGCGGCAGCGCTTGCAGGAACGACTCCAACTGGAAGTCCACGCGATCGATCCGCTCCATGCCTTTCGGCGAAGTCGGGAACTGCAACAGAATCTGCCGGAGTCGACCGGAGGTTTTGCTGCAGCGCTGGGCATGGTACTGGAACATTCGCAGCAGCAGCGTCCCGCGATCGATTTTCTGCATCCCCGGAAAGTGGCGCCGCCCAAATCACGAAGACGATTGTTCGCCGCGATTGGCTCCGGGGTCGGTCTGGTCGCCCTCTGCCTGTTGGCCGCGTTTTGGTGGTATCTGAGTTCACTCGATGACAAAATCGTGACACTGCAAAAGGAGCTGCAGCAGCTGGCACCAGAAGTGAAGACGGCACAGCAAAAAATCTCGGAAGCCGGGGCGGTCCGCGAATGGACTCGCGGTGACATCAATTGGCTCGAACAGTTGCGCTATGTTTCGGAGCAACTTCCTCCGGCCGACCAGGCACGCGTCGAAGAATGGCGCGCCGTCGTTACGGCGAATGGAGAGGGCAACCTCGTGCTGGAAGGCTTGGTGGATGAACAGAGCACGATCGCTCAGATCGAACGCCAACTGCGCGGGGAGGACGATCGACGTCGCGTTCGAGGGGAAGGCGGTACGTTTGAGTTCCAGGATGAGAAGTATCCCTGGCGGTTCCGAGAAACGATGACGATCGTCACGGCGGATCCCAAGGCACGCGAAGCGGCCTCCCGCGCCGCGACGACGCCCCTGACGCGAGTTCCGCAGCGAGGCATGCAGTAATGAATCCACGGGAACGAATGCTGGCCGGTCTGATCGGTCTCCTGCTGCTGATGCTGGCGGTGATGTTCATCTATCGTCAGGCCTCTTCGGCCGTTGAGCGACGCAAAGCTTCGATTACAACATTACAGGCCGACAAGGAACGTCAGGCAGTAATGGTCAAGCAGGGCGACAAGGCGTCCGCAGAACTCACCGCCTTGGAAAAACGCTCGCTTCCGAAAGAGCGAGAAACGGCGCGTTCGCTGTACCAGCAATGGCTGCTGGAACGCGTCGACCGGGTTGGATTCCGCAACCCGACCGTGCGCGCCACCGATCGAACGATTCGCGGACGCTTCTACGATCAACTGACCTTTCAGGTCGATGCCGACGGCAGCCTAGAGCAAGTCGTCGAATTCCTTCATGAGTTCTATTCCACCGACGATCTGCACCGAATGCAGCAGCTGACGCTGCAACCGGTCCGAGGATCCCAGGACCTCGATATCATCATGGTCATCGAAGCCCTGATCTTGCCCAATAGCCAGCGGAAGTCCGTCGGCGATCTCGCCTCGACACGTTTGCAGAATCAATCGCTTGAAGACTTTGAAAACGTCATTCTGGAACGCAGCATGTTCCTGCCGGCCAATATCCCTCCGAACCTTGCCAGCATCCGCGATCAGGAAGCGCCACGCGGCGAAACGTTCTCCGTCAAAGCGTCTGCGTCCGATCCAGATCCATTCCAGCAACTGTCGTACTCGCTGGTCGGAGAAGCCCCCGACGGAGTGACCCTGAACGAACAGACCGGTGAGTTGCGATGGACGCCCCAGGAAAACGGCTCCCAGGCGTTTACGATTCGCGTCAGTGATAACGGCACTCCGCGACGGACCGATGAGACCACCTTTCAGGTCACGGTCATCGATCCGCCGCCCGAGGAACCGGAGGAACCCGAGGAGCCTCGGTTCGATGAGGCGGCCGCAACCTATGTCGTGGGCACGATTCTGTCCGGCCCAGATCGGCAGCTCTGGTTGATGGTCCGAACCACCGGCCAGCTTCAGAAACTGACCGTGGGAGACCCCGTCCGAGTCGGCTCGGTCCGCGGCGTCGTGCACTGGATCGGAGAAAAGGAAGCGGACATCCGCACCGAATCCGGTGACCTGCGGTTCCGCGTCGGCCAAAATCTGACCGAAGGCAAGCGACTGGACGACACCGCCCAGCAGACACCGGCCGATCCGCCATCCTGATCGTGCATGCCGCCTCGCTGTACTCAGAGGCACTCATCCTCATCCTCATCCTCATCCTCCTCCTCGTACTCGTACTCAGCGCAGCGGTACTCGTACTCGTACTCGAAACGGGGGTCGTTCCCAAACTCTGGTGAACGCGATTCGTTCACAACGCTGTCGTGCTCATCGGATTGCGGAGCAGTGATCTGAGCTGTCGAAGGTGTTTTCAACTCGGAAACATGGGACGTTCAGAAAGGCAATGAACAGACCGAACCCCGAGCTCCCTTCTCCCCCGACTTTGCGGGGGAGAAGGGCTGGGGATGAGGGGGCACGGCATCGAAAGGTCCCAAGATTTCTCGTGTATTGTGGCGAGTTGAAAAAAGCCCCTCTCCCCCGGCCCCTCTCCCCGAAACGGGGCGAGGGGAGCCAGAGTGGATCGGGTCCGCTACGGACGAGCCGGTC
>CAZFWV010000319.1:0-7834 GCA_964522605.1 uncultured Pirellulaceae bacterium
TGTTGGGTCGACTGCGTGGATTGCTGCAACTGGTCAACCAACATCCCTACGCACTGTCGGCCGCCATCAGCTTGGTTGCCATCTTTGCCCTGGCCGGAACAGGACGGATGCAGGTCGAAACGGACTTTACGCGGAATTTTCGCGCCGATAGTGAAATCGTCCAGGCGTATCGCTTCGTCGAAGACCATCTGGGCGGCGCAGGGGTTTGCGACCTTGTTCTTCCGGCGCCGGAAAAGCTTGATTCGGCCTATCTGCGGCAGGTCTTGACGTTGTCGCGGGAACTGAAGTCGGTCGTCGAGCCGCCCTTGTCGACCTCGCTGACCAAATCCTTCTGCATTCCCGATGCAATTGAGACGGTCGCACCGGGGACGCTGACGAAGCCGACGAGCATCCTGCGTCTGGGCGTTCTGCGCAGCGGTCTTGCGGCGATGCGAGCCCAAATGCCAGAGTTCTACGAGACGTTGTTCGGAATCGATCCGGTCGACGGCCAGCACTATTTGCGCGTGATGCTGCGCGTTCACGAGCGTCAGACGGCAGAGGAAAAGCAGCTCCTGATTCGTCAATTGGAGCAGATCAGTCGAGAGCACTTCCCGGAGGCTCGTGTGACCGGTTACTTCGTGCTGCTGGCTGATCTTGTGCGCAACATACTCCAGGATCAATGGCGCACTTTTGGCGTTGCCGTGCTCGGCATCGGCCTGCTGATGACCATCGCCTTTCGCGACATTCGAATGGCATTCATCGCGCTCGTCCCGAACGCGTTGCCGATTCTGATTGTGCTAGGAAGCATGGGATGGTTGAGTCACTGGATCATGCCGGACTTGAGAATCAATATGGGCACGGCGATGATTGCCGCCGTATCGATGGGACTCTCGATTGACAGCTCCATCCATTACATCACGAGTTATCAGTGGGCTCGTCGAGAGGGTAAGTCCTTCGACGAAGCCTTACAGGATGTCCAGCAGAGCGTGGGGGAAGCGATGGTGTTTTCTACGATCGCCCTGATGGTGGGTTTTTCCGTTCTGGCCACCAGCTATTTCATTCCCACCGTCTACTTCGGTGTGCTGGTGACACTCGCCATGTTGGGTGGACTGTTTGGCAATCTGCTGCTGCTGCCGCTGCTGTTGCGACTGTTCGTTCGCGAACGCACAAACGATCCGCCGACGGAAGTCGAGTCCGCATAGGTCATTCGCGGACGGCCGGAGGCCATCGCGGCGTGTCGCCAGGCGGGCCGCAGGTTCCGAGGCGTTCAAGGGGAGGATGAGCGCCTCGCAACCGCTCGAGAAACCGCCGCGTTCGACGCTTCCGTTCCGCCGCCAGAAATCACCCATCGATGATGGTCCACTTGAACGCGGATTAACGGAAGTTCGCTTGCCCCCAGCCTGCCGCGCGGTCCCAGTTGTTGTTGCGCGGAGGTTCGGAGGGATTGCGGATCTCGACCAATTGTCCCCGCCAACGGCGTCCGGACTGATCACTCCAATGGACCGTCCAGGTTACGGCCAGCGTGTCGCCGGCGCGCGGCGGATCACGCTGCGCGTTGAGGAGTTCCCAAGGGATCGCGTATTCCAGGGTGTAGCCTCGTCCGTCGGCATCCTTGCGAAAAGCAGCTCGATAACCACTCGGATTCGTCTGACCTCCATGGAAGTTCATGCCATAGCTGATGTGAAGGCAATCCTTTTGACTGGGGGCATGATGCCAGAGGGTTAGATGCACCAGCTTCTCGTTCAGGTCCTGAGGCCGCTGCTTGACTGGCTGGCCTTGATAATAGACCTCGGCATTCGCATCCACCGGCCAGCCTACGGCGCGGTCGGTCGAGAGGCGTACCTGGAGTCCTCCGCCTTTCCACCCCATATCGCCGTCCGTCACGGGATCAATCAGGTTGCGCAGCGGAGCCGGGTCCGCCACATGGGCGCCGACGTACAGATGATTTGCATCGTACATCATCGCGCCCTCGACGCCGTAATCCTCGGTGCCTTCGCACTGACTGCGGAACATCGTTTGTCGATCCCACTCGGATAATTTGCCATCCGCCACGATTGGTTCGCTGGCCGGCACAATTTCCACCCGATCCCAACTCGGCTGATTCGAGAGCGGCAGCGTATCCTGGTGGCTAGATTTCGTCTCGGGTAGTTGCCGTACGAACCGGTCGGGGGCAAAGGGCAGGTTTTGGAACGTGTCCGTCGCGTTGGGGTCGAGTCGAGCGGCAGTTCCGGCGAGCATGCGTTGTGAGTTGTTCGTGCGTCCGCCGGCGGATTTCGCGGACGTGAAGACACTGCCCCGATACACTTGCACCTCCGTGCCCCGACCCGGACCGACCTTGACCCCAAATTCGGTACCCAGGTCCAGCACGTTGGCGTCGCGGGTCTCAATCACAAACCCGCTGGCAGTCTTGGGGACGTGCACGACCGCTTGCCCAGCCAGAAGGTAGGCCCGCTTGGGGGTCAGCAGTTCGACGGTGGCGGGGCCCTCCAAGACGATCCGAGCTCCGTTTTGAATCGTCACTTCCACCGTGCCGGCGTCTATCGAGAGTCGGCCGGGTCCCAACGATTGCCCCGGCCGAATGGCTCCGCGGGAATCCGCGGTCTGCACCCCCAGACACCGGGTAACGACCGCCAGAGGTGCTGGCTGCGTTGGCCGGGAGTTGGTCCACAGCAGCATGCCCAGGACGAGGGCCAACGCAGTGACAGCCCCTGCAAAATAGCCTGGCGTGATCCGGGGAACCGTGTTGGGAAGGCGAGGCTCCTGCCGAGCCGTAGGGCGTGGCGGGAAACACGGCTCGGCAGGAGCCACGCCCTTCCCGAATCGTGCCTGGTCTTCTCGCCGCCCGAGCAAGCGTCGGAGCAGTGATCCCCAGATCCACCAAAGGAAGCCCGATTTGTTACGGTGGGGACGATTCGAGCGCGCGCTGGACGATTCCTCCGCGGCGCCGCCGAACAGTGCCAGCGGCTTGTCAGCGAGAGTCGGACCATACTCCCACGAAAGGCGCGCGTGAATGCTCCCGTAGGCGAGCAGGAAGGAACGCGCCTTGTCGTCCTGACGCAACAGGTCATTCAATCGCCGATTCTCCGGCTCGTTCAACGCCTCGAGATAGAACTTCTCGACCAACTCGGCCAATTCGGAGGTCACACCATGTTCCGGTGGAAGCTCGTGGCTCATCCGAGTTCTCCCCGTTTCATGGTTTGGTTGATGCATTCAAAGAGGGCCATCCGGACTCGCTGCATCATCTTATAGACGGCCTCAACGCTCAGCCCTTGCGCTTGTGAAAACGACTGGACTGTCTGTTTGCTACGGTAGTACTGCCGCACCAGGTCGCGCTGCCGGTCGGGCAACTTCTCCAGGCACTGACTCAAGGCTCGCGAACGTTCTCGCAACACGACATCGTCGTCCATCTGTTGCTGGCCCAACTGTTCGACGACATCCGGATCCAGCGTCCAGGCCAGCGATCTCTGCTTGCGGTAATGGGCGGCCACCACGTTGCGGGCAATACCACACAGCCACGGCGACATCTCACGCGTCGGGTCGAACCGCTCGCGGATTCTCCAGGCGGTCAGACTGGACTCCTGAAACAGTTCTTCCGCGTCCGCGCGGTTGGGCACCAGCGTGGCAATAAACCGATAAAGCCCGCTCTGGCACTCGACGTATCGCTCGATGAACTGGTCGTCCCGGCTGTTTTTCATATCTGTCGCAGGGCCATCTTGAGGGGCTCTTCGAAATGCCCTCCCGGACTGTGCATGGTGCATGTAAAGTATTGTCGGAAACATGGAGAATTGGACAAAAAGGACGTCCAATTATCGCAGGATTCGACAATACACGGCATGAGACTCACACTCTGCTGCGTTCTTCTGTGGGCGACCGCAACGTTTGCCGCGGAACCGAAGGCTCCGCCCGCCGGTAACCATGTTTGGGACCATAACGCGATTAGCCGGGCCTCGAGCCCGTACAACCGCGAGGTGATCACCGATCCGCTGGCGCTGGACAGAAAGGCGGTGCGGCTAACCGGCGAGGCGGGGTTCATCAGCATGCACGATGAGGTCGGGATCGCGCCGGGACGGAGCCGGTTCACCGTCCGGCTGCGTCGGGAAAACGGCGGTCATTTCGCGACCGATTTCGAAGCCGGCGGAAGAGGCTTTCAGAGCCGCGCGCCGATCGAGTTCGCCGATCTTCCCGCCGACGGCAGCTTCACGGAGCGGGTGGTGGAACTGAACCTGCCGGGGCCGCTCAACGTGGTCTCGCTGCGCGGCGGGCTGCCAAAGGAGCTGATTGTCGACCGGATCACCGTGGAACCGGTTGCCGATGCTTCCCCCGTGGAAGTGGCCTCCGTGCGGCTGAGCAAGCTCGTCCTTGCCCCGGGCGAGGCGGGCGAAGCAAACATCCTGCTGGCCAACTATTCGGGCCAAGAACGATCGACGAGGTTGCGCCTGGTCGCCGAGAGCGAAATCGATGCCGAACAGGTTCTCCTGCAACGCGACGTGGCGTTACCGGCGACGACCGCGCTCCAGTCGGTCACGTTCGCGCTGCCCGTGTTGCCGAAAGCCGGCTATCAGTTGCGGGCCGAGGCACTGGAGGGGGACCGGGCGGTTTCCACTGCTCGCGACATTTTCGTCGTGACTGACCGTCCGCTGCGCGCTGGCCAATACGGCAACTTCAGCATCCATCAACCCTACTCAGCCGCGGAGGCCGATGCCAACATTGCGGCCTTCCGCCGCAACTATGTCACAGTGACCGAGATTGATTTTTGGGCGCCGTGCGACATGAGTCAGCTCGTGCCCCCGCCGGACAAAGACCGCTGGTGGTCTGGCCAGACGGCGCAACGGTTCAGCACGGAGCAGCTCCGCACGTGCATCGCCAAGGCTCACGCGCAGGGCATCGGCGTGCTCGGCTACGCCGACTACAGCGTCATCTTCGGTTTCCGCGGCTACGACTTCGGCCGGCGTTTCCCGGACTGCCTGGACTGGCGCACCCAGAACGACAATGGCTTCGTATGGTTGGGCTTTAACTCGAAGGACATGGGGTTGAATTCGGATCTGCGCGCGGAAGATGACACGCGCACGGATGTGAAAGTCACGGGCGTATCGCGCACCGTGCACACGAATCCGAACGCCTTCCGCTGGCATGCTGACCAGATGGTTGCCTCGATGAAGCATTTTGGCTGGGATGGGTTCCGCTACGACGATCCGATCGATTACGACGCGCGACAAGTCGATCTGCAGGGACGCGAGGCGCCATTTAACGGCTACGGTCTCGGTGAGGTGATCGCCTACTCGCGCCGCCGCATCGAAGAGGTCAGGCCCGGCGCGCTGCTCGGTCATAACGGCGACCCGATGCGGGCGTCTTCCGATGCCATGTACGTCTCCGATGATCCTCAGCGCATGGACAAGCAGGAGACGGCCGTCATGCGCCACGGCGGCTTCATGCTCCAGGAGGGATGGTCCAACTACCTGATGGGTCCGGATGCGAAGGTGACCTGGATGCAGTGGCGGGATCGCAACCTCACCGCGGGTCGGGCCGCCCGACGCGTGGATGGCGACGTCTGCGTGATCACGGATATCCGGGACCACGCACCCTCGTGGCGAAAATCCATGATCACCGCACTGCTGCTGGCCGCTGGCAATCACGTGGCCTACTCGCGCGAAGCGGACCACTCCTTTCTGTCCGTGGCCAGTCGTTATTGCGACTTGATCTACGGTGATGCGCTCCGGTGGCTCAGCGCGGACGATGCAACGCGCATCTTCCAGGTGGATGCTGGCGGACGAGCCATCTGGTGGCAGGAATATGTCCGTTGCATTCCCGTGGCACCGGGCAAGCGGGTCTATCTGGTTCACCTACTCAACCCACCCGACGGCGAGTGGATCAACGACAGCCAGCAACCCAAGCCGCTGAAGGACGTGCGTATCTCCCTGACACCACCTCCGGGGTGGAAACCGATGCGCGCCTGGCTGGTTGGAGCGGAGCGGCATCGGCCCTTTGTTGAAGCGGTCGTTGGGCAGACTCGCCGCAACGATGGCCAGGACGAACCCTACCTGGAACGACTCTGCGAGTCGACCGGCATCCCCTCAGCCGAGCCGCTGTCGCTGGACGGCAACGCGGTCACCGTGCCGGAAGTGAAGCTCTGGGGAATCGCCGCGATGGAATGCGAAGGTCCGGTGGCGGACATCATGCCTTCGGACGTCCGGCCGCCGTTTCCCGCGCCGCAGTTTCCCGATGTCGATGCACCCATCGAGGCGGCCGCGGCCAGCCCGTGGGAGTTCGCCAAACTCGGCATCGCCGCGTTGGCGAGTGGTGACCGGAGCAAGATCGTCACCGATCCACTGGCGGCGGAAGGCCGCGCGGTTCGGCTGGACGGATCGCTGTCGCCCAAGGTGCAACGAAACCCCGGCCTGAACTGGGGCTGGGTGCAACCGATCCCGACCGGCCGCTACCGGATCAGCATCCGCTGTCGCGCACCGCAGACCCTGCGCGGCCCCTTGACGCTCACGTGCTCCACCGCCAACCAAGCCCACGAGCAAAACGAGTTCCCGGACTTTCCCCGATTCGAGCAGCAACACACCTGGGAATTAGCGAGCATCCCTACCGATCGCTACGGCGTTCTCATGTGCGAAATGAAGTGGCAGGAGATGCCCCATCAAGCCGAGTTGCAGTTGGCCAGCAGCATGCCGGGCGTATTGATTCAGGATGTGCTGGTGGAGTGTCTTCAGATTCTCGACAGCGAGCGCATCGGGGTCTGGAAGAACGGTTGGCCCGAAGGAATGTCGCTGGTGGCTCACGAGGGGACCCGCGTCTGGTTTGCGCAGGGACTTTATCAAGATTACTACCGCCTCGATCAAGTCCTTCAGAGCCTCCCCGGACCGGTCACGGTGGATCGGGCGGTTCACTTCAAGGTGGGCCAGCATCCCACCGGCTTCCAAGACGCCTCTTTCCCGACGGCTGAGGAACTCGCGCAATATGATCTCGTCATCATTGCCGACGTGGATCTGCTGACATTGCGTGTGCCGGAACGCGACCGGCTGCGCGGCTGGGTCCAGACGGGCGGTCGCCTGCTGATGCTGGGCGGACCGTACGGCTTTGGCAGTGGCGACTGGCACCTGTCCGATCTGCTCGCGCCGATGTATCCGGCCGACATCGCCACGCGCTTTGACCTGCAGCCGGTGGGCATACCCGATCCAGTTCCCTTGCAGCCGGCCAGCGACATGGCTCGGAAGCTGGACTGGAGCAGACCGCCCGTTGCGATCTGGCAGCATGTCATGAAGGCCAAACCCGATGCGACGGTGCATGCGACCGCGGGCGGGCATCCGGCGATCCTCACGCGTCCTTTCGACAAAGGCAAAGTCTGCTTCGTCACGATTGTTCCGTTGGGTGATGCGCCCGCCGGTCAGACCGCTTTCTGGGATTGGCCCCAGTGGCCTCTGCTGATGAAAACCGTAGTTCAAGAACTGGTGCAATAACGAGTCACAATAAGGTTCAATTCTTTTCGAGCCGACTGCAGCGAATCAAGGTGATCCATTCATGTGCGCGCAAATTGGCAGGAGAATCATCGCACCACGCGTGATATTCGCGCTTCGTTTTGTCTCCGCCTTGCTCGCCTTCACCGGCGCTGGATTGGTTTCGGCCGCACCGCTGGCCGTGTTTGAATGCCAGGAGATCACCGGCCGGGATTGGCCGCGGACGCTGGTGACCTACCCGCTGGAATTCAAAGCCGGCCAGGCCAGGTCTGGCGCCGTCCGTTTGACCGACGGTCAAGGCCAGGAGGTTCCCTCTCAGTTGTCGAGGGTCACGACGCATGCGGACGGTTCGATCGCGAGCGCGCGGATCAGCTTCTACGCTGCGCTGCCCCAAGGCG
>CAZFWV010000320.1:0-7805 GCA_964522605.1 uncultured Pirellulaceae bacterium
ATGTCCAGGTCTATGTCTGGTCTGACATGTTCGATCCACATCACAATGCGCACGGCGACTACTACCTGGTGCGCGGCGATTTCACGGGCTCTTGGAATCATCTGCCCCGGGACCTCGTGATTGCTGTGTGGGGCGGAGAACCGCGGGCCAAGAGCTTGGAGTTTTTCGACGGACATGGCTTCGAGACGCTTGCGGCGTGTTACTATGATGCCGATGACCTTGCCGACGTTCGGCGCTGGCTTGACCTGATCCGACAGACGCAACGCGGTCGTGGAATGATGTATACCCCCTGGCTGAAGAAGTATCAGCTTCTGCCAGAATTCGGGGATCTACTTGACCAATAAGGTGAAAACATGGATTTCTTGGTCTATCTGTTCGTCGGAAAACCGCTGATTACGATCCGCTTGGCTCTTGTCATCGTCATGATTTCGATCCATGCCGTCGAGACGTCGGGCGAGGTTGTCGTCCGAGAGGGTGATTGGATCGTTGTTGACGAGGAAGTCCGGCGAGGTCAGCAGATTCGGCTGAATGGAAATCTGATCCTGCCCAAGAACTCCCAGTTGACGCTGGAAGACTCAACACTGGAAATCGTGGGAGACTATTCGCGTGAGCACAATGTGACCTGGAGCGGTGGGACGTTGGTTACGAAGAATTCGACACTCGGTGGCTTTGTCAACGATGCGGGGACCCCAATTCACACGGCATTCCACCTCTATGACGGCTTGTGGCAGGCAACCGACACAACTGTTGCCTATTCGTATGGAATCAGTTTTCACTGGTCCGAAGGCAAAGGAATCCTGCGCGGCACACGCTTGCAGGCCGGCCCCCGACCCGACGCGATCATTCTCTCGGGCGAAGCAGATGTCGAACTGGTTGACTCGACCTTTCCGATCGGCCTGGGATTGTACGTCGACCAAGGTGGTTCCGCGGTTCTCGATCTTTTGCCGAATGAAGATATCTCAGCAACATTTGATCGGTCGAACCTCCTGCCGGGAGTGAAATGGCGCTTGGCGTTGAGGAACTGCAGCGTTGAGCGATGGTTCTTATTTGTGCGACAAATCGGTGGTTGGCAACCTCCCGCCGAGATCACGTTGGCGAGTTCCAGGAATCTGATCGTTTCGTTATTGGGGCACAACCTGAAAGGAGATGTCACGCTTACGCGCGAACTGGAAAATCCCTTGCGAATCGGCAACTTAACTCTCAAGAATTCTGGGTCGCCTGCGGACATTTCGATGTTTGCTCTGTACCTTTCCGGAGAAGAGAACGACCTGACCGTGCAAGGCAAATCTCACATCTGCGAATTGATGATGCATGCCGGCGGGAAACTCAGAGTCCTCGGCGATGTTGACAGAAATGACCTGAGCCTTGGCTGTACAACGCTTGATCTGAAAGGCACCGCGAAACTGGAGATCGAACACGTGCATCTGGGCCGACCTTTGAATTGGCAGGGCGAAAATGAAGTGGGAGAAGTCAATGTTTCGGATCAGGCTCGGTTTTCAGGAAAACACATATCGGTGCGGGACGTCCGCTTTCGAACCGAACAAGCTGGTTGCGTCGAACTGTTGAACGTCACGCAATACGGAAACATCGAAAAGGTTGAGCACGGCGGGCCGATTCAAGTTGTCGTGAGTGACGAGTAACGCCATTCGGAATCGTCTCCAGAGATGCTTCCGATCAATCATCAAGGATTCTTGAAGCGACGAATCAATCGAGGCGGAACGATGCAATTTTCGATCCACACGCTGCCCGTATTATTCGGTTTGACCTGTCTTTCTGCCTTTGCGGCAGCGGCGCAGGTCGATTCCGAGCCAGTTCCTGAGTTCCGCGCCGAAAAGACAGATCGAACGCCCGGTCCTGTGATGGATCCCGAAACGATTCGCGCGGGACTCAAGCGTCACGACCGCGCTCTCTACATCAAGGCGGGTTGGATTCGCGATCCCTATATAGAACTCGGTCCCGATGGCTACTATTATCTCACCGGAACGCAACCCAATCCGGGGGATCCTCGTGAGGCGGAGGATCCTTACAACATTGGATTGGGTCAAGGGAGTATCGTGGGAGAAACGGTTCGCGTCGACCGCAGCGAAGATCTGATTCACTGGGAGTCGCTCGGTCGCGTCTTCTCGCTGGAAGATACGTATCAAGTTCGTGTTCAGCAGCAGCAGCAGCAGCGTCAGCGCGTGCTCTGGGCACCGGAACTCCATTGGCTGGGAGACCGTTGGGCCTTGGTCCATTGCCCTCAAGCCGTGGCCAGCTTGGCATTCACGCGCGGACCCGAATTACAGGGCCCGTGGATTCATCCGATGGGTGAACAACTGGGCCCGCGCCATGATCCCTCACTGTTTCAGGACGACGATGGTGCTTGGTACCTGTTGTGGCAGAACACAATGATTGCACAGCTCTCCAATGACTTCACGAACTACGCAACCAAGCCGGTTCGAATTGATCCCACTGGTTCGCGCCCTGGTCCGGATGGCGAGCCAATTCGTCGCATTGGGCACGAGGGGGCGACGATGATCAAGGTCGGCGGCAAATACGTGCACTTAGGGACAGCTTGGTCTACGGATCGCATGCGGAAGGGATCCTACAACCTGTACTATTGCGTTGCTGACAAGATTACAGGCCCCTACGGACCACGCCAATTCGCCGGGCGATTTTTGGGCCACGGGACGCCCTTCCAGGACAAGGAGGGACAATGGTGGTGCACGGCTTTCTTCAATGCGAACGTACCACCGTTGCCGCGCGAGGGAATCGAGAATCGCGATCTTCGCGAGAACGCGCAGACAATCAACGAACAGGGCGTGACGATTGTTCCGCTCGACGTTCGAGTGCTCGAGGATGGCGATATCTACATCCGCGCTAAAGACCCGGCCTATGCGAACCCCGGTCCCGACGAGGCGCAGAAATTCTAATCCGTGCAAACCCGCGGCCGACGGCCATGGTCGCACGCTTCCGGAAAGGAACTGCCATGACATGGCTTTTATTTCGACGGATTCTCTTTCTTGCGATTGGCGCCGCAAGTTTCTCGTCGATTTCGGCGCAGGCGAAACCGAATGTCGTGCTGATCATTTGTGATGATCTGAATGACTACATCACGGGAATGGGAGGCCATCCTCAGGCGACAACTCCAAACATCGAGCGTCTAGCCCAATCCGGTGTTGCGTTCCGACGGGCCTACAGCAACAACCCGATTTGCGCACCGTCCCGCTCGAGTTTTCTGACTGGAATCTACCCGCACAAGTCCGGCAACTTGTTCTTTGATAAATGGTTCGAGAACCCGGTTTTGAAGAACTCCAAGACGGTGATGGAGTATTTTCGGGAGAACGGTTACTACGTGACGGGGACGGGCAAGATTATGCACCATCACTTGCCAGCCGTCTGGAGCGAGTATGGTCACAAGGCGGACTACGGGCCCTTTGTTTTCGACGGTCAGGCTCGCGTTGCTCATCCTTCGGTGCCCGAACCTTTTCGTAGCATTGGACCAGTCGACGGTTCTTTCGCTGCGTTGGACGACATCCCATATGCCGACGATGCCGATGCCCAGACGGGCTGGATCTACGGTACCTGGGGGAAAAACGTCCCGTTTCGTTACAGAAGCGAACACGATCGCGACCCGACGCCGGACGAACGAAATGCTGCCTGGGCGGCAAATCGCATCCGCGCGTTCGCCGAACAGGAAGACGGTCAACCCTTCTTTCTGGCAGTTGGCTTCATTCGGCCTCATACGCCGCTGCATGTGCCGCGCAAGTATTTCGACATGTTCGCGCTCGATTCGCTCGGACTACCGTTGATCAAACCGAACGATGTTGAAGATACGCATTTTTCGAAGTATCTTGGGCCAGATCAAAAGGGCATCAAGTACTTTCAGCTTCTGCAGCAATCCTATCCAAGTCTGGAAGAGGGGCTTAAGACTTTCACGCGCGCCTACCTCGCCTGCGTAGCGGCCGTCGATGATTGCATCGGACAGGTGATCGATGCAGTCGACCACAGTCCTTTTCGTGATCAGACGATCGTGATTGTGACCAGTGATCACGGCTGGCAAATGGGGCAGAAGGATTACCTCTTCAAGAATTCTCCGTGGGAAGAAAGTACGCGTGTTCCCCTGATCATTCGCGCGCCGGGCATCACACAAGCCGGCAAAGTTGCGGACCATCCCGTATCGCTGATCGATTTGTATCCTACGTTGATCGATCTTTGTGGGCTCGAGGGGGATACGCAGAAGAGCGAGCTTGGAGCTCCGCTCGATGGGCATAGTCTGCGACCTTTTCTCGAAAATCCAGAAAGCAGCGATTGGGAAGGGTCGGATGCCGCCTTGTCTATGATCTTTGTGGGCAACTCGCCTCAGAAGCTGTCACCCGCCGAGCGACAACGGCCAGAAAATCAGCACTGGACCATTCGCACAAAGCGGTGGCGTTACATTCGCTATAACGACGGCGCCGAAGAACTGTACGACCACGATCAAGACGCACGTGAGTGGGTGAATTTGGCTGATGCGCCGGAACATGCGGCGACAAAAGCCGCCTTGCAGCAGCAATTGCAGGAGATGCTGAGTGAGAAGTGAGACCGACGGAAGCGGGGAGATTCGTTTACCGCCCCTCGATTTTGCGTCATCGACTCCAAACGGTTGACGTCGCAGGTATGCGCCATTAATTGCGGCTTGCGCCGAATTAAGGGCATACGATACAAGGTCCCGTGACCAAAGATCTCCTGCGTGATCCCGTATGTATAGCGCCCGAGAAGTGGTGTCAGAGGATACTCGAAGCTCGGACGTCAATTCCCTTGAGAGCCATCTTCAGCGCGTTCTGGTTTGGAGCGACCGAAAACGCGGTGTTTCGATCGATCAGCTCGTCCTCGACGAGCTTCTTCAGACTCATCGTGAAATCCTGCATCCCGTCATCGGCGCCAATACGAATGGCATCGGAAAGTTTGTGATCCTCACCCTCCAGGATCAGCTTCTGGATGATCGGATCGAAGAACATGATTTCAACGGCCGGCACTCGTCCGACTTCGGGTTTGGTCGACTTCAGCAGCTTTTGTGCCACGATGCCCTTCGTATTGAACGCGATCGCGCTACGGATCGCACCATGCATTTCTTCGGGGAACAAATCGAGGATCCGCCCGATCGTCGTGGATGCGCTGGAGGCATGGATCGTCCCGAAGACTAAGTGACCCGTCTCCGCCGCGTGAATGGCAGTGAGGAACGTCTCCTCGTCGCGCATCTCGCCCACGAGCATGACGTCTGGATCTTCTCGCACCGCATGTTTCATTCCGATGGCGAAGTCCTCAACATCCTGTCCGACTTCCCGCTGGTTGATCAGGCATTTGTCCTGGGTGAAGATAAACTCGATTGGATCCTCGAGTGTCAAAATGTGTTTGCGGTATTTGCGGTTGATGTAATCCAGCATCGAGGCGATCGTTGTCGATTTGCCTGATCCGGTGACACCAGCCAACAGCACCAAGCCCTGATCGAAATTGCATAGCTCTTCCACCGCGGGAGGCAAATGAAGGCCCTCAAAGTTGGGAATCCAATTATTGATTCGCCTCGCCACCATGCCGATGTTTCCCAACTGTGTGAGTACGTTGACGCGGAACCGCCATTTCGTCCCGTCCACATCGCAGGAATGAGCAAAGTCGGCGCCACCCGTTTTTCGAAAGATCCCCTGATTGCGCTCGTCCATCATCGGCACGAGCAGTCGCACCATCTCTTCGGATTCGATCGGGCCTCGTTTGAGGGCTCTCAGCTCACCCTTGGTGCGTACCATCGGCGGGCTGCCGACTTTCAGGTGTAGATCGCTCCCATCCAGTTTTACCAATGCCCGAAAGAGCTTGTTCACTTCCAACTCGTGATCTTGCAGAGCGAGACGCTTCAGCAGAAAGTCGCTCAAATCGCCCTCGTTGCTCGAGGATGTCGCGGCGTCAGATTCTTTAGCCTGCTTCTGGGACATTCGATTGTTCTCCGCTTGACGAATCGCCTTGCTTCAGCTGCGAGGCAAGATGGATGCGGACTTCGACGCAGTTACGTTCTTCCACTCGCCGGTACTTCAGCACATCGACCATGTCCAGTACCAGCAGCAGTCCCAGGCCTCCAACTTCGCGATCCTCGGCGTGTAGATCGAGCGAGGGACCTCTGCGCGGATCGAACGGCCTGCCATCATCTTCAATTCTCAGGATGATCTCTTCAGCGTCGATCGCGAGTTCAATGTCGATCATGTGGGTGTCGTCGTCAACATAGGCGTAATGGATCACGTTGACCACCAGTTCATCGATCGCCAAGTTCACGGCGTACGCCGCTCGATCAACAATGCCATGGGCCTCAAGGAATTGAGCCAGAGTCGTGTTTAAGCCTTCCAGTTCAGAGTGCTCGTTCTTAATCGCTAGCTTCAATTCGCCTTCAATCACCGAGGGAGCTGCGGATTCAATCTCCAGCCGTTGGGAATGAGATTCTTTCTCCAAATTAGTAGGCGGCGAAGTTGCCGTGTCGGAAGGACCCCGAGCGCCTTCCAAGATCTGAATCGCCTCGTCCAGATCATGCGCAATCGGCAGGATGTTTCCCAATCCGCTCGTCACGAGGACCGACTTGACGATCTCTTGGGGATTCAGCAGTACCATTCTGTGCCCGCCTTTCAACAGCTTCTTGCCGTTGACTACCAGCAGGCCAATTCCTCGCGAAGCCATGAAGGCGACTTCTGATAGATCGACGATTGCTGGTCGCTCACGAGCCGCCGTTGCCTGGGAGAACTCCGCACGAATGTCCTCGGTTCCTGTTGAGTCGAGGCGACCGATGAGAACGACGTGTGTGATGTCGTCGTCGCGATGGAGAATCGTCATCTTCATGTGGCGGCTCCTGTTCTGATCGGCTGTATTCTAACGCAGAACGAACCGGTGACTGCCAGGGCACGATAATGCAACCCAACACGAACTGACCGAAATCGCCCCACCTTCTTGAACTCAAGCGACGGGTGGGTTGGGTCCTCCCGAAGTAGACGGAAGTTCTTGTCAGCCAGCTGCTGTACCGATTCCGGCAGCGAGTTGTAGCACTGCCAGAATCGGCTGCTGGCATAGTGCCTCATCGCTCAGAGGTCTTTCCAGATTCATGCTCGCGGATCGCCTCAGCCGCCAACTTGTCGAGCATACCGGCCGAGATATCTTCTTCGAGTTGGCGGTCCCACGCGGCCGAGTCGAATTCGATGAACCATTCGCGAAACCGCGCGAGGTCTTCGTCCGAAAGGCTGGCAACGGCGTTTTCTAATTCGTCTAGAGTCAAGACAGTAGTCTACCCACATTTGCGGTGTTGCGTCAATTAACCTGCGTATGTGAACGGACTCCTCCGCAACTCCTCATCAGATGAATCATGATGCCGTTGGTGGTACGGCATGCTCACCTTTGCTCCTGCCGACAGATCACCTGCACTTCTTTGCAGCTGCGACGGAGTCAGCCATTCCGTATAACCGTTGGGTGACCTATTGGAAGTCGCAGTCCGGCACGCTCCCATTCCATACAAGTAAAATCGCCAGGCTGGTTACCCGGCTCAGTTGCTCCTCCAATTCCCGTTCCCAGTTTTCTCCTCGACGGGCGAAGAACATGAGGCGGCATGGGGCGTTGAAGTTCTTTACACGGTCCAGCCCCGAGTTTATACGACGGCGAAAGATGGGGGCGTCGTCGAAGCGGAGGATGGCAGGTAATTCACTCCCCGACGAATCCAAACTCGGCCGCACTGGCCCAGGGGCCGTTGTTGACTTCCGACAGGACACGGATCTGAACGTAACGTCCGACCGTGGGCGGGAAAAGAACTTCCTGCGGGCTGT
>CAZFWV010000321.1:0-3185 GCA_964522605.1 uncultured Pirellulaceae bacterium
CGGCTGCGGGTTAAACGAATCGCCACGAATCCTGTTCGGAGACTCCGGAAAAACCTCCGCTTCTAAACTGCACGACCCCTTACTGAGGCTTCTGGAATGCGCAAGAACCATGACAATCTGTTCGTCTACTTCGTTTTGGCTCTCAGTATGGCAGCCATCCCCGAGTGTGTCATCGCCCAGTCAAACATCGAGCGGCCGAACGCACCCAATCCCCAACCGACGTCCATCGCGGACGTTCCTTTCGGCGCCGAAACTCGTACCACCTACTCGACGCGCAGCGGATTGCCCACCGACGAGGTTCTTTCGATCACGGTCGCGGATGATTCGACGGTCTATGCCGGGACCCGACAGGGCTTGGTTCGACGTGATGGTGACGTCTGGACGCAGGTCACCGACCTGACCGACGCGGTCCCTTTGGTCGCCGCCCACGAGCAAACCATTTTTTGGACCTGCCGAACCGGCCTGTATCGCTTGGAAAGCGGCGAGCCGATTCGACTGGCAGCGTTGCCCGACGAACTGCAGGACCCCGCGCGACAACATGACCTGATCGGTGGACCGTCGATTTGGCTGGCAACAAGTGAAGGACTTTACGAGCTGGTGACCGAAGGCATGCAGCCGGTCGCGGAGTTCATGAACCTGCTCGACGCAACGCGAGCGGTGCAACAAGTCGCGGTCTGCGCGGATGGCCGCACCGCCGTAGCCGCCAAGGCCGGACTGTTCTTGCACACCAAAGCACAGGGATGGCAACGTTTGTTTCCCGCTGAGGATCACCGAAGCTGGGCCGTCCAAGACGTGCGTGGCGTCGCATTCGACTCTCGCAATCGGTTGTGGTTCGCCAGTCCCCAGGGATGCGGCGTACTCGACGATCGAGGTTGGACGCTGTTCGATGCGGAGAACGGAATGCCTTTCAACGATTTCACCGCCATCGAACCCGATCGCGATGGCGCCGTTTGGTTCGGGACGACGCGCGGAGCGATCTATTTCGATGGCAGGCAATGGAAATACCGAATGGCTCCGCGTTGGCTGCCCGACAATCACGTCCGCGGAATCGCAACAACGCCATCGGAGGACACCTGGTTCGCCACTCCTGCCGGAGTCGGACGATTAAGTAGACAATGGATCACGCTCGAGCAAAAGGCGGAGTTCTTCGAAGACGAGATTGACAAATACCATCGACGAACTCCGTTCGGCTACGTGGAATCGGTGCGATTGTCCGAGCCGGGCGACAAAGCCCAATGGACTCAGCACGACAGCGACAATGATGGACTGTGGACGGGAATGTACGGAGCGGGAGAGTGCTTTGCCTATGCGGTAACGAAGAGTCCCTTGGCGAAGCAGCGCGCCAAGCGCGCGTTTGAAGCACTGCATTTTCTCAGTCAGGTCACGCAGGGCGGCTCCCATCCGGCACCTCACGGATTCCCAGCACGGACGATTCGACCCACGAGTGGACCGGATCCGAATCAATACGACTCGCCCCAACGCGATCGCGATCAGCAGGCACGTGACCCGCTCTGGAAAGTCATTGAGCCCCGGTGGCCCCAAAGCGCCGACGGCAAATGGTACTGGAAGTGCGACACGAGTTCCGATGAACTCGACGGTCATTACTTTCTCTACGCCTGCTATTACGACCTGGTCGCTGAGACCGAAGAAGAGAAGCAGGCAGTACGCGAGGTTGTGGTCGAGATCACGGACCACCTGCTCGAACATAACTACCAACTCGTCGACCACGATGGAAAGCCCACACGATGGGGCCGTTTCAGTCCGGAAGTTCTCAATGGGAACATTCTCGAAGGCACGCGCGGCCTGAACTCGCTGAGCATTCTGTCCTACTTGAAAGTCGCCGAACACATGACAGGCGACGCCAAGTATCGCACAGCGTATCAGACGCTGATTGATGATCATTCGTACGCGACGAATGTGCTCGAGCCCAAACGGCGAAACGGTGTGGGAACGGGAAATCAATCAGACGATGAAATGGCCTTCATGTGTTATTACAACCTGCTTCGCTATGAGCAGGATCCTCGACTTCGCGCGCAATATCTCTGGTCGCTTCGCTGGTATTGGTCGCTGGAGATCCCCGAACGGTGTCCGCTGTTCAACTTCATCTATGCTGCTCTCGATACGGGTCCGCCGTCTCCTTTCCTGCGACTTCCCCCGACCGATTCTTATCTGAAGCATGCCGTCGATACGCTGCGACAGATCCCGCTCGATCGCATCCTCTGGTCATTCGACAACCGACATCGACTCGACGTGATCGCGCTACCCAACACGGCATATCGAGTTCGTGAGGGAGGCCATCTTCGCGACGGCAGCGTGATCCCGGTGGAGGAGCGAGGCTTGGAGCATTGGAACCAAGATCCGTGGCAGATTCATGCGCAGCACGACGGCAAGACGCTAGCCGATGGTGCCGCATTTCTACTGCCCTACTACCTCGGGCGATACCATGGTTTTCTCGCGGGACCTGCCGCAGAGGAGACCGGGGCTCCGAATCAAGCGAAGCCATCGCAAGCAGCCGTTCAACAAGACTGAAAGCCGTGGAACGCCATAGCGTGGAGTATCGCTCTGGTTGTTGCACACGAGTCGAGCACTGACCGAAGATCAGTTATTCCTCCGCTGCGGTTCTCCGCCGGGGTGCCACTGGCTTTGACAGTGCTCTTCCTGGATTCAAGAAGACACTGGCAAAGCCAGTGGCACACAAAATTGCGCCGAGCGCCGGGGTGCCACTGGCTTTGCCAGTGCTGTTCCTCGGCTCGAGAGGACTCTGGCAAAGCCCAGTGGCACACAAACTGCGTTGAGCGTCGCAGCACTCCCCTTCTCGTTGCGGCCGGAGGCCGCACTGCGTTTTCCCCCCTTCGTTTCAACGCAGAGTGCGCAAAGGCGCAGTGGGCCGCAGAGATTCCGGTGAGTAGCGGCCAAAGACTACTCTGCGATTTTCTTTTCGCTCACGGCGTAATCGCGCGCAGGACGTTCCGCACAGGTTGACCGGAGACGTAGACCTTGGGGCGCACGACGACGGCGGGAGGCGGTGGAACGGTCACGATCGGCGAATAAGTCACCACCGGAGCTGGGACAACGACGGCGGGAGGTGGTGGAACGACGGCAACCGGCCGGCGGACGATCACCGGCGCGGGATAGACGACGGGTGGCGCAACTGGACGCGCCACAACCACCGGTGCGACAGCGAC
>CAZFWV010000321.1:3285-7804 GCA_964522605.1 uncultured Pirellulaceae bacterium
GGACGCGCCACAACCACCGGTGCGACAGCGACGGGCGCGGCGACGACCGGCCGTCCAACGACGATCGGGGTCGCCGGTAAGACGGTCATTCCGGGCCGATAGACCACGACCGACTGCGCCGAGGTGAACCCAGTGCAGAACAACAAACAAATGGTCCAAGCACCGCAGAATTTCCCCATCATTCTCTTCTCCTTTCCCTTCTTTTTCTATCGAGCAAGGATTTCCGTGGTTCGCGGCGCCGACAGGTCCATTAGGGCACCGCAGGAATCTCGCGGCCCGAAGTCCACGGAACGCCAGCGGCATCGAGTTTCTGCTTGAGTTCACGCAGGTTTTGATCCCGCAAGGGTTCGAAGTCTTGTTTCCATTGCTGCAAAGCGTCAGCAGCGAAATGATAGGCCTGCCTCTGCGTTTGGGTAGGACCATAGCTTGTCAGCGACCCGCGATAGGCGAGGCCCGCGCGTTCCCGAATGGAAGGCAGAACCACCTGACTCCGTCCTGCGCGGATCTCATCTCCGCTAAGCCGCTCTTGCAGGTCGAGCAACTTGAGTTCGAGCTGTCGCACTTCATCTTGCAGAGCCACATCGACCTGAGGTGCGAGACGAATTGCTTCTTTCATCTCCTGCACTTCCTCGAGTGCCTCCTGCAGCCGTCCGCTGGCCGCATTCACGACGCGCAGCAATTCGCCCGCCTGTTTCTGGAAGGCCAGGACCTCAGCGGGATCGGGCGGCGGTAAGGTGGGTTCTTCAATCGACACCACCTCGAACATCTGAGGTTCTCCCAGGGGCGTGGTGACGGCATCCACTCGTTGCGCCGCACTCACTCGATACCTGCCGGGCAACACCGGAGGCCCATTTCCTCGCTCCGATGACAGCGGCGCATAGCGCAGATCCCAGGCGACACGATGAAAACCGGATCCGGTGGGTCCCGTGACCCGATCGATCACCTGCCCGCTCTCGTCTTCAATCGTCAACACAATCTGTGGCGACTCCTCGCGTTCCTCCTTCTTCAATTCATCGAAACCGGGATACGGGTTGTCGCCACCGGCCTGCTTTGCTTTGTCCTCCTTCTCACGCCGCAACTGCTGTCGCGTCTTCAGCGAATCGCGGAGGTAGTAGGTAAAGACCGCGCCGAAGGGTGGATTCGGTGCAGTGAAGTAAGCATCTCCTTGGCTTCCTTTCTCTCCACCGAGAATTCGCGTGGGACGATACTGCAGTGCCGTCTTCACGGGAAAGAGGCAGAACGGCTCGTCCAGTCGCTCTTCACTGATCCCGCGCAGCGGCGTGTAATCATCGAGAATATAGAAGCCGCGACCAAAGGTGGCTCCCACAAGGTCGTTCTCGCGCCGTTGAATCTCCAGATCGCGAAAGGGGATGGTGGGAACGTCCCCGGTCAGCTTAATCCAGTGCTGTCCGCCATCGACCGTAAAGAACACACCGAACTCGGTCCCCAGAAACAGCAGATTCGGTTCCACGTGATCTTGGATGATCCGCCAGACCAAGTGCCGGTCGGGCAAGTCACCCGCAATCGAAGTCCACGACTGTCCACGGTCGGTACTCTTGATCAAGTAAGGCCGATAATCACCTTCTTTATGGTGATCCAAGGCCGCATACACCGTGTTCACATCGTGCAGGTCCGCCTTGATGTCATTCACGAACGCATACTCGGGGATTCCGTAAATCCGATCGATCCGCCGCCAATTCTGACCATGATCCTCCGTAACCTGAATCAGCCCATCATCGGTTCCTACATAGATTAAGCCTTCCTGCAAAGGCGATTCGGCGATCGAAGTGATCGTGCCAAACTGCGACATGGCGAACAGATCCCACGTCGCATCGATGCTCCAGACCCGCTCCATCACTTTTAAGAGAAAACGATCCAGACCGCGACTCAGGTCCGGGCTGATCGTTTGCCAGGAATCTCCCCGATCGTCGCTGCGATGCAGATGTTGCGAGCCGAAGTACAAACGTGCGGAGGAATGGGGGCTGATGAGAATCGGTGAGTCCCAATTGAAACGCAGGGGTTCGTCCTCAGGTCCCGGTTGGGGTCGAATGTCAATTGCGCTCCCCGTACGACGATCGTACCGCCGTAAGTACCCTTCCTGCGATTCACAATAGATCGTGTTGGGTTCGGTGGGATCGATGGCGCAATCATGTCCATCGCCACCGATGGTGATTCGCCAGTCACTATTGCGGATTCCGCTTGCGTCCCGAGTCCGACTCGGCCCATACTGCGTTGCGTTGTCCTGTGTGCCTCCGACGATGTGATAAAACGGCGCGTCGTTGTCCAGACTCAGCTTGTAGAACTGAGTCAGCGGCAAGTTCGCGCAATACTGATACGTCTCCGCGTAGTCATAGGAGCGGTACACGCCGCCGTCGCATCCCACGATCAGAACGTCGCGATCGGCCGGATGAAAAGCAACCGCATGATTATCGACGTGCTTCGCGGGACTCTCCACGGTCTTCCAGGTTCGGCCCCCATCTTCCGTTCGACCCAGTTGAACATCTGCGTGATAAACCACATCGAAACGATGAGGATCAACCCAGATCTCTTGATAGTAGTGCGGCCCGGTGCCACCGCTGGCATAGTCGCTCATCTTCGTCCAGCTCTCCCCGGCATCCTCCGATCGCCAGAAGCCTCCGGTGCGACCCGGCAATTCGATGGTGGCGTACATCACATCCGGCTGTTGCGACGAAATTGCCAAAGCGATCTTCCCCTTGTCGCCCCCAGGCAGTCCGTTGGTCAGGGGGCGCCAGTTCGCGCCGCCATCTTCCGACTTGTAGATGCCGGATTCCGGACCTCCATTGATGAGGGACGCCACTGTGCGATGCCGTTGATGCGTGGCGGCAAACAACACGTCAGGATTGCGCGGATCACAGACGATCTCCGTGACTCCCGTGTACGGCCCCTTGGATAAGATCAAGTCCCAGGACTCACCGCCATCGGTCGTCTTGTACAGGCCGCGCTCGCCGCCGGGTGACCAGAGTGGTCCCTGTGCCGCGACATAGACCACATCTTGACTTCGCGGATCGACCAGGATTTTGGCAATGTGCTCTGTCTTGGACAGTCCTCGATTCTGGAACGTCTTGCCGCCATCGCGACTTCGGTAGACTCCATCGCCAAAGCCCACGTGCCGCCCACCAACCGCTTCTCCGGTTCCGACCCAGATGGTCGTGGGGGTTTGAGGGTCGACGGTAACGCAGCCGATGGAGTAGACATCGTAGTTATCAAAGATCGGCGTCCACTTGGTTCCGGCATTCGTTGTCTTCCACAGGCCACCCGACCCTGCCGCGACATACCAGGTATTCGGCTGCGTTGGATCGACGGCGATATCCGCGATCCGTCCGGACATGAGTGCAGGTCCAATCGAACGCAGCGTGAGCCCGCTGAAGGTTCCGCTCCGCATTCGCGCCTCCTGCGCATCAGAACCGTCTTCCTGAGCAAAGAGAAGCGACGGGGAAAGCGATAGGATCAAGGTCAAAGCAATCGACTTATTCATCATGTGATGTGTTCCTTGGTCAGAGTCGCGATCGCTTGCTGGAGTGATAACGAAAGCGGGTTGGCAGATGATTGCTCTGCCAACCCGCTGTGAACTTCCTTCATGCCGGAGTGCGGGGCGACTGCGCCCCAATCCATCTCAACGGCGTCGAACGACAAATCCCAACAAACCCAATCCGAACAATACGAGCGCTGCCGGTTCGGGAACGGGCACGGCCGACAGACGAATGTTGTCGAAGTGCGCTCGCCCCACGGGACCGGTCGACGCTAATGAAACAAAGAGCTTACCGCCGGGAACAACATCACCCGTGGTGACCTTCAGAGTCTGGTCCGCAAAGCTCGACTCGGGAATCGTCGAGGCGTCGAAGGCAGCATCACCCAGCTTGGTGAGACCTTGTACGGGTGACCCAGCATAGAGCCCATAACGAGCTTCACTTCCCGCAGGGTTCCAACCGTTGTTCCGGTTACCCACCGCCACGGTCAACGTGTAAACCGTTTGCGGTTGTGCAGGTACATCGAGAACCTGCCAGACTTCGATTCCATTCTCCATGCCGAGATGCTGGTTGCCGTCAGCACTGAAGCCGACAATGTATTCGATAAACGCATCCGCATCCGCTGGTGGCGGAGTTTCCCAGTCATCCACCACGTAACCCCATCCACCAGCCGCCAGTGCCGGCGATTCAAAGCTGGGGTTCTTGATCTCGATCATTTCCGACATGGCAGGAGATACTGCCATGCACAATACGACTGACAACACAATGGCAATCCGGCTCATGAGAACTCCTCACGCTGCAAAAAAGAACTTTGGATCGATCAGAACGTAAATCCCTGTCTGGTTCGCCCTTGCCAACGCGGCGAACAATCAAACCTCTTCACTCAATCGAGGGTCCCTGACTCACCTTCAATCGCGGCAGGCGACCCCGTCAAATCCTGTTCGGACTTCTCCAACTACGGTAACCGCATTTCCGCCACAACTCAACTATTTGCCCATAATTATTCCGTTTTTCCTAACCGGCAGGGGGAG
>CAZFWV010000322.1:0-7801 GCA_964522605.1 uncultured Pirellulaceae bacterium
GTCAGCCCGGCGGTTCGATGTCAACAACGACGGGGTAGTCGACATTCTGGACCGAACTCATTGGATCAAGAACCTCAAGACCACATGGTTTGGCGATGCCAATCTGGACGGTGAATTCAACACGGCTGACCTAACTCAGGTTCTGGGAGCGGGCAAATACGAAACGCAAGAGTACGCCGGCTGGTCCGAAGGCGACTGGAACGGTGATGGCGTTTTCGGCACCGGTGACCTTGTGATTGCGTTGTGGGATGGCGGGTACGAGATGGGGCCGCGAGAACCAATGGCCGTGCCAGAGCCGAGTGGCGGTGCACTGCTGATCTTCGGCGCGTTGATGGCGTTCTATCGTCGGCGCGGGAATACAGCGTTGTTGGCCAGAAGCTGAACCACACCGTCGGGTCATCGGTGCCAGGTCCGGTTACCAACCGCGACGAATCACACGCCACTTTTGGCTGTAAATTTGGGCACAGCTTTTTCTCCTGGAAATGCGCAAAGCCTTGAGTCCTTCGACCGCAGTTTTGGCACTGTTCGTTCCAAGACTTGCGGCTCGACCTGGGAGACCAGACAGGGCCGCGGCCTGGCATGACCACGTGATTTCGACGGTGTCAGCGAGGTCCGCGATGCTTTTGGGGAGGTTTGGCCGTTCGGAACCAAGCCGAAATAGTTGATGTCAGGCTGGGCAAACCTCGATGCGTCTCGGTCAGGATGAACCTTTAATTTCTGCCCCTCCTTTGTGGGGTGCCTTCGTTTAATTGAGGCGTCCCTTCGGCGCTTGGTTGGCACGAATGTGGTCCATTTCTCGCTTGTACTCTTGATCCCCCTCGTGATGGCCAAATGCAGCACTGCCCATCTTTTGCGGGGTGATTCAGCGTAACGCGGCGACGAGTGAGGGATGAGTTGGATTGGCCGATCCCACATGTTTCAGCAGAACGAATGTGGGCGACAAGACAGAGAGCTGAACTCAGAGTTTCAAGGAGAAGAAGATGCGAATCAAATCGACCATCGCACGGCCCCTCGTTAGTTTAATTTGTCTTCTCTTTATCTGCCCTTTCGTCAGCCAATTGAGGGCTCAGGTACCGCACGGGTACTTTGCGAACGTGCGGCAAATCCTGGACGTTGACGCAGCCTACTTCGATTACGGACCTGTCGTATCGGGAGACGGTCTTACGCTGTTGTTCGGCAATGATGATTGTCAGACGGGCCTGGTGAATGGATGCGACCCGCGCCCGGGGACGGTCGGAGGCCAGGATCTTTGGATGGCAACCCGCACGAGCCTTGACGAATTATTCTCGAACGCAGAGAACCTCGAACAACTCAACTCTTTAAATCACGAGGGACCAGGCAGTCTATCAGCAGATGAACTGACGGTGTACTTTTCATCTGCACGAACTGGTGATGGCGATCTTTATCAAGCATCGCGTGCATCTCTGGGAGAGGACTTCGACAATCCAATACCGCTGAGTGAGCTGAACACAGTTGCATGGGAATCCGGAGGATCGGTATCGGCCGATGGACTGACGATCGTTTTCCAGAAGCAGTTCGGCCAGCCCCCAGCGGGCCAGCTCTCCATCTGGATGGCCACGCGCGACTCGGTAGATCAACCTTTCTCGGGGGCCGAGCCTGTCTTTCCGGTGAGCTTCTACAGCTCGGCAGGACCTTCTCTCTCTCCTGACGGGAAGACTCTTTTCTTCATGGACGGATGGACGGCTCCTCGACGTCCCGGAGGTAGCGGAACGGACATCTGGGTCGCATTCCGCGCATCGACCGACAAGGATTTTGGAGATGCGGTGAACTTAAACGAACAGTGGCCGGGATCCACGATTAACACCTCGGTCACCGACGGAACACCGTCGGTGTCTCCCGATTGGCCGTTGGCTGGGTCGAAGCTCTATTTCACCCGGGCCACGAGTAACAATGCCGTTGGCGGGGTGACGATCATGGAGGCCGATTGGATCACCGATCCGGGGGACTTGGACGCAAGTGGTCAGCTCGATGCCAACGACCTTGATTTGCTTTCGCTGGAAATCCGCACTGCGGAAAACCGTCGCGGTTTCGATCTCAACAGTGATCAGCTTGTCGACGAAAAGGACCACGAGGTTTGGGTGAAAGAGCTGAAGAACACCTGGTTCGGCGACGCCAATCTAGACGGCGAATTTAACACGGGCGACTTGGTCCAGGTTCTTGGTACAGGTAAGTACGAAACGCAAGAGTACGCCTCCTGGTCCGAAGGCGACTGGAACGGGGATGGCGTGTTTGGAACGGGTGACTTGGTGAAAGCTTTGGAGGATGGCGGGTACGAGATGGGGCCGAGAATGAATGCGCTGGTGGTGCCGGAGCCGAGTGGTGCAGCGGTGTTGGCGATCGGCGTGTTCGTGGCACTGTGTCGCCAGCGTCGGATTTGGGCAGTGGTGGTCAGAAGCTAAACCATGATCCCGGTGGCACGGGTCCGAACCGCAAGCCAATCTTCCATGTGAAGCTGCTAAATCTTCGCTTTATCGGTTTTCTCTCGGATTTTCTGGGATAGACTGCTGCCGAATCTCGCATCCATGAGGGGTAACGGACGATGGCAGATGTTGGTGCAACACCGGAGCCGGATTTTCCACTTTGCGCAGCATTTGGGGGGTTAAATCATGAAATGGTATTTTTGGCTGACCATTTGCGCGATCGTTGCGAGCTTCTGCGCGAGTATGACAACTGATACCTGCGCACAGTTCTCATTTGGCGACCCTGTACCATTTCCTGAACCGATCAATTCGCCGGGGGCATGGGACGCCGCTGCTTCCATCTCGCCGAATGGTCAGGAGCTTTTCTTCACTTCCGATCGCGCTGGGTGGGGAACCTACCTTTCGAATCGCACGAGCTCCACCCAGGAGTTTGGCACTCCCACAATGCTCTTTCCTGAACTCAACCACGGAAGTATTTCAAGTGACGGGTTGTCCTTCTTTGCCAACGCGGATCGACATGGAGGCTACGGTGGAACGGACCTTTTCATGGTTGACCGTCCTTCCGTGGACGAATCGTGGGGTATTTATCAGAATCTGGGTAACACGGTCAACAGTTCGACATTCGAGCGTTACCCAGTCATATCCGCGGACGGACGTGAATTGTATTTCACGAGAACCTCTGGATATGACCTTTTCGATGCAGACATTTGGGTTGCGCGACGACAAGACGAATTTGCAGATTTCGATTCGGTACTCAAGCTTCCACCCAACATTAACGAAGGCAGTGCCAGTGCTGCCAGCTTGAGTCCTGACGGGCTTCACCTGTTCTTCTCATCGGACAGAAACGGAGGATATGGGGCGATCGATATTTGGATGTCTACGCGCGCTGACGTGAATAGTCCCTGGCGAGATCCGGTGAATCTTGGACCGAAAATAAACTCGGTCGACAACGAATGGCATCCCTGGATGTCATTGGATGGGGGTGCGATGTATTTCTCCAGGTCGCCGAACGCCGATCCGTCTAACGCCGATAATTGGTATGCTTCCGTGGTTGCTGAGCCCCCGGGCCAGGAGCTGACGATCGTGTATCCCTCGGCGTATGAGAACGTTGAGGGTCCCGAAGGGTTTAGCACCGTGGATGAGCACCCGAACGGCGGACGTTTTCAGTTGGTCTACAGCGCGTCGGACTCCCTGTTGACTGTACCTAACTCGCATCGATATCTGACCGGCATACGCTGGCGGCCCGATCGTAGTTTGTCCGAGCCGCTATCTTTGCCCTGGACACATCTTGAGGCGAGAGTATCTGCCACGAGCAAGGACCCGACGAATCTGAGTTGGGAATTCGCGGAGAATATCGGTGCCGACGAGACGCTCATTTATAACGGACCGATTACACTCACGACTTCAAACAGCGGTCCCGCCGAAGGACCAAGAGAATTTGATTACGTCCTGGATTTCGAAACACCCTACTATTACGACCCGAACGCGGGAAATCTCTTGATTGACTTCACGATGCGAGGACCCGCAACCGGTCTGCCAACGGATGGTTGTTGTTCATCCGCAGTACCGTTACTAAGCCGCTGGGTGTGGGACGCAGATCCCGACAGTCAGTATGCCACGTGGGAAAGTGACAGCCTGCCGATTATCCAGTTTGTATTCACCTCAGGCGTCAAAGGAGACTTTAACGGAGACAATGTTCTGGACTCGGAAGATATCGATCTACTGACGACCGCGGTTGTCATGACTCCCACTGACTTGACATTCGATCTGAACGATGATGAAGTCGTGACCGATGCGGATGTGGAAGTATGGGTCAAAAATCTCCGAAAGACGTGGGTCGGCGACGCCAATGTGGATGGAGAATTTAACACGAAGGATCTCGTCGATGTACTCACTGTCGGAAAATACGAAACGGGAGAATTCGCCGTTTGGTCGGAGGGAGACTGGAACGCCGACGGGAAATTTGGCACTTCCGATTTCGTGGCGGCGCTGATCGATGGTGGCTACGACTTGGGGGAACGAAACGAAGTGGCTGCCGTGCCGGAGCCGGGAGCGTGGGTGCTTTGCTTAGTGGCCACCGGCCTCTGCTGCTGGCGTAAGAGGCGGTGGTCAAATTGCGATCGATCCGCCGCGAGGTGACAATAGGACGACGCCTCAGCCAGGAGCCCGCCATGTCTGCACGCTCTGTTTGCCAAGCCACGTTCGTCGTCGTTTTCATTCTTGCAGCGTCCTCTGCCATCCACGCCGACATCCACCGCTGGGATACGGGCGAAGTGATTCCGGGGACGAAGGGGTTAGAGCCACGGCCGGGGATGTGGCTCGAAGGTAGGAATCGCGAAAGCCTCAACTTGCGTTACGCGGACTTCTCTGGAGGACCGAATCTAGCCAACGCTACTTTCCGGTTTAGCTGGCTTGATGATGCCGACTTCAGCGGTGCCAATCTCACTAACGCGAGTTTTGAATCCTCAAGATGTCCTGCGGTGGATTTTTCCAACACAGACCTTTCCGGCGCCCGTATGTCGTTGGCGACACTCACGGGCGCGATCTTGGCAGAAGCCGTGGTCACCGGAGCGGATTTTTGGCGCACAACCGCACATGGCTTCATGAAGGAACAGCTCTATTCTACGGCGAGCTACCGAGAGGGTAACCTGCGAGGTATTAGGCTCGGCGCCAATGACCTATCCAACTGGGATTTCGGCGGGCAAGACCTGACGAATGCTCTTTTTGTCGGATGCGAACCTGTTTTTGGCTTTTGTATTGGCAGTCGCCTGACCGACGCCAACTTAACTGGGGCTAATCTCAGAACTGCTTCGTTCGAACGCTCCGACCTTTCGTCTGCGATTATGGATGCCACGACCGTCTATGATCAGTGGACGCTGTTCCCGACGGAGTTCGACCCTTCAGCAGCTGGAATTACACTTGTGTTATCTCCAGCCGGCGACTTTGATGCGAATGACGCTCTGGAGAGTCTCGACGTGGATGTCCTGGCCGCGCGAATTAGATCTGGGTACGTCGATTTGAACGGCTTCTGGCCTAACGCCATGTTTGACCTCAATGACGACCAATCCATCGACCTCGCTGATCACCGCTTCTGGGTCAAAGTTCTCAAACGCACCTGGTATGGCGACGCCAATCTCGACGGCAAATTCAACACTTTGGACTTCGTTCAAACTCTAGAGGCAGGCAAGTACGAGAAAGGCTGGCTGACAGAACGGGCCCAAATTCTTGGCGAGTCGGCCTCCTGGTCCGAAGGTGACTGGAACGGCGACGGCGTCTTCGACACGGGCGACCTCGTGATAGCGCTGGAGGATGGTGGGTACGCGAAGGGACCATGAGGGGATGCACCGGCGGTGCCGGAGCCGAGTAGCTGGTTGCTATTGCTGATGGGGCTGCTGCCGGATCTTCGCCGTCGCTCTTCGCGAAGTGTCGTCTAACCACTCGTTCAGACAACGGACGAGTCGTCCTATCAGCCCGGCCCGGTCGAGTGGGTTGACGAGGGCCAAAGCCTCGCGGGCGGACTTGTCTTTGATTTGCGTCGAAAACCCAACGATTTGCGAGCACTCACGGAGCCATGGACTCCTGACCTTGTGTGAGCCTGAGGGACTTCCATTCTAACCAAGGAATTGCCGTGGGGATTCCTTGAAATACTTGGCTGGGATGATACGTTGACGGAACATCGTCGCGAAAAAGGCTGTGGCAGAGAACGCGAATCCAAAAGGTTCGCGAGATTCCTTCAACGCTGATCACATGGTGTGTTCGAATGGCCATTCTTCAACTTGCCGGCTCCTTTGTGGATGAATCTCACACGTTTGGCACCGTGGCGTTACATCGAAGCAAATCTACCCGACCGCCAGTTCTGGGCCGATACGTGCTTGTTACGACAAAACGCGCGATTCCCTTCCTGCTTTTCTTCTTGGCCGCGTGGTTTCAGTCGCATCAACACGTCTTCGGTGAATTTGCAGGAGTCGTCGCGTTCGGGTCCAGCTCGACGGATTCAGGCAACATTCTAGCGATGTCGCCGCAGGTGACTGGATATACGTATCCGCCTTCCCCGCCCTATTTTTCTGGGCGGTTAACGAACGGCCCCAACTGGGTTGATGTTCTCGCGGACCGGCTTGAATTGGATCGGCCAAGCCCAAGTCTGAGCGGAGGCACAAACTATGCGTTTGCGGGCGCGACGACTGGTCTTGTTGGCAACATCTTTGACATCTCGGGGATCGACATGGATGACCAAGTCTCGGCGTATCTATCGGGTCTCAGCCAATCTATCGTCGAAGACCTAATTGTAATTCAGGCGACAGGCAACGACTTCTCGGCAGGGGCGAATGACCCAGCGCTGGTCGCTGATCAGATGGGCAAACTCGTGTCTGACTTGGCAGCTGCCGGGGCGAAAAACATGGTGGTCACGAATGCTTTTGGAACGTCAGAAGACTTTACGCCTGGGGCAGAGTACGATCGATTTCTTACCGCCGAGTACGCGGAAGTGAAACTATCACATCCTGACCTGAATCTCTATCACCTGAACGCGATGGACATCTTCGACGCGATTCACTCTTCTGCAGAGGCCTGGGGGATCACGCGGCTGAGCGGAGCAGCGTGCCAAGATTGTCTAACGAAGGAAAACCCGGTTCGAGTTGCAACGAATCCAAATGAGTTTTTCTCGTGGGATACCATTCACGCAACTGCTCCGATTCATGAGGCGTTAGGAAACGCTGCTTTCGCAATCATCAGTGGCGAGGTCCCGGGTGATCTGAATTTTGATCGTTCTGTTTCGAGCAAGGACATCGATGTTTTAGCTGCGGCGAAGAGGAACGACGCAACTGCAAAGTTGTTCGACCTGAACGAGGACGGACGTCTCGACCACGACGATATCGTCCACCTTGTACATAACCTAGCAGGGTCTTGGTTCGGTGACGCCAACCTCGACGGCGAATTCAACACCGGCGATCTCGTACGAGTCTTGGAGGCCGGCAAGTACGAGACCAGCGATTACGCCAGCTGGTCCGAGGGGGACTGGAACGGGGATGGCGTGTTTGGAACGGGTGACTTGGTGAAAGCTTTGGAGGATGGCGGGTACGAGATGGGGCCGCGGGCGGATGCGGCAGCGGTGCCAGAGCCGCATTCTCTCTTGCTCCTGGTTTTTGGTCCGATGTGCCTGCTCACCACGACGAGACCCCATCGAAGTCGCCACTAGTGCGTTCTATCAGATGTTCTTGCTTGAAACGATGTGTCATCCGAATTAAGGAATTGTCGCGATGGCTAGAATGTTTCCCTCGGCCGTGGCGTTTCTTATCGCTGTGTCCATGCAAAGATGCTTGGCTATTGACGTGTTCATCTTGGCGGGACAGTCGAATGCGGTG
>CAZFWV010000323.1:0-7786 GCA_964522605.1 uncultured Pirellulaceae bacterium
GGACGGTGATGCAATCCGTTGAGGGAAGTGCCTCCGACCGTTGGCCGCCCAGCCCGGCCCTCCAGCAAATCGCGGTCTGTCCGAGCGGCTCCACACAACGGAGTCTGGCATGCGTGGGATCCGCGGGAACCACGCACTGGTCGCTGGCGGTTGAGGAGGATAATCGCGGTTGCCTGGTCTTCGATCTGGCCTGCCGGGTCAAGGAGCCATTCCCCTATCTCGGCAGCACCTACGAAGTGGCCGATCTGGCAAAGCATATCGAAATCCAACCGACGGAAATTTCCTGGACGCTGCCGAATGGCCAGCGGTGGTTCGTCTGCTCCGACGATGCGATCCGTCCATTGCGCTGGCAACCGGCACGGCGGCAGTGGACCGTCAAACCGGTGCGTTCCCAAATCGACCGCCCGACCACCCTCCGCTGGAAATACCGCGTGGGCCAACTCCCAGCCGGCGTCGCGCCGGCTTGATTTTGCCCACGGCTTCCGAGACAATTCGGCGGAAAGCCCACGAGTGAGGATTTGTGCAGCATGGTGTTCGAACACGTAGAAAAGCTCAAACGGGATTACACCGATAAATACGTAGTCGTCGATGTCGATCGACCCGAATTGCGCCGCTTTCAGGGAATGACCGGACTCGTCAAAACGGTCAACATGAGCGGCCGTGCGTTGGTTCAATTCGATGCCTACTCGAACATCGGCTGGTACGACATTGACGTCGATTTCCTGAAGGTGGTTGACAAGCCTGTCGCACCGACGGAACCGGCAGCGAAAGCAGGAAAGAAGACGCCGGCCGCCAAACCAAGCCCCGCGGCGAAACCTGCCGCGAAATCGCAGGCGGCTTCCGTTGCCGATATTCTGGCCGCGGCCCGCGGTCAAACGACGTCCGCCGGATCCTCCGCCAAACCGGCGGAACCCAAGACCAAGGCCGAAGCGCCCGCGGCGGATACGGACAAGGCAAAGCCCGGTGCGATGTCCATCGAGGAGATCCTCGCCGCCGCGCGCGGCCAGAAGGCGGATACCGAGGCCAAAGCCAAACCGGCAAAGACCGAGCCCAAGGCCCAGGCGAAGACGTCCGTACCCCCTAAGGCCGCCCAGAAAGATCCGGCAAAAATGTCCGTCGAGGAAATCCTCGCCGCCGCACGTGGTCAGAAGGCGGACGCCGCGGCCAAAGCCAAACCAACAGAGACCGAGCCCAAGGCCCAGGCGAAGACGTCCGCCGCCCCCCAAGCCGCTCAGAAAGATCCGGCGAAAATGTCCGTTGAGGAAATCCTCGCCGCCGCGCGCGGCCAAAAAAAATCGGATGTCGCGGACGAAGCGCCGCCCGAAGAGGATCGCGTGGCAGCGACCTCTACGGAGCGCGCCGCGGCGGATTCACCGTCGGCGCCCAAAGAGCAGGCGTCGAAGAAGGGCGATCCGACCAGTTCGCTTCCCACGACGGTGGCGGAGATCATCGCATTTTGCCGTGAGCGAGACGGTTAATCACCGAAAAAACTCGCATTCTGCTCTGCGGACGTTGAAAATGTTGTTCTCTCGGCAAGAAATCGAGCGACCAACGGAGGCGATCCTTGCCCGGGTGCGAAAGCACCCCGTTGGGCTGCAGCCCTACCGCACGGCAGACTTTTTTTCCCGGCGCTCGCTTGCTTTTTGCCCTGCGAAGCCGGAAAATCAAGGCGTCCAGAAAACGCTTCCCGCACCACGTTAGTGTGGTGTTCGGATGAGTTTTCCGGGGCCAGCCCGCCACAACCGACCCACCCAAGCTTTCTAGTAAGCCGTGCCCGGTGTCCCGCCTGCGGCGTCCATCCGTGCGAAACCGAGCGAGGTGCCACGATGAAACCGTTTCCTGTCGGCCGTTTGTTGATCTTTGCCGTACCCTGGTGTCTGTCATCCGTGATTTCCGCCGCCGAAGAAGTCGTCATTCCGCGAGGCGATGGCGGATGGAAGTATCTAGATCCGAATCAGGAACCCGATGCGAACTGGTCTGATACAGATTACGATGACGCGAAATGGCAGGAAGGCCAAGCGTTGCTCGGTTACGGCGATCACGATATCCGCACGAAAGTTCCTTTCGGCGGAAACGTACAAAACAAGCGTCCCGTGGCTTTCTTTCGGAAACTGTTTCAGATTCGCGATCGCAAGCAGTATCGCAGGTACGTCGGACGCGTCTGCTGCGATGACGGAGCCGTGGTCTATGTGAATCGGACGGAGGTCTTCCGTCGCAATATGCCGCAGGGCGAAGTCACCCCCGCAACGCTTGCCGTCCGTGCCGTGGGCCCCGACACGAACTCAGAACGCCGATACGTAACCTTCTTGGTCGGGAATGATGTCGTGCGGGATGGGCGCAATGTTGTTGCGGTTAGTGTCCATCAGGCGGCACCCACGAGCAGCGATCTGGCCTTGGACTTGGAGCTCATTGGACTCGAGACGGATGAGGAAATCCGCAAGGCCGAGGAAGCGATCCAGCAGCAACAGGATGAGACGCCTTCCGGCGACGCCCAATCGTCTGCCGATCCAGTCGTCCGCTTCAACCTGCTGTCGCGCTGATTTGACTGTCGCGGTTAATCCACTGCTCTGCGCACGATTTCTAGCAGATTCACTGTGACTCCCGCGCCGATCAACGTTCAGTTATTCTTCCTCTGCGGATGCTCGCTGCACTGCGTGGGCTCTAGAAGCTCAATCCGACACACGCTATTTCACGTCTAACATTCGCTGCAGTGCAACCAACGACCAGCGGGCCGTTTCATCATCGACCTCGATGATATTTACGGGCGAGCCATCGACCAGATTTTCTAGTGACCAAGCCAAGTGCGCCAGGTCGATGCGATACATGGTGGCACACATGCAGATCACGGGCGAAAGAAAATGGATCTCCTGCTCGGGGTGTTCGCTCTTCAGCCGATTCACCAAGTGCAATTCGGTACCGATCGCCCAGCGGGTTCCGGCGGGCGCGGAACGAACCGTTTCGATGATCTTCCCGGTCGAGCCAGAAACGTCGGCCAGGTCGTTGACCTCCTGGGGACATTCCGGATGAACCAGAATCTTGATCCCGGGGATTGTGGAGCGAAATTGGTGAACGTGTTCGGCTCGAAACATCTGGTGAACACTGCAGTGCCCTTTCCAGAGGATTACCCTGCTGTGCTCCAGCGATTCAGGCGCGTTCCCGCCCAGGTCCGGATCATACGGATCCCAGACGGGCATCTGATCGTTCGTGATTCCCATCTTCAGGGCGGTATTTCGACCGAGATGTTGATCAGGGAAGAAAAGCACGCGATCACCGCGATCAAAGGCCCAGTCCAAGACGGCAGCCGCGTTGCTGGATGTGCAGACGATTCCCCCTCGCTGGCCGCAAAAGGCCTTCAAGCTGGCAGCCGAATTGATATAGGTCACCGGCACGACGCGTGACGTATCGACAACCGTCCCCAAGTCTTCCCAAGCCGCTTCGACTTGCTCGATCGCGGCCATATCGGCCATCGAGCATCCGGCTGCCATATCAGGCAAGATGACCGTCACACGCTGTCCGTCGCGCTGCTGGAGTTTTTCCGGACGATTCGCCAAGATGTCTGCCGTCTCGGCCATGAAATGCACGCCGCAGAACACGATTGCGCGGCAGTCCTGGCTGTCGGCTGCCATCCGGCTCAATTGATAACTGTCGCCACGCAAATCACTGTGGGCAATGACTTCGTCTTGCTGGTAATGATGGCCCAAAATCAGCAGCTTCGATCCAAGACGCGCGCGAACACGCTCGATCCGCTCGGCCAACTCGCGATTATCGAGTGACTTGTAGGACGGCAGTTCATGCAGGGGGGCTTGGTCGAGGGCAAGACTCATGGATCAATTCTCCCATCGGGGAACGGGACCCCAAAACGAAAACGGTTCCTGGCCGAATCGTTCGCGAACCTCGCGGCGGCTCCGACCTCTTGGAGGGCGGTAATTCGAGTATTCGGCACGGTGGGATATTATACCGACCCCACGTCAAAAGCGAGAAATCCGCTCCGCGGCAGGGCCGCAGCTCGACTGGGCACCACCGCTCCCATCGAAGATTCGCGATCCGGAGTCGTTCGAATTCCTGGCGAGAACTCGACGTTTCCCCTCATGGCACCGTCGAGGAAAGCGACTATGCTAGGCGTTGTCTCCAAAAGTCAAGTCAGACGATTTGAAACAATGATCCTGCTGCTCGATAACTACGATTCATTCACCTACAACCTGGTTCAGCGACTGGGCGAAATCGACCCCGAACTGGACCTGCAGGTCTATCGGAACGACCAGATCACGGTGGATGAGATTGAACGGATGGGCCCATCCCATCTGATCATTTCGCCCGGCCCGTGCACGCCGAATGAGGCCGGGGTCAGCGTGGCTTGTGTCGAACATCTGGCGGGAAAACTGCCCATTCTGGGAGTTTGCCTGGGGCACCAATCAATCGGCCAGGCGACTGGTGGCGTGATTGTCCGTGCGAAACGGCTGATGCACGGAAAGACGGATCAAATCTACCACGACAACCAAGGCCTGTTTGCCGGGCTACCCAACCCGTTCGTCGCCACACGGTACCACAGTCTGGTCATCGATCCCCCGACGCTGAGCGACGAATTTGAGGTCTCGGCTTGGTGCAACGCACCGGACGGATCGAGGGAAATCATGGGCATTCGCCATCGGGAATATCCCCTGATCGGTTGGCAATTCCATCCGGAGAGCTTTCTGACCGACTGCGGCCCGCAGCTGCTGCAGCGATTCCTGAACATCCGGTGGCCGCGATGATCGACATCGATGTCGCCCTGGCGAAAATCGTCCAACATCAACCTTCGCCCAGGACCATGGAAGTATCGCTCGAAGACGCTTGGGGATTGACCCTTGCTGCGGACGTCGTCAGCGACATCGACTCGCCGCCTCACAAAAAATCACTCGTCGACGGCTACGCGGTAACGTGTGCGGATTTTGAATCGGACCCCGTGCTTCTGCGCGTGCTGGAAGAAGTTTCGGCGGGGGAGGTTCCGCGCCATCGCCTGACTTCGGGATGGGCCACGCGAATCATGACAGGTGCCCCAGTCCCCGAAGGTGCCGATGCGATCGTGATGCGGGAACAGATCGAATTACTCTCGGACCGTTCGCCGACCCCACAATCGACACTTGGCTCGCCCCAGATCCGGGTTCCATGTTCCGCCGTTAAGCGGGGTCAGTTCATCCTGCCCCAAGCGGCATGCCTGCGGAAGGGAGAGCGGGTCTTGGCCCGCGGACACACGCTGCGAGCTGTCGACCTCGGCCTGCTCGCCGAATGCGGTGCCATCCGCCCACTCGTATACCGAAGACCGCGAGTGGCGTCGTTCCAGACCGGCGACGAACTCGTGCCCGCGTCGCAGCAACCGGCAACCGGCCAAATCCGCAACAGTAACGGCCCCCTGATTCAAGCATTGATCAGACAATGCGGTGGGATCGGAATCGATCTGGGCGTTGCTCGTGACGACCCGCAGGAGTTAGGACGATTGATCGCACAGGGATTGGAGGCCGATCTGCTTGTCCTTTCTGGGGGCGTATCCGTGGGGGACCGGGACCTGGTACCAGCGGCACTGACGGAGGCCGGGGTGAGAGAAGTTTTTCATCGCGTCCGCCTCCGTCCGGGAAAACCGATCTGGTTTGGGATCGCCCAAACCGGGACACTTGTGTTCGGCCTGCCGGGAAATCCGGTCAGCAGCCTGGCCTGTTTTCTGCTGTTCGTCGCGCCCGTTGTGGCCCACTGCGCCGGGCGGCCGTTAGCTCGTCGATGGCCGCCCGATCCCACGGCCGTGCTCGCGAAGGAACACGAACTGCGGGATCCACGTCCCACGCTCTGGCCGGCAATTCGACAGGCGGAGCAAGGTCAACTTCGTGTTACGCCGCTGCCCTGGCGCGGTTCGGCCGACCTGCGGACGTTGGGACAGGCCAACTGTTTCGTGTATTTCGCCGAGGGAAATCGGACCTTCGCGGCCGGTGAGCACGTGCCGCTGCTGGAGCTGGAATAGCGCAACCGATGCCAAGGAATTCACCCCAGATCGAGGCGCGCCCGCGTCGTGCCTCCGTCGATCTCGCTCGCCCCTCTTGGTCTTCACGCTGGCCGATCGCCGGACCGGCGCTTGTCTCGGCTCTGCTGCTCTGGCTCGCCTATCCGCCCTGCCATTGGTGGCCCCTGGCGTGGGTCGCTCCGATTGGTTGGCTGCGACTGATCAGTCGTCCCACCCTGAAGAGCGCTTCGCGGCCGTACCTCAAACTTTATGGCGTCGGCCTGATCCATTGGTTGCTGATGATTCAATGGATTCGACTACCGCACTGGAGTGCCTGGCTGGGCTGGTGGGCCTTGGCACTTTATCTGGCTGTCTATCTGCCCTTGTTTATCGGGATGACTCGAGCGCTCGTCCATCAAAGCGGCCTATCGATCGTGTGGGCGGCACCGATCACATGGACTGGTCTCGAACTCGTTCGCAGTCATTTGTTAACCGGGTTCTCGATGTCCTTGCTCGGTCACACCCAATTACCCCTGCTGCCGCTGATTCAAATCGCCGATCTGACGGGGGCCTACGGTGTCAGCTTTCTCGTCATGATGGGGGCCGCCGTGCTGGAACGAATTTGGCCTCAGGTGGGCCGCCCGACTCCCGCATGGGGACGACTTGCCCTGGCACCGATCATCCTCGCCGGTTGCTGGACCTACGGCGAATTTCGTCTGCGGCAGACGCCTCCCGAATCGGCCGACCGTGCCTTGAAAGTCGCGTTGATCCAAGGCGTCTTTGATACAGAATTCGATGGTGACCTGGAACGTCCCGTCCAGGCCTTTCGCGACTATGTGCGACTGTCGCAGCAGGCCGTTGCACAGACACCGGATCTAAGTCTGCTGATCTGGCCAGAATCCATGTTCACCGCCGACGGTCCGATGATCACCTATGACGAACCGCTCGAAGTGGTTCCGGAATGGGACGGTTCGCTACCAGAGTTTCGACAACGAGTCGATGCGGTCGCCAGCGCGGTTCGGGCGAAAGCTCGGTGGGTTGCGCAGTTGGTCGATGCGCCGTTGATTGTCGGTACGGCTTGGGACCACTTTCACTCCGGTGAGACGCGCCGCTACAACTCGGCGGTCCACATCGATCGTGATGGAAATCTGGAAGCGCGTTACGACAAGATGCACCCGGTCATGTTCGGCGAGTACATTCCAGGAGGCGAATGGTTCCCGTGGCTGTATCGGTTGACTCCCATGCCGGCGGGCCTGACGCCAGGAACGGATCCCGTCACGTTCGAAATTGATGGGGTCCGAATCTGTCCCAGCATCTGTTTCGAGAACACCGTACCCCATCTGCTCCGTCGGCAAGTCCGCCAACTGAAGGCCCAGTCGAAACCGCCCGATTTGCTCGTCACGATCACGAATGACGGTTGGTTCTGGGGATCCAGTCTGCTGGACGTCCACCTGGCTTGCGGCATCTTCCGGGCCGTCGAGACCAGACTCCCACTCCTGATCGCCGCAAACACGGGATTCTCGGCCTGGATCGATGCGAATGGCCGGGTCCGTGCCCAGGGGCCCCGACGCGAGGAAGGAATCGTCGTGGCGGAAGTCGTACCGGCAGACCGATGGAGTCCGTACCTGAGCATGGGAGACTGGTTCGCCGGAGGGTGCCTCATCGTGGCCTGCGTGATGTGGGGGATCGGCGGGAGGCGGAACAGGCGGGAGACTGGAGGCTGCAGGCTGTAGGCTGCAGGAAAAAGCTGACGACTGATTCCCGCCAGTCTCCAGTCTCCAGTCTCCAGTCTCCAGTCTCCAGTCTCCAGTCTCCAGT
>CAZFWV010000324.1:0-7766 GCA_964522605.1 uncultured Pirellulaceae bacterium
CCGTATTCGTCGACCCAGAATCGCCCGGCGGTGAAACGGTGATAGCGCAACATATCCATGACGCCCACGGCCGGCAGACAGGCCCCAAATAATTCCGGTCGTTGCGTCAGCGCGGCGCCCACCAGCAAGCCGCCGTTACTGCCCCCTTGAATGGCCAAACGTTCCGGACACGTGTACTGCTGATCGATCAGCCATTCCGCGGCTGCCAGAAAATCATCGAAGACGTTCTGCTTATTCACTGTCTTACCGGCTTGATGCCATGCTTCACCGTACTCACCCCCTCCGCGCAAATTGGCCACCGCCAGTACGCCTCCCATTTCCATCCAGGCGACGTAGGCGACACTGAACGAGGGCGTAATGGGAATGTTGAAACCACCGTATCCGTACAGAAGCGTCGGCTGGTTTCCATCGAGTGACACGTTCTTGCGATGGGCCAGAAACATCGGGATGCGTGTTCCATCACGACTCTCGTAGAAGACCTGGCGGACTTCGAATTGATCGGCGTCGAATGCGACCTCCGACTCGCGCCACTTCTGGCTTTCCCCCGTGACCACGTCGTATCGATAGATGGTCGACGGAGTCACATAATTGGAGAACGTGTAGAAGGTTTCCGTATCCTCGGGTTTTCCCAGAAATCCGCTCGCCGTTCCCAGTCCGGGAAACTGGACGTCGCGAACCGGCTGCCCTTCCCATGAGAAGATCTGCACGCGCGTTGTCGCGTCCTTTAAATACGAGGCGACGAGTTGCTGATTGAGCACGTTGACCGAGAGCAGAGTCTCTGGCGCCGCAGGGATCACCTCCTGCAATGCAGACCGTCCCGGCCGATCGAGATCCATCGCGACGATCCGCTTCGTCGGTGCGTCGAGATCGGTGAGGAAATAAAATGTTCGTTCCCGGCTGCCGACGAACCAAAATTGGTTGTCGAAGTCACCAATCAATTCTTGCCACGGTGCGTTCTCGGGACGGACTTCCCGGTAGAAAACCTGGTTCTGGTCGTCCGTGCTTTTCGTGATGTGCAGTACAAGGTATTGGTCGTCCTCGGTTCGCTCCAATTGGAACGTCCATTCGGGATGGTCCGGGCGGCGATAGATGAGCGGATCTTCTTCCTGCGGGGTACCAAGTCGATGGAAGTAGACCATCTGATTCAGCGCCAGGGCCTGGTACTGTTCGCCCGTTTCCGGTTCCGGGTATCTCGTGTAATAAAACCCGTCTCCGGTTTCGTTCCAGGTCACACCACCCCAGCGCAACCATTGGAGTTGATCGGGCAGTTCATCTCCCGTTTCCAGATCGAGCACTCGCAGGGTTTTCCAATCCGATCCTGCCTCGCTGATCGTGTAGGCCAGGCGGCGCGCCTGTTCGTCGGGCTGTGCTGATGACAGCGCGACGGTTCCGTCCTCCGACCAGGTATTCGGATCAAGGATCACGCGCGGGCTTCCGTCCAGTTCGTCCGCCATGTACAGCACGAACTGATTTTGAAGCCCATCGTTACGTTGGAAGAAGTACTTGCCGGCGACCTGACGGGGGGCCGAGTATTTTGGATAGTTCCACAGTTTTGTCAGTCGCTGTTCAATCCGCTCTCGCTCGGGAATCGATTGCAGAAACTGCTGGGTATAGGCATTCTGCAGCTCGACCCATGCGCGCACTTCCGCCGACTCGCGCACATCGGTCTCCAGCCAGCGGTAGGGATCGGCCACGACCACTCCGTGATATTCGTCCTGCTGCGGTTCTTGACGGGTCGGTGGCGGTGAGTTCACGGAGCTCCTTTCCGAGACGGGATTCGGGTTGGCTTCCCCCGGGGCCGTGGTTGCTGTTACGATGAGTAAGACTGCGAGTTTCATGGTGTCAGGATTCCGAAGACGCGGCGTGATGGTCGGTTATGTCGTGCGGCAGGGCCGCGACCCAACGGGGTGCTACCACACCCAGGTAAGGATCGCTCCCGTTGGTCGCTCGATTCGTTGCCGAGAGAACAAGATTTTCACCGTGGGCAGTGCAGTGATTGGGCCGTAGCGACCCCACTCCTGTTTTAGCCTGATCGGAGCTTCACGGACAGTCTGCAGCAAAGGATTCCGCCCCGCGATGCGAGTTGCCGTATTCATACCCTGCTACGTTGATCAGTTCTTTCCGGATGTGGGACTAGCGACCGTCGAGGTCCTCGAGCGGTGTGGTGTCGAGGTCGATTTTCCCGAAGGCCAAACCTGCTGCGGTCAACCGATGGCCAATACCGGTTGCGACGACGATGCGGCACCGCTGGCGGAGCGGTTTCTCACGGTATTCCGCGACTATCCCTACGTCGTGGCGCCTTCCGGGAGCTGCGTATCGATGGTTCGCAACCACTACGATCAGTTCTTGGAGGGGCAGCCGGGGTTTGATGAGCTGAAGGGGAAGATCTACGAACTTTGCGAGTTCCTCACGGATGTCCTGCGGATCCGGCAGTGGGAGGGACGGTTTCCCTACCGCGTTGGCTTGCACCAAAGCTGTCACGGCCTGCGAGAGTTGCGGATGGGTCGGTGCAGCGAGCGGATGGAAGCCGATTTCAGTAAGCCGCGCCAAGTGCTGGAGATGCTGCAAGAGATTGAGTTCTCCCAATTGGAACGGCCCGATGAGTGCTGTGGTTTCGGCGGCACGTTTGCCGTGAATGAAGAAGCAATCTCCTGTATGATGGGGCTTGATCGACTCGCCGATCATGAGCGTGCCGGCACACAGGTCCTTACGGCTCCCGATATGTCCTGCCTGATGCACCTCCAAGGTCTATTGCAAAGAGGCAAAAAGAAGATGCATGTCATGCACATTGCTCAGATTCTGGCAGGGAGGACGGTTGACTGATGGCGACGTCCCTCCACGATCATCCAGCCCAGGCGGAGTTGTTTGTTCGCAATCAAGAACGTGCCCACTGGCATGATCAGGCACTGTGGTTCGTGCGGGCCAAACGCGATCGGGCCGCTGCCTCGCTGCCCGAGTGGGAGCTGTTGCGGGACAAAGCTGCCGCGATTAAGCGGCATACGCTTTCCAACTTGGCGGATTACTTGGAACAATTTGCCGCACAAGCGGAGCAGCGCGGCGCGGTCGTGCATTGGGCGCGCGACGCGAAGGAACACAATGCGATCGTCTTGGAAATCCTCCGCCAGCACCGAGTACAACGCGTGGCAAAAAGTAAGTCCATGCTGACCGAAGAATGCCATCTCAATCCGTTCCTCGAACAGCACGACATCGAAGTCGTTGATACGGATCTGGGCGAACGGATTGTGCAACTTCGTGAAGAACCGCCGAGCCATATTGTTCTGCCGGCAATCCACATTAAAAAGGAAGAAGTCGGTGAGGTGTTCCACAAGCATCTCGGTACGGCTGCGGGCGCGTCGGATCCGAATTATTTGACGGAGGCGGCGCGGGAGCACTTGCGACAGAAGTTTGTCGCGGCCGAGGCGGGGCTGACCGGAGTTAATTTTGCGATTGCCGAGACGGGTGGTTTGGTGGTCTGCACGAACGAAGGCAATGCGGATCTGGGTGTTGCCCTCCCTCGCTTGCACATCGCCAGCATGGGTATCGAAAAATTGGTTCCCGGACTGGACGAACTGGCGGTCTTCATCCGCCTGCTGGCGCGCAGCGCAACAGGCCAGCCCATCACGACCTATACCTCGCACTTCCACGGGCCCCTGCCCGGCGGTGAACTGCACATTGTGATTGTCGATAACGGCCGCAGCCGCCTGCTCGGCGATACCCATCACCGCAGCTCGCTCTGTTGCATCCGCTGTGGCGCCTGCATGAATACGTGTCCCGTCTATCGACGCAGTGGGGGGCACAGCTACGATGCGACGATTCCCGGTCCCATCGGTTCAATTCTGGGGCCGATGCGCGATGTGGCGCAACACCACAGCCTGCCCTTCGCCTGCAGTCTTTGCGGATCCTGTACGGATGTTTGTCCCGTGAAAATCGATCTGCACCATCAACTTTATCTGTTGCGGCAGACGGTTTTCCACACGGGGCATCTGGCCTGGCAGAAACGGTGGGGCATGAAGTGGGCCCGATGGCTGATGGGAGGGGCCGGGCGGTTTAACTTCGCCGGCAAACTGGCACGCTGGTTCGTCCCCTGGATGCCTCGGTTCCTGATCTACAATCGGCTCAATGCGTGGGGACGTCAGCGTGAGTTGCCTCCGATGCCTCGACATAGTTTCCGAGAGCTCTATCGTCGGCGACAGGATGGTCGCGGTAGCGAAGCGCCGAAGCGAGGTAGGTGAACGTCGGGAATGTCTGTAGGCACGAGGGGAGAGGAGACGTACGATGGGGTCCGCACGGGAAAGCATGTTGGCCGCAATTCGCCGCGAGCCCTGGGAGTCGCAGCCGCGCCCGGAACTCCACGAATCCTGGACGCGGTACGAAGATCCGATGACTCAGTTCGCGACCGTGCTTGAGTCAGTAGGTGGCTGCGCTCATCAGGTGGCAGATCTTGCCGCGGTCAATACCGTGCTTAACGATCTCGCTGCTTATCGTGAAGCGGATTTGCGCAGTTCGCTTGTTTCCGGCGTCGGAGAATCGGCGATTGACCCGCGAGAGATCGAAGACCCGCATGCGCTTCAGCGAATCGATTTTGCGATTCTGTCGGGACATTTCGCCGTTGCCGAGAATGCCGCAATTTGGGTCACGCATCCGGAAGTACGCCACCGCGCAGTGTATTTCTTGACACAGCACCTCGCCCTCGTCTTGGCGGCAGATCAAATCGTGCACAACATGCACGAGGCCTATGCACGAATCTCCTTTGATCAGCCCGGTTTCGGCTGCTTTATCTCGGGGCCGTCCAAAACGGCGGACATTGAGCAGTCGCTGGTGATCGGCGCGCATGGTCCAAGGTCACTAAATGTGTTCTTGGTCGATCGATGGGAAGCCTGACAACCGAACGCAGCCGATCGGTTCATCTTGGGTCGCGAATGGCCTTTCAAGCTCTACTTTGTGCGCAAATCCACCGTCGTCATTATCCGAATCGGTGACTTTTTCGCGCAATAAGCCTCCTTTTTTGCTCCCCGGCATGACGCGTGGGCACTTGCCGCCCGACGTCGCACGTTAACGCCGTCACGGGATGAACTCGACGAATCCTTGATTCTCCTCGACTCCGGGGATACGATCGAAGAATGGAGGGGTAGCGGGTGATTCCCCGATCTTTTTTCCTCTCCGCACCTCGGACTCATGGAGTCGTCGGTTCGGTACGCAGTTGACGGCATGCAGAGGAGCAACGATATTTCGCCGCATCACTCAGCTCGAAAGCGACGCTTGTGTCTCTTCGTGGGGACGTTTCTCGTTTGTTGTACGGCAGGAATGGCCTTTACGTTCCTGCGACCGGCGGTCTACCTGAGCACAGCGACATTATCTGTTTCGCGGCGCACGACGTCGTCCGAACAGAATCCAGCCTATGACACTTCGCAGCAGGACATCAGTATCCTCGCGGTCCAGCGTCATCTCGCTTCCAACCCGTCCGTTATCGCGGACGTTTTCGAGAGGTTTGCTGAGCAGTTCGAATCCGGAAACTTCGAGCGTGCCGATGGCTCGGTGCCGGATTTTGCGGAAGTGACGAAAATGCTCAGCGCGTACGCGGTCCCCGAGACGAATCTTCTCGAATTGCGTGCGGAGGGCGGTCAGCCGGCGGAGTTGACTTACCTGGTCCAAACCTGGATCGACGTATTTCTCGCCGGGCAGGCCAATGCGGAGCGGCAGACGGCCCAATCGACCAGTCAGGCGATTGAAAAGCAACGCAACGAGTTGGAATCGCGAGTTGCGGCAAAGCGCGACGAGCTGGCCGCTTTTCGCGAAACGTACGACATCGCGTCGATCCAGCGTGAGGAAAACCGCACGCTGGCACGACTGAACGGACTTACGAAATCGCTGGCTGCGGCCGAAGAAGCGGAAGCCACGGCGACGGCCCGTGTTGAAGCGCTTGAAGCTACGCTGAAGGCAGGTCTGCCGATTCAGCCCAGTGAGGCGGACCAGGTTCTTGCCGAGATGGAAACGCGTGCCGCTGAAGCGCATGCCTGGCTTCGTGAAAGGGAGGCGGTCGCCACGTCAACCTACCTGGACCAGGATAAGAGAGTGGTGAAGGTGAAGGAGTTCGTTGAGCTTCTTGATCGAGCGATCCAGGAGCGACACGCAAAATTGGGTGAACGCGAGTTGTCGAACGCGCAATTGGAGATGGCGGCCGCACAGAAGACGGTGGCAAAACTCCGAGATGAATTGGCCAAGCAGGAGCAGGTCGTTGCTGAATTCACGACTCGTTTCGCGGAACACGAGGCACTCGTGGAAGACTTGCGACAATTGGAATCCCTGCACCGACAATTGCAAGAGCGAGCGGTGCAGACCGAAGTCGTGCGCGAAGCTTTGCCCCCCGAGCTGAGTGTGACACAGAATGCCACCATTCCGCAGCGACCGATCCGACCGGATTACGATCGCGATGCCCTGATCACTCTGGGCGTCTCACTCCTCGCGGCGTTGTTCGCCGTGACCGTCGATTGGTTGGAAACCCGCCCACGCCGGCGGCCGGCACCGATGCAGGCACTCGAGACACGAACCGTCTACTACCCGTTGCTCGATTCTCAGGTGGCCGTCGGTCATCGGATGCCCGTGGTCGGGAACTTGATCGAATCCGCCGCTGGTTCCGACCCCGCCCCGCGTCAGCTACCGCAAAGCGAAGCGGGGCGATCGGTAGCGCCCCCGGGTTTGTTGCGCCAACTGGACGATGCGATCCAGGCTCAGGATGCGGATGCCGCACGACGCCTGGCGCATGCGATGAAGGACGCCGCCCGTCAGCTCGCTGCGGTCGGCGCCGAGGAAGCCGCTGCGGACATCGAGGAGTCGGCCGCACGCAATGATCTGGAATCCGCCAGCCAACAGATGTTACGTTTGCGTGAAGCGATCGATCAGTTGGTTCGCGAGTGAGTTGGCGGCTGTGCCAGGGCAGTCGACATTCACGGAGGAATATGACCAAGTGGGCAACTTTGGCTGGTTAGTCACGCCGTGCGTTCCACTGCTTGCGGGCGCGGGACCTCGAGGGGCCTGGTGGCCCGCCTTTTCCGTCCGCGGGGTCGGATCCATGAGCATGATTGGAGCATTTGCATACCGTTTCCCTCTGTGCGTCGGACGTGGATCCGATTGCCCCCGGGCCGTTTCGGCGGGGCGAACCGGCGAACCGGGGGACGTCCGGTCTGGGCTTGCTCGGACGAGGGCCTTTGGTAGACTTTGTTCTTGCCACGCGGTTGTTCTATCGACGAGCCGTCGTTTGGCTTGGCAGTGAGTTAATACCATCCTTCGAGGCGTTTTGTTTCGGCAACCCATCGGGTTAACAGCTCGACTTGCGTCATTCCCAAGCGTCTCCCACGAACTGGAAGGTCTCACCCAGCAATAACCTGCACCCCTAGCTCAATTGGATAGAGCATCGGTCTACGGAACCGAAGGTTACTGGTTCGAATCCAGTGGGGTGTATTGGACTTACGTCAATTCTCCTGGTGACCACTGGTCACCGCTTTTCGATCTTTGGTGACCACTCGATTCTCGGTCACCTTCAGCCGATCCCAGATCTTCCCGGCATCCCGCTGGACGTTGGCCACCTGATAGAACCGTTCCGTCGTCCGGATGTCGGCGTGTCGCATCAAGGTTTTCACCAGCTCGGGCTCGAGGTCCGACTCCCGGAGCTTTTGGGCGAAGGTCCGCCGCAGGTCGTGCAGGCTCGCATACTTCAGGCCGTCGAGCTGATCGCATAGCTGCCGTAGTGAGTCACTCACTTCCTCCGG
>CAZFWV010000325.1:0-7748 GCA_964522605.1 uncultured Pirellulaceae bacterium
GTGAATGCGCAACCCACAGGAACGGAGTGCGCGCGGGCGGATGCAAGATGCACTTGGTACTGGATTCGGCTGGATCCAGGACCGTGAGCGACACGCGGCGGGCAGGGAGGTGGTGCAATTTTTGAGTTGCTGGCTCGGATGAAGTTACAACACCCTCCCGGCGGCTAATCGTTTAACCCGCAGCCGTCAGGCGAGGATGATCCTCCGTTCTTTCTTCTGTCCTCGCCTGACGGCTGCGGGTTAAACAAATCGCCACGAAACCTGTTCGGAGACTTCGGAACAACCACCACGTAGAAGTTGCACGACCTCCAAGCGGGAGCGTGTATTGACCTCGTGAGCCAGCAACATAAGAGCTGCACGACGGACATAGGGGGAGGATCGAACGAGTTGCTGCATGCGTTGACGATCGACGTCGAAGACTATTTTCAAGTTTCAGGATTTGAACGCCAGGTCGATCGGGACGACTGGGACGACTATCCTTCACGCGTCGTTCCCAACACGATGCGACTGCTGGAGATCCTGGAAGCACATCGGGTCAAGGCGACATTCTATATATTGGGTTGGGTCGCAGATCGCTTTCCTCGGTTGGTCCGAGACATCCACGCGGCCGGGCATGAGATTGGTTCCCATTCTTATTGGCACCGGCTGATCTATCGCATCTCACCGGCCGAGTTTCGCAGGGACCTGCGGGAGTCTCAACACGTTCTGGCGGACCAGACGGGGGGTCCGGTTACCACCTTTCGGGCTCCTTCGTTCTCGATCACCCGCGATTCGACCTGGGCGCTGGAAATCCTGGCAGAAGAGGGCTTCCTGAGTGATTCGAGCGTCGTCCCGGCCCGCCACGATCGGTACGGGATCCCCGGTGCTCCACGCGAGATTTTTCAGATCGACACGGCGAAGGGGGTAATTTGGGAATTCCCTCCGGCGGTGGTCGGCGTCGCGGGCTTGCAGATTCCGGTCGCCGGAGGCGGATATTTTCGACTTTACCCGCTATCATGGACGTTGCGCTGGCTCCGGCAGATCGAGGCGAGCGGCCAGCCATTCGTTTTTTATCTGCACCCCTGGGAAATCGACCCGGATCAACCTCGCCTGCAGGCCGGGTCGCGATTGTCTCGTTGGCGTCACCGGGTGAACCTGCGGCACACGGAAGATAAGCTCAATATGCTTCTACGAACGTTTCGTTTTGGACGGATGAGTGATGTGCTCGCTGCCGCGAAGCAATCGCAGAGGATGACCAAGTCGGTTCGGTCGTTGGGGATGGTAGGGTGAGGGAATGAAGAGCGGGATTGGCCGCGGATTTTCGCGGAAAATCGCGGAGAAATCCTCTGTGACGGGCTCATTCGAGCCATCCATGGACCGGTGGGAAGCGTATCTTTACCGTAGAATCTCGACTCTGTCCGCGATCTCCGCGCGAATCCGCGGCCAATTTTCTGCCTGAATCACAGCAAAAATGAAACACAAGAAAAAAACCGGCAAGACAATCTGGCAAAAAGAGCGACCCAAAGAGCCGGCAGGCCAGAAACCGAAGCCCCAACCGACCGGCTCCTCGTCGCCCGCGGCAACGCACGCTCTGACGGCGCCCGAGCCACTCGGCTCGACGCAGGCACTGGCCGTGGCCGGTGCGATCCTGATTGTCGGCGCGATCTGGGCGTACTGGCCGAACCTGCAGGAGATGTTCTCCCTTTGGGCAAACCAGCCCGACTATTCGCACGGCTACCTCGTGCTGCCCCTGGCGATCCTGCTGCTTTGGCTACGGCGGGATACTTACCCTGCCAACGACGTCCATCCCGCACTCGTCGCGGGACTGTCGGTGGTGGGCTTGGCGGTGATCATACGCCTAGCGTCAGCAAAATTCTTCTACGGTCCGATCGATACCTGGTCGCTGATGATCTGGGTGGCCGGTACGGTGCTGGCCCTTTGGGGCTGGAAAGTCCTCTGGTGGGCTCTGCCGTCGATCTTATTTCTGTGGTTTGCCATGCCGCTACCGTGGCGAGTGGAAATGATGCTGCGTCAGCCGTTACAACGACTGGCCACGAACCTTAGCGCTATGGTGCTGGTGGTCTTGGGTGAGCCTGCCATTGCCGAGGCCAACGTGATCCGGATCAGCGATCGCGTCTTCGGCGTCGATGAAGCCTGCTCAGGGCTGCGGATTTTCCTTGGCATTGCCGCTTTTGCGTTCGCCTTGGCCGTATTGTGGCGGACCTCCTGGATCAAGCGACTGCTACTGATCTTGGCCATACTCCCGGTGGCGATCTTCGCGAATGTGACGCGGATTGTCGTCACCTGCCTGTTGCACGAGTGGGTGGGTTCCGAGGCCGCCCAGCGGTTCTCGCACGACGCCGCCGGGTTCGTGATGATCCCCTACGCCGCGATTCTGCTTTGCCTGGTCCTCTGGTTGCTGAATAAGATCGTCGAAGAAGTTGAGGTATTCGAGTCCACGTCCGTGTTCCGTGGCGGAAGTGAAACTGCAGGGTAAATATTCACAATGAGCGACAGTCAACTACCATCCCGACCTGTGCGACGGCAGCCCAACATCGTGGTCCAACAGGCGCCGAGGATGAATCCGCGCCCCGAGATGCGAACGGCCCCGGATCAATCCAACACACCCAAGATCTTTCAGATCCTGCAGCTAATCTGGACGGCCCACCAGCGATGGTGGAAGCTGACGATCCCCCTGGGCATTCTGGCCGGTGTCGGGATCGCGGGAACGATTTGGTCGACGCGAGTTCCAACATACACGGCCAGTGCGACCTTGGAGATCAAGGATCAGACTCCCTACATTGTCTTTGAGGAGCGTGGTAATGCGGGCCGGTTTGTGCGAACGCAACTGGAACTCTTCCAAACCCGCGCGATCTTGTCTCCAGCCTTGCAGGATCTTGGGGCAACTGTTCCGAAAATCCACGAAATGGAAGATCCAATCGCTTGGCTTCAAGAAGGAATCCAAGCAGGCGTGGTCCGAGATTCCGATTTCGTCTCGATTCGATTCACCGATCCAGACCGTGAAACGGCCGAAAAGGTACTGGAAGCGGTTGTTCAATCGTACATGAAGTACCACCGCCGGTATGAACGAAATTACGACCAAATACTCGTCGGCATGCTTCAAGACGAGAAAGAGCGTCGCGAAAAAACGCTGATCGAGTTGCGAAATCGCGTGCGCGACCTCGCAAAGAAGGCCGGTGTTGCGATAGGAGGCGCCGAACCGGCTCGCGCCGCATACGATTCATCCAGCCCGCTCAAGGCCGTTCACGACTTGCTGATCCAGACGGAGGTAGACCTGGAGGTCGCAAAAGCTGAACTTGAAGTCGCTCGGCGGCAGAGAGGCAATCCCACGCAGGAGATTCCGGAATATGAACTGAAACGACTCACAGAATCTCAGCCGATGGCGCTTGGTCTAAAGCAGGAAATTGCCGAACTCTCTGCCAAACTGAAAGCCTTCGAGAAGAACGCAAAATCTGCGAGCGGTATGATTGGCTACCAGCGGCTCAAACAGCAACTTGCCGCGCGCGAAAAATCACTGGAGGAGTTCCGGGAGGAGTTCCGCGTCGAAGCACAAGAAGCTCTGCAGGTGGAATATCAGGCAGCTCAAGAACAACGGCTGCTGGAACTGCAGGCATCAATCAACGACAAACAGACCATGCGTGAGCAGTTGATCCAGCGGCTTGAATCGGAAAGACAAGTGACTGGCTCTTCCCAGGCGGATCTTGTCGATTTGGAATTTGCCCGCCAAGAACTCGAACGACAGGAAGACGTTTTCGATAAGATCGGAGCCCGAATTGTTGCGATTCAGACTGAAGAGGTCGCTCCAGCGCGAGTCGATCAGGTTGATCCCCCCAAGGCACCGCTAGTTCCCGATGGCAACCCATTGAGGTTGCTGCTGATGGCCGGAGTGGCCGGCTTCTTCCTGCCGTTAGCAATCGTAACGGCTTGGGAATTTCTGGCGCAACGAGTCACCGACTCGTCGTCGGTTCGCCAACAAGACCTGGAAGTCGTGGGTGAAGTGGCCATGTTGCCTCGGTACCTGCCCAACAGCACAGACGCCAGCTCGAACGGCGAAAGCCAGCAGATGACTCTGTTTCAGGAAAGCGTCGACCATCTGTGTACAACGATGCGACTGTCCAAGGACTTCCAAGACAAACAGGTGATTGCGATCGCCAGCGCCATATCCGGCGAAGGCAAGACGCATGTGTCGATCCAGTTAGCGATCAGCCTGGCACGGTCGTGTAAGGAACCTGTCCTGCTGGTCGAAACCGATCTTCGCGCCCCAAACATGCCCGATTTGATGGGGATCGACAGTCCAGTCGGCTTGCTGGATGTCCTGACGGGCAAGATGGAGTTAAAGGATGCCATCTACCCGGATGCAGACAAACACTTGGATGTGCTCGCGAGTGGTGAGCGACGTCGGAATCTGCATTCGATTCTTGATATTCGGGTGATCGAATCAATTTTCGCCGAATTGCGGAAAAAGTACCGCTACATCGTTCTCGATACACCTCCGGTGCTGGGCGCCGGAGAAGCCATGCTCTTTACTTCGCAGGCCGACATGACACTGATCTGTGCCCGGCGCGGGTACAGTCGCATGTCCCAGGTTCGTGAAACCTACGAACGACTCGCGCGCACCGCATCCAATCCGGCCGGTGTAATTCTGAACGGAACTCCGCGACATCAGTATCTGTATTCGTACGGCAGTTACTACGGGCATAGTTGATCGCTAACGGAGCAGATGTCTTTCAGGAATCTCTTCGTTGTTGCGCAGCGGTCGCTGAAGAGAAGGCGGGGATCTAGCCGCGGATAAGCGCGGAATGTCGCTGGCGAGAGGTACTCGCATGAGGTTGGACTGAACGAGGAGAAGAAACCACGGATTGGACGGAGGGAACGGATCGGTACGGATTGATCGGTGGACATCCGTTTCTTCCGTCCAATCCGTGGTTCCTCTTCAATTCTCAGATTCGCCCGACTTGTATGCAGCAAGAAGATCGCTCTAACCCATAAGCATTTCCCACGAAAGAGTCCGATTTCGCAATGACCGATTCGCCCCAAAAAAACAAGACGAAACTCCGCATCAACTGGATCTGGCTCGCGTCGGTGCTCGGCGTTCTTGTCCTGGTCTCAGGGGCCATGGCGTGGCGGTACCAGAGTCAGAGTGACAAGACGGCAGAGGTGTACAAGGAACGATCGCTGCTGCACGTCGAGACGGAAGAATGGGACAAGGCGGCGGAAGACCTGTTCCGCTATCTGAAATTCAATCCTGAAGACGCGGATGCCTGGCTCGATTTGACGGAAGCTTACTCCAAGTCCGCGGCAACTTATTCTGATCGCGAACGGGCCATCGAGCTCTATTACCAGGCGCTCGGCCTGGTCGGTGATGATCCCGAGCGAATGACCACTCTTCGTCGCGGTCTGGCGCCGCTCTTGCTTGAACAGGGCCGGTTCCAAGAGGCCGAGGACATTGCCAAGCTGCTGGATGGAACGGACCCGGTGACGCTACGGGTGGTTGCCCTTTCCAAGGCTGCCACCGCGCGGCGAACCGATGCTCAATCGATGCAGGAGGCAAGAAAGGCTCTGGACCTGGCAATCAATGCGCAACCCGCCGACATCCAACTTGCCACTACCTACGCCTACGCGTGTCGCGAGGAGGCGGAGCGAACCAACAACAGTGCCTTGATTCCTCTTGCCGACGTCTGCATGGATCAAATGGTCTCGGCCGAATCAAATCGTGACAACGCCGCGGCTTGGCTCACACGCCATCGATATCGAGCCCAGTACGAATTGCCGGGGGCCGACGAGGATCTGCGACGAGCACTGGAGTTGGCCAACACACCCGAGTTGCAGCAGGCCGTTGGCAGCGCGGCACTCAATCAGGCAGTGCGGACACAGGACGCAGCCCAGGCAGAATCGTGGCGCGAGACGGGAATCGGCGCACTGCAGAAGGCGACCGAGGCTGAAGTACCGGCTCCAGGCAGCTTCGCGGCTCTGGGCGAGGCGTATTTTCAGCAGGGCAACGTCGATAAGGCGATCGAAACATGGGAGCAAGCAATCGTCAAGTTGCCCGGCGCGGCCATTCAAGAAATCATCATGGTGCGTCAGCGCCTGGCAGATACCTATCTCAGTCGTGGTGACACTCAGAAAGCGCGCGAACAACAAAAACAGCTCGAAGCAATGGCCCAGGCGATCGGGCGTCAAAGGTGGGTGCGGGGCCTGGATCAACAGCGGTATCTGCTGTCTGTCGAGCAGTGGATCGATCTGCTCAATGGAAGACTCCTCCTGGCGGAGGACAAAATCGACGAATCGATCAACCGCATGAACCAATTGCTGGATTCTCTGCCGACGACAGCCGCCGATGATCGCGACAAGCTAGTCCGCTACCAAACACTTACCACTCTCGGTAATGGATATCAGAGAAGGCGCGACTGGAGGAAGGCAGCAAACGCTTTCTCGGACGCGGCCCTGCTGCAAATCGATCAGGGCGAGGCCGCGTATCGCGCAGCCGAAGCCTATCAGGCAGCCGGTGAAGTGCGCTTAGCAACGGAGGCGATTGAAAGCTCCATTCAATTCGGTGCCGGAGCCGAAGCATGGCTGACACGGGCGGAACTGGAGCTGAGCCGCCAACTGGCAAGACCCGCGCAACAGCGAGAATGGACCGAATTTGACGCAGCACTTCAGAACATCCAGCGGGCTCGCCCAAACGATTGGCGGCCGAAACTCTTCGCTGCCGCCCGCTCACTAGCCGATCCCAAAGCCGGCGGTCGAGATGAAGCGATCAAGCTGTACACGGAAGCCGAATCACTCGGGCCAGAGGATCCGGAACTCTGGCGACAACTGACCTTACTGTATGAGCAAATCGGGTTGACCGATCGGGCGAATCAGGCCCGCGAGAAGTTCACATCACTCAACCCGCCTGAATGGTCGCAAACGATGCTGGAATCACAACTGCTGATTGCGCGCGGTCGGATCGACCTGGGCATTGGCGCCGCGAACGAAGCCCTCACAAAAGCACCTGACGAGCGCAAATACGAGATCCAGCGTCAGTTGGCGCAACTGTATCGCGCCGTGGGCAATCGCGATGAAGCACGAAAACTGCTGAATCAGGTCCTCGAAAACCGTCCGGACGATACGGACGTTCTGCGCGAACTGGCACAGGTGGAACTCGAGACCGGAAACCGCAAGGAACTGGAAGAACTCGAGGGACGTTTGAAGGAGGCCGAAGGACCGGAGGGCGTCTTCTGGCGGTATTTTCGAGCGGCGCGGATCTTGGCCGATCCGAATCTAACCACGACGGAAGCACTGGTCGAAGCGGGACAACTGCAGTATGCGATTGAAACGCAACTGCCCGGATGGGCGCCTGGATATGTACTGAAGGGCGAGATTTTTTTCCGCCACCGCCGCTTCGACGATGCCGCCATCGCGTATCAACGAGCGATTGAACTCGGCGATCGCCGCCTGACTAACTTCGAACGACAGCTTGCTGCCTTATACGCATCGGAGCAATTCGACAAAGCGGAACAGCTTGTCGATCAACTGAAGAATTACGTTCTTAGCTCGCGGACCCTTGCCACACTCTCCAAAGCAATTGCAGCGAAGACGGATCACCTGCCTGAGGCGATTGCCCGAGCCGAGCAGATTGTGAAGGACCAACCAAAGCAGGCGACTGCGCGGATCTGGTTGGCCGAGTTGCTTCTAATGAACGAACAGGAAGAGGAAGCGGAGAAGCAGCTCAAACAAGCCGTCATGATCGACCGCACACAGCTTGG
>CAZFWV010000326.1:0-7709 GCA_964522605.1 uncultured Pirellulaceae bacterium
GAGCGGGCCGGTCAGCAGCAACTTCGCGGCGATGTCCGGCCATTGGTCGCCCGCCAGCTCCCGTGCGAATCCATGTACGGGAACGCCCCCATCCTGGAGCACAGGCCCAATTTCACTGCCAACTAGCGCACAAAGCTGCTCGCGAGATTCCTCCATCCATGCACTGGCGAGTCGGCTGGGCAGGAGGTTTCGCAATGTCGCACGATCGCTGGGAACCTGGACCTTCAGCAACCAGCCGTCGCCATAAGGGTCTTCCGTTGGGAGCGATGGCGACTTGATCGCGGACGAATTGACCGCAATCACCCGGCCACTCACGGGAGATAGCAGGTCGATCGTGTTTCCATTGACGGAGACCTGCCAGCCGATCTCTCCCTGCGCAACACGCGTGCCGGGCTTGGGCAACTGAAACGACGTCGGCTGGCCAACCAATCGATGAGCAAAGTCGTCCATCCCCACCTTGAAGACGCCCCCACCCTCAGGAACTGCCCACGTGTGACCGCGGTGCAGGAGGAACGCATCGGGCAATCGGAACCACGGGACGGAACGCAAACGATTCAACGTCGGAGCCAGTCCTCGTACGGTGACCGGCTGCCGACCGATCCGACTGAGCAGCCAAACGAAGGGCACGAAGGCCGCCAGGTAACCCAGGATCAGCAGGTACTCGACACCTTTGGTCGGAAACGGATCCATCGCAAGCCTCCCCCGCTAATTCGCTAACAACTGGTTCGACACAGGATTCGCCGCAGGCTTGGGACCGTGGTTTCTCGCCCAATCGGGTTCGGAACTGAGCACGGGCATCCGCCAGACAACCCAACGAAAAACCCAGATTTCAGCGCAGATGACCGCGGCGGTCACGACGACTTCTTGCCACGTCGGTACATAGTGATTGGGGTCGTACCAACGAAAGGCAATGATCGCGATATTCAGGCGGTTCAAGATTACGCCGAGAACGGTCAGCGCGGCACCGACGCGGATCAGAGCAACCTGCCGATTCGCGGCGCCGATCAGCAGTAACACCATGGGGGCAGCAACCAATCCAATCACCTCGAACAGGTACCACGCGGCCCACGGGCCCGTGAAGTACGGCCAGAGTTGACCATGTACGATCTTGAGCAACTCGAGGAACAGATAGACGAACATCACGCCGCCAGCCACTCGAGCCAAACCAATCACAATTCCATCATGGGACTGTGCATGTTCCGGACTGATTCGCGCCTGAAAAACGCGCTGTGAGATGCTGCCTTCGAAAATCACCATCGCCAGTCCCGCAAAGATGCTCGAGACAAAAAACAGAACGGGAATCAACTCCGAATACCAGAGCGGATGAATCTTGCTCTTTGCCATGAGGAACAGCGCTCCCAAACCGGACTGATGGAGCGTCGAGAGCGTAATCCCAAACACCACGGCGCCGACCGTGAGCGCACTCAGCAGTCGATGAGCGCGTCGCAGGCCGAGCCATTCGGCGATCGCCGGAGAAAATTCAATCAACTGGGCCGTTACATACAGCAAGAAGTGCCAGGCCACCAGAAAAAGCACGGAACTGAGGCCGAACGAATTGCCAATGATCGGGTTAAACACGTTCCACGGTCGACCCAACTCCAGCAGAAGCGCACCGGCATAAAACGTGTACGCCAGAAACCCATTCAACACCGTGACCCGAACAATCGGGCGATACTTTTCCAGACGCAGGATATAGACCATAAAGGTCACGACGTACGCGCCGCCGGCCAGAGCCACGCCCGCCACGACATTGAAACCTTTCCAAATGCCCCAGGGGAATTCCTGACTGAGATTCGTTACGGCACCGAGTCCATGCACGAATCGGATGTACAGAATCCACGCTGCGGTCGCCATGATCGCCAGAGAGAGCACGTTGAAGACGGTGAAACTTTTCCCTTTGGGCATTAGCTCATGGGCTAGAAATCGCCAGGCCCCGTGTTCGCGCGGCGCCCCTTCAGAAACGGCATCCAAACTCGCCATGTCCGATCTCCCTCACAAATTCACAGTTCCTCGCCCTCGTCCGCCGCCGGTTTCGTCGCCCAATGCAACGCCATGAGAAACGCCGGCCACAGCGTCAAGACGAGCGGCACCGAACTCATGAAGCCGCCGGTCGTTTCGGGCAGAGGCCGATCGCCCAAGTTCGTCGGCAAACCCAACTCTTCGAACGGCACCGGCGAAAGATAGAGAAAACAGGTCCCACCGGCTTCATGCTCACCATAGATGTGATGCACATACGTGTCGGGCGACTCAGCGATCCGTGCATGGGCCAAATCCAGCAATTCGCGCCGCTTGCCGAATGTGAGCGCCTCTCCGGCACAAAAATCACAGCACGCGGGAACTTCATCCTCCTGCAGTCGCTCCCAGCACATGCGGCACTTCTGAATCTGTGGGTTCGGACTGTCGTATTCGAACTTCGGCATGTCGAACGGACACGAAAGCATGCAGTAGCGACAGCCCATGCACTTGTCGGCCTGCCAAATCACGGGGCCTTCCGGCGTCTTGACGAGCGCCTTCGTCAGACAGGCCGCCGTGCAGGCAGGTACCAAACAATGCATGCACTGCCGCTTGATCGTGACCTGTCCGCCACTCGTCTCCAGCGCGTTGACCACGGTCCACTGCGTTTCAGAAGTCTGTCGTACCGGGAGCTCGGTCACCGGAGTCTCCATATCCTCCGGTGCCGGCCGATCATGGAAATGGGCACAGACCTTCTCGCACGTTCGACACCCGATGCATTTCGTCAGGTCCATCAGAATGCCAAACGCGTCCTCCTGAGCCGCCGGATCGGCCGCCGCCTGCGTCGCGGTCGATTGCCCCGTGACCGAGGCAAAGCCTGCCGCGCCAATCCATTTCATCCACGTTCGTCGGTCCATGGCTGGTCCCTCTCCGTTCCCGTGACGAATTCACTCCGCCCAATCCTCCAAGCAAGGATCGTGCCGTCGTGTCCATCTGCGACGAAAGAGACGCGTAACCATTTCCCACAAAAAGAGTTCCACCATGAGTTGGTGAGTCGCCACAACACGGGCACCCCGCTTCGGCGCAGAGTTTTTCAGCAGGCCAATTGACATTTTCAACAGCTCAACAGAGGACGTGGCGGCGATTCGTTTAACCCGCAGCCGCCAGGCGAGGTCTGCCCGTGGCTACGCTTCCATTTCGCCGTAAACCAGGGAAATCCGCGGTACCGCACGCGGGGCGTTGCCCACGCGGTTAAACGAACCTCACCTGCGGCTACGGGTTAAGCGAATGTTCACTGGGAGAGTGTTGTAACTTCATCCGAGCCAGCAACTTAAGATCTGCACGACCCCTCAGGAGGCCTGTGAGGCTCGGTCGTCCTCTCCTCGTACTCGTACTCAGCATCGCGGTACTCGTACTCGTACTCGATCGGCGGTGACGACCTGTGGTGGCTGGATCCGCCGGATCAGACTGAAGAACGGTTCGCTTTGGCGCGAGGATTCGATCGATCGCGGATTACGCCGCAGACTTGTCGATTGCACCGATGCTCCCATATCGAGTACGAGTACGAGTACCGTTGCACTGAGTACGAGTACGAAGGTGGGTACCAGGGCAGAGGCGAGTACCAGTACGCGCACAAGGGCGAGCGGGCTGACGAAAAACCCCGCACCGAAGCCGTCAGAACAGGGTGTAGATGAACGGTGCGGCGCCGGTGCCGGAGAGGACAAGCAGGGTACCGAAAAGCAGGAGCACGAGCAGAATCGGAATTAGCCACCACTTCTTGTTGTGGACGAGGAAGTCGAGGAACTCCCGCAAGATGTTCGATTCGGGTTGACTCGCGTGCTGCTCTAGCTGCGCCGCGCGGCGCGAATCGTCACGTGGATTCGGTTGGGCAGATTTCACGACGGGCTCCTGCTCAGGAACAACAACATCCGCTCCTCGCTGTATCGCCGATCAAAACTGACGAAAATACTGCTCCAGCTGATCGTGTTGCTCCCGATCCGACCAATAGCTCGGCGAATCAGGATCGAAGCGTCGCGACAAGGGATCATGCCCCAGCAATCGCATCAGCAGTCCGATCGGCGTGAGCACTCCGTAGTATATCACGGCCAGAATCACGAACGAAACGACAAGACCAATCGGCAGCGCGGCATAGGCAAGGCCAACGTAGACGCGGCGGAGAAACTCGGGCATCATCGATCCGACAACGGGCACGAAGACGGCTACGATTCCGCACGCGGCCGGGGCGAACCAGGAGGCGGTATGGCGGGCAGCCCACAATGCCGCGGCACCAAAGAAGAGCAACCAGATGACGCTGAAGGTGGCCAGTTGCCGACGGGTCGGATGATGCTCAATTTCGATCAAGCCCATGCTTGTCCTCTCAGTCCAATGGAAACTGCGCCAGGTATTGGTCCAGCTCGTGTTCTTTCGCCGTCGGCTGATCCGGTTTGAGCAACACGAAATCTTCCAGGACCAGCACATCCATATTGGTTGCCATGAAACAGCGGTAGGCTTGCTCGGGTGAGCACACGATCGGTTCCCCGCGCACGTTGAAGCTCGTATTGATCAACACGGGGCAACCGGTCTTGTCGGCGAAGGCCTTGATCAGCCGGTAAAACCGCCCGTGCCTTTGCGGATCGACCGTTTGTACGCGTGCCGAGTCATCGACGTGCGTGATGGCGGGCAGCCGAGAGCGCACTGCTTTCAGCTTCTCGAGTCCGCGCGGCGAGTCCTGACACGCAGCAGCAACGCGTTGACTCTTGTCCACGGGCGCCACCACGAGCATGTACGGACTGTCGTATGCGTCGGGCAGCTCGAAGTATTCGCTCACCTTTTCGCGCAGAACAGCCGGGGCGAATGGTCGGAACGACTCGCGGAACTTGATCTTCCGATTCATCGTCGACTGCATGTTCGGATTTCTCGCATCCCCGAGGATGCTGCGACTGCCGAGCGCCCGCGGGCCAAACTCACAACGTCCCTGCATCCAGCCGACGACGTTGCCCTCAGCAATCAGATCCGCCACGAGTTCGCACAGCTCCGCTTCGCTGGTGAATTGGCGATAGACCGCCTGATTCGCCTGCAAAAAACGTTCAACCTCGGAATTGGAGTAATGCGGTCCAAGCAGCGAACCGGCCTGGCCATCGGGCTGGCACACGTCGCGAGGATGTCCCAGCAACTGGTGCCAAATCAGCAGTGCCACGCCCAGAGCTCCTCCCGCGTCGCCCGCGGCAGGTTGAATCCAGAGGTTCTCGAACGGCCCCTCGCGCAGCAGGCGTCCATTGCCGACACAGTTCAGTGCGACTCCGCCGGCCAGGCACAGATTTCGCGATCCCGTTTGCGCATGAACGTGCAGCGCGGCGCGCAGCATGACTTCTTCCGTAACGGCCTGGATCGACGCGGCCAAGTCCATCTCGCGCTCCGTCAGCGGAGACTCTGGCCTTCTCGGCGGGCCACCGAACAGTTGATGGAACCGAGATGACGTCATCGTCAGACCTTGGCAGTAGTTGAAGTAGGACAGATCGAGCCGAAAGGAACCGTCTGGTTTCAGATCCATCAGCTTGGCCAGAATCGTGTCGCGATACTTCGGTTCCCCGTAGGGTGCCAATCCCATCAGCTTGTATTCACCCGAGTTGACCTTAAAGCCGCAGAAGTAGGTGAAAGCGGAATACAGTAATCCTAGGGAATGGGGGAAGCGAAGTTCGTGCGTCAGCGTGATGTGGTTTCCCTGACCGAATCCTAAGCTGGCCGTCGCCCATTCCCCGACTCCATCGAGCGTCAGAATCGCCGCGTCATCGTAGGGCGAGGGAAAGAAGGCACTGGCGGCATGCGATTCGTGGTGTTCGGCAAAGATCAAACGTTTGTTGAACTGGTGCTTCAATCCACGGCGGATCTCGCGAGGAAGATGTAGCTTCTGGCGAAGCCAGAGCGGCATACTCTTCAGGAACGAATGAAATCCAATCGGCGCGTACGCCAGATAGGTTTCCAGCAGGCGTTCGAATTTCAGCAACGGCTTGTCATAGAATCCAACAAAATCAAGCTGCTCGGGCGACAAGCCGCCTTCGGCCAGGCAATACTCGATCGCATGCACGGGCAGTGCATGATCGTGTTTCTTGCGCGTAAAACGCTCTTCCTGCGCCGCCGCGACAATTCTGCCGTCCACCACCAGCGCTGCGGCCGAATCGTGATAGAAGGCGGAAACGCCCAACACGGCGGTCATTGTGGGATCCTGTCTTCTTGTGCGCTACCTTCGTCCACCCTTCGGCGCGCATCGGCCAGCGCTCGCTGGGCAAGCTGACTCGTTGGATCCAACTGAACCGCTCGCTCCAGTTGGATCACCGCAGCATTCGGTTGATTCATCTTCACGTACAACAGACCCAAGTTCACATAAGCGGCCGGATCGTTTGGCTTTAGACGGACGACCGCCAGGTAATGAGGTTCCGCGGAACGATACTCCCGCCGACTGACATGATACTTGCCCAGTTCGACGTGCGCCGGAAGATAATCGGGGTCCACTTTTGCGGCCAGCCGATATCGCTCGACCGCCGCCGCGGTCTGCTTCTGGTTCGCCAGGACCAACCCCCAGTTAAAGTACGCCTCGGCATAATTCGGCTGCAGCTCGATCGCCTTTTCGAACTGGCGATAGGATTCCTCGAGCCGGTTTTGATGCGACAGGGCGATTCCCAGGCTATTGAGCGCCCTCGCGTATCCAGGACGAAGCGATAACGCGGTCCGCAGGGCCTGCTCGGCTTCCTTCCATTGCCGCGCACGATTCCGTAAGGCCCCGACCATGTAAAACGCCTCGGCATGATGGGGCAACTGTCGCGTGACCTCGACCCATTGTTGCGTCGCCTGATCGATGTCTCCAAGTGCGTCGTACAGCGTGCCGAACTGCTTTCGCAACATCCAGTCTTCCGGGTGTTGATCCACCAACTTCTGATATTGCTCGATTGCATCCCGGGCGGTGTCCGCGGTCAGCGAGCGCCCCAAACGTTCAATCTCGGCCTCAATCGCCGCATCGCGCAGCTCATGATTCAGCTGCTGGTTAAAGGGCGGAGTGCGGAGGCGACTTCGCAGTTCTTGCGCGAACAGCAATCGGTGATAGGGAGTCCATCCGAGTCGTTCCGCGCACTGTTGCTCCGTGGGCCAATCCTGCGCCGGAGGATCCCGAGGCAGTCCAAGTGCCGCAGACAGCGATTCGGCGAACAGCCTCGCCAGCAGATAGTTGCCGCGGAAATTGAAGTGCACGTGCTCGCACAAAAACTCTTCTCCCGAAATCCCAAGTGGGCTTTGACTGGCGAACGACTCACTCGCATCGATGAAGTAGACCGGCGCGTCACCTTGCCCCTGGGCGACGGACCGAATCGTTTCATTGATCTGCGTGCTGGCACGGAATCGAAGCGTATCGAGATCCCGCGCCTGCTGAAAATGATCTCGAGCCTGAACCGCATTACCAACACGAAAGAAGCATTCTCCCAGACGAAAGTGCGCCTCCGCAAACTGCGGATCGATACGCAATGCCTCCTGATACGCTGCGATCGCGTCGTTCAGCTCTCCCCCGGCTTCTGCCACACGACCGCGCTCGTACAATGCGTCCCACTGCTGGATGCGGTCGGGCGAGAGTGCCGGATCATGCAGTGAGGCAAACGGTGCACAGTCTTTCAGGTTACTGACGACGGTACCGACGACGACCGGCGTGTCGTCCTGGGCCGCAAGTTGGAGGATGTCTTCGAGGTTTCTTTGAAACTGGTCGTAGACGCGTT
>CAZFWV010000327.1:0-7706 GCA_964522605.1 uncultured Pirellulaceae bacterium
CTCTCCGGGCCTGCGGCCCGACTCTCCCAGAGGGAGAGTGAATTCTGTTCGTAAATTCCTGCAAAACCAACACTTATAAACTGCACGACCTCCATGGACTCAACGTCAGTATGCCAAACGACGGACTATTGGTTAGGAGTCCTCACGATTGCCCCTATCCTCGTCTGAACCAACGAGCAGAACACAGAATCCCCCAGCTTGACGATTCGAAGGCGTTTCGATTGTTGAGGAAAAGGCTGATTCTGGATTGGCGAGTCGATAACCGCGCAGAATAGGGGATCTAGGTTGGCGCAATCTGCGTCGATCGCGCGCGAAAACGGACACCGCCCGTAACGTACCCCCCAGTCCCTGATCGGAATTCCACTTTGGGCGGATCTCCACCGGACCCCTCGTCGCTGCCCTCAACAATCGGGACTCCTTGTTCGTAAATCTCCGGCTCTTCTACACCCAGGTCGTCCAAAAGGGACTTTTCTGCCACCCCCAATCATGGCCTCGATAAGTACATTTGACACATTTCTGCGTTCATAGACCAAGTGTGCAGTGCGGAGGAATCCTGCCTTCTGACCGAATCCCCGAAATTGCCGGCCAAACATCGCAATCTTGGAAGACCTAGGAATGCAATGAAGACCACATCGTTCTTCTCGAGTTGCTTTTCTGAGGCTCGTGAGCGCTTTCTTGAGCGCGCTGGGTCCATCGGTGCCTTCGTCGAGGAGCTGCCGATTGATGCATGCGGCCCCGGAGGCGAGCGACTCGCAATCTCAATCGCTTGGCTCGGATCAAGGTCTCCCGATCGAGTGCTGCTTCACTGCTCCGGGCTGCATGGTGTCGAGGGCTTTGTCGGCTCGGCGCTGCAACTGCACCAACTTCAGGAGTTTCCGGAAGAAATGCCTCCGTCTTGTGCTGTGGTCATGATCCACGTCGTCAATCCGTACGGCATGGCGTGGGTCCGCCGGATGAATGAAAACAACGTGGATTTGAACCGAAATTTTCAGGCGGACAGCGAGTTCACCGGTGTGCCACCGATGTACCATTGTCTGAACAAGACACTGAACCTGAAGCGTTCCTCGCAATACTGCGACTTCTTTTATCTGAATGCGCTCTGGTGTGTGCTCTGTCACGGCCGCCATGAATGCAAACAGGCAGTGGGGCAAGGGCAACACGAGTACCCGAAGGGACTTTTCTATGGGGGCAAACGCCTCGAGCAGGAATCGAGCGTAGTCCTCGAATGGGTACGCGAGAATCTCTCAGGAGTCCGACGAATCGTCACTGTGGATGTTCACAGTGGGTTGGGGCCGTACGCCTATGACAGCCTTCTCGTCCATTACTCGTCGGCGAGTGACCAGGTTCAGGTCTTACAGCGTCGGTTCGGCGAGCAGCTCCGATGCAACCACGGAAGCGGTGTCGCCTACCGCATTAAGGGAGGTTTCTTGGAAGCGTTGGAGCGGACGCTGCCGGACGCGCAGTGCTATTCGATCACGCAGGAATACGGTACGTACGGCGTCCTTAAGGTGCTGAAGGCACTCCGGGATGAGAATCTATACCATCACCATGCAGCGCCGCATGTTGATGTTCGACATTGGTCGAAGCAAGCTTTGATCCGGACGTTTTGTCCGGACGATCCCATCTGGCGCGAGACCGTGCTGCTTCGTGGTCAGCAGCTAGTCAATCGGGCAGCAGATTTGGCTTTTTCCGGGTCGGCGAGCCTAACTGAAAAGCATGAACCCGCTCAGGCAACTTGACACTTCTGCGACGCATAGGTTTCCGCAGCCAACCAACGGATCTCCTGATCGAGTGCAGCGCTGCGCGGTCCGGCATCGAGCAGGCAACCAGGGAACGGCTTCCCGAACATTCTTCGGTGCGATGAAGGATCCCGCTGATGAAGGTGCGTTAGGTTCAAACGCATGGCGACGGCGGGATGATCGCAAACGGCGGCATACACCCGCTCAGGGCCAAACGGCTCGAAGGACAAAAAGTCGCTATAGAACTTGGCGTGTCTTGGATGGACCGCGATCAGGAGTTCGTCGATTCCTCGGTATCTTGCCCGCTGCGACATCAAGTTGATCAGTCGCATGAGGTCGCGGAAACTCTTCCCCACAAATTTTTCCGCCAGAGAGCAGACCTCGGCAATCCTCACGCCAGTATTTCGCAGGCGGCGGACCTCCTTCGGGTAGACTTCTTCCATGGGCAGACCGAGGCCGTTATCGCCGATCAAGGACATCGTACCGATGACTTTGCCCGAATCGGCCGCGACGGAAATAAACACGTCGGCGCACTCCAGCGCATGGTACGGCGTGATTCGGATCTTGAGCGGATTGGCTTCAATCAGCCCTTTATTCAGATAGTTCGAATAGACGAGTCGAAATGCCTCGTGGATTTCCTCCCTGGTCTCAGCGATCTTGTGCTTCGTCTGAGCTTGCTGCTCCACCGGACGTGGAGGAATCGGTTCCCGCCTCACTCCAGACGTCTCGGGACCAAGGTTTGCATTGCGGCGCGGCGGCGCTTCATTCTCCGTAAGCACGACTGATTGGTCCCGTTTATCGAGCAGGACTTTGGCAATCATTTCATCTCTCCGTTTGTTGAACTTCGGTGCGCCAAATCAGGTTCCACAGACCAATCTCCAGCCTGTCCATCATGCCGGTGTTCTGTGGTGGACTGCCTCGTCTCTGTTCGTTTTGGGATGCTCGCCAGCGCGAATTCGGCATCACGGGCGAGTCCGTACTGATTGGGATCGTGGACGTCGAGGCAGAGAGCCAACTCAGTTGCGTCGCAGTGCTGTAATCTCGTCAAGGGCTCCGATGGGGTGATGAGAGTAAATCGGGGAATGTCAGCCGACCGCTGTCCGAATCGTCGCGCAGAACCTCCCCCAGAACATCGTTCAGGGAGGGCTCTCGCAACACCTTCAGACAGAACCGATGCTGGCACAAACAACGGCGATCGTTACAGCGGGTGACTCGGATGATTCTCAGATCGCTCGGTTCGCCATACTCCGAGCCGGAAACCGCTGTTTTCGCCGTGGAAGGCTCTTCTGCGGGCCAGGATTCAACCAGAACGGCTGGTGCCCACTCGCGTGCGTTCAGCAGTAGGTCCAGAGGTGCCGACCCCGCATCGACAACGTCGACATGCGGGCTCCGACGCAGGACCAAATTCAAGGATTCGCGGAACAGTCTCGGTCTCACAGCCAGCAACACACGATGCTTCATCACAGCCTTCTTCGCTCAAGTGGGATCGAGGTTATGGGCTGGATTGGACCGCGATCGGGAAAGACTATCAATAGATCTCAGGATTCAATTTGGATTCCTCCGCTACTACGCGACGAACCGACGATCGGCCCGCCATACAGATTTGGCCAAACCGCAGATCTGGGTCGGCGGCTTGGCGAGTCGGCGCGTCTGGGACCAACCAACATCCGCGATTCGCGGCACCGCTCGCGACCGCGTCCGCTCAGGTTTTCCGCACTCTTATGTCAATTTCCGTGAAGGCTCGCGAACCGGCGCTGCGACCGCGGTGATCGAGACGAGAAGCGCATCCCCCTCTGACGACGACTCACCGATGGTCCGCAGAATCGGATTCATCGATGGATCTAGTTCCTAGATCCTCCGGGGATCAATGACGCCCTTTTTCGAGTCTCTTCCGACTGGGGCAAAGCCGTGTCGGCTGGCATCGTCGCCAGCTTTTGACGAATCCGAGAAATCGAGCTAGATGTTTGAGTGGTTAGACCGAGCGAAGTTCCCTGTCGTTGCGGCCCCAATGCCGTGTTAGGCTGGCGGAAGTGATGTTTCACACCGGTGATCCCGATTGCATCGAATTGCGGCTGACGCCGGACGAGTGTCGGCATCTCAGTCAGGTCCTCGACCGTCACGTGATTGACGCGGCGTCTCCGGACGTCAGCCAACGTGCGGATCAATTCCTCTCCGTCGTCGGCGACGCCGAGGCCGTCGCGACCTGGTTAGGGGAAAGTGCCGCCGTGGAACTTCGCGGGCCCGAGGCCAGGCAAATTCTGCAAATGCTCCAGCAGCTCGCCGACACGGCGTCGATGATGCCGGAGGAGCGGGAGCTATTACAATCCGTCTGCCGTGCGATGCTGGAGTGCCTTTCGCTCGGCCGCCAAGCCCGGCAAGGCGAGGGATAACCATTCTGTGAGGCAACCTGGCAACCGTTGAAATGCCGGGTTTTTGAATCGCAGCGGGGCCCGACGACTCCCAGCACACTGGCCAGGATCGCGCATGTTGGACCGCCCGAAAAAACGTCGAAAGAAGAACTGCCCCCCCGAACGGGCACGCCGGACGAGTGACCGGCGGAAGTGGAACCGAGAATTCACCAATGACGAGGTCGTTACGATCAGCATCTCGCGCTCCGCACGCGTCCTGGACGAGTCTGCCGCAGGCCTGGGTCTCTTGGTGGCCGACGCAGGCAATCTGCAAATCAACGAATCGGTCGAGATACTCGACCAGGATGGGGTATCGCGTCTAACCGGCCGGATCGCCAACCTCCACCGCATGGAATCGGGCCAGTGGCGGCTGGGAATCGAATTGAAGTCCTATCACCTCCCCGGTGTGTACGACACTACCTCAGAATAGTCTTGCTGCCGGCTCGGAGGGGCGATGGAGCCGAAGGCGCCCAATGAGCCGGCGATTGACGAACAAGGAGTTCCGATTGCTGAGGGAAGGGGAAAGGCCGATTTCGGAGGGGCGAGTCGAGAACCGCACGGAACAGGGGAATCTCGGCGGATCTTCCCCGGCCCTGGTGCTTTGTCACCCCGATCAACTCTGGCTCCCCTCGCCTCGTTTCGGGGAGAGGGGCCGGGGGAGAGGGGCTTTCGACTCGCCACAATGCACGAGGAATCTTGAAGCTTTTGAATGCCGTGCCCCCTCATCCCCAGCCCTTCTCCCCCGCAAAGCCGGGGGAGAAGGGAGCGAGGATTTCGGTTTGTTCATTGCCTGCCATGTTTCCCACCGGCGACCTTCCCCCCACGATTCTCCTGTTTACCTCTCCGACCGCAGCCCAAATCGGCAGAAGCTGGCATGCACCCGCATTGCCCAACCTCAAAATTGCGGACTAGAAAAGGCTGCCCGAACCGGATAGATTGCAGAGCAGAGAAGCCTTTTGGTGGTTCAAGTTGAGATTACGGATGATTTCGACTGCCCATTCCCGGTAATCGGGGTGTTCTGGCGATAGCTTGGTTGTTGCTCCTGCATGGAGCACCGGGGGCCGGGTTCTTCGGCCACCGTGGGAGTTGAGTCGATCCCTGATGTTGCCCTTCGGCGCGCCGAGCCACTCGACGCTCGTCCAATCTCGGAGGACGCGCCCGTGCGAACCGTATTTCTATTTGCTGTAATCGTCCCGCTGGCGATCGCCATCGCCGTCCCTTCGGCCATGCGCCAGAGTGAGCTAACCGACGGCACGACGGCTGAAGAGACGGAGTCGCATCCGTTGCCCGAGCAGGAGCCGCACGTCTTCGCGAATGGAGTGGTCGAGGGGCAGGATCGGGAGGTTCCGCTTCGTTTCGAGGTGACGGGCAGATTATTGTCGCTGGAGGTGGACGAGGGCGATTCGGTTCATAAGGGGGAAGTTATCGCTCGCCTCGACCCGTCTGCTTGGCAGGTGGAATTGGCGAAAGCGAAAGCCAGGCTGTTGCAAATGAAAGCCGAGTATGAGCTTCTGCTAGCCGGAGAACGCCAGGAGGCGAAGGAGTTCGCTCGTGCTGAGGTTCGGCGTGCGAAGGCCGAGGCGATCAGTTCTCAGAAAAATTATCAGCGATTGTCACGATTGATCGAACGGTCCGTGATCACCGCGCAAGAGTTCGACGAAGGCAAGGCCGCTTTGTCTGCGAATCAGGCCGCCTACGAAGCAGCGCTGGCGAAATGCAAAGAGGCCGAGGCCGAACCCCGCATGGAAGAAGTGAAAATCGCGGAAGCCAAAATCACTCTGGAGGAAACCCAGGTTCGGTTCGCGGAGACCATGCTGGCCAAGACGGAGTTGACCGCACCGTCGGACGGTGTCGTGCTGCAGCGACGGGGCGAGCCCGGCGAGTTGGTCGGTCCGGATTCGGAGGAACCGATTGTCGTTCTGGCAGACACTTCCAGTGTGCACGTGCGCGCGTTTGTCGAGGAGCTGGACGCGATGCATGTTGCGCCAGGAAATCCTGCGTACGTGGAAGCAGATGGAATGCCTGGCGTCCGCTTCAAAGGGGAAGTCGTCCGCTGCGCGCCGTACATGGTCGCGAAACTCCATTTCAGCAACAAACCCACCGAGCGCGTCGATGTGAAAGTGCGCGAGGTCGTTCTCAAACTCGATTCCCGAGGCGACGTCGACTGCCTGCTCGTCGGATTGCCCGTCGACGTCTACATCGAGCGGAACTCAGCGCGAACGTCCGAAGCAGCGGATTAGTGCATCGTGTCTTTTAAGTCGTGCGGTCGAATTCCGATCGTGCTCGATCAGGCCGACCTCGCAAGAGCTCGGTACGCTTCTAACCATCCTGCCGGCAGTGCGAAGTAGTGCCGGTCGGAATCGTCCATCGGTCTGGGCTGAAGCTCCCATGCAGAATGTCGATAGCCGTACACGAGATCGTAAAGCCGATAGCGGTGCTGATCGCAAAACTCGAAATCGTGGGCCATCGCGATGGCTGGCTGATTGCAGACCCATGGACATTCCTGCTGCGCACCAATTTGTTGGAAGCCCAGGGAGCGTTCGTAGAAGTTTCGCTGTCGCGGATGTACGACGATCACGAGCTGCTGGATATCGTTGTAACGCGCGAATTGGAACATCAGTCCGACCAATCGCACAAAGACGTGAAACATCCGCGTATGGCTTAGGTAGTCATGCTGGGAGGCAAGACACGTGACTTCCGCCAGGCGCGGAGCCTGACGCTGCAGCTCGGCAATTTCACGGGAGTAAAGGTTCTGGGCGGGCAATCCATGGCCGGCGCGACAGACCAGGCTCATTGTCTGAATGACGCAGCCTTGATGGATGCCATTGAAGATTGTGGTGCCTGGTAGCAAATGAAATGGAGTAACCCGCATCGCGAACGGATTCGGCTCCATGAGGCCGCTACGGGTGTAGGCCTGATGAATCAAGCGGAACGCGGCCTCGCGTTCACCGCGACGGTTGGCCACCTTCAGGGTTAGCTCCTGCCGACCCCACTGGACCGAAGAGCAATTCGAATCGGGTGGTTCCGCGGATTTTTCGGACTGTCCGTCCATCGAATCCTACCTTAGAGTGGTTCTGCGGTCAGCGGAGGGAAGATGAAGGTGGTATCGGTTTTGCGTCTACCTTAACTCCAGCACAGCTCCGTCGACATCACTGCTGTCAAGAAACCACTTTCTTCTTTTCTAATCCTGGCGCTGTGGACTTCTCGCGGCGTATGTGTTTGGCCTGTTTGCACTACGATTTGCAGCCGAATTCCCTGCGTCTGTAGCCGAAGTCGTGAGACTTCGGAGGTTCGGGCGTGCGATCCGAATTCTCACGAATTCGGCTACGAAGCGAATTTCGGCCGATGCATGCAGGCTAAACACGTACCTCACTGCCCTCCCGAGTGGACGGCGAGGCGTATCAGAACCAAGCCCTGCTTTGCCGCGTAATCCGTGAATTGTCCACCTGTCTGAAGTACGACGTTCGACTTCCGCGTTGGCGGATACTATCCTTCAACGGAGTACACCGGAAGTGCGGTTGCCGCGCGGCGTGCCTTACTGTTAGCCCGTGTGGGTGAC
>CAZFWV010000328.1:0-7696 GCA_964522605.1 uncultured Pirellulaceae bacterium
AGCCAGTGGCACACCCATTGCGCCGAGCGCGGCAGCACCCCGTTTGGTTGCGGCCGAAGGCTGCGCTGCGTTTCACCCCTTTTCAACGCAGAGACAGTAGAGGCGCGGAGGGAAGATGGACGATCTTCCCTGGAAGTTGATCAAGAAGCAGGGTTCGATCGGGAAATCAGGCCTCGTAGGGCTTGGTTGCTGCCAAGAGATCATCGACGGCGGACGAGTCCGACGACGATGTCATCCGATCCTCCGTGAAGAGTGACTCGAGCGCCGCATCGATCAACTGCGACGGCTGCGTTGCAGCGATTGACGACGTCGGACTTGCTTGCGATTCAACCGCCGCAGGCTGCTCGTTCAGGTCGACTGCGAATGACCGATCAAGTGCCGCGGCAATCGATTCAAAATCCGGCATTGAATTGGCAACGCGCGCCGCCCCGGCTTCGTAATCGCCCGTTTGAAGTGCCAACACAATGTCACCCGTACCAAACTCACCGTCTCCGTCCCAGTCGCCCGTTTCCCACAGAGAATTGCCGGCGATGCCGTCTTCGTACTGGCCGGCCTGGAGCACGAGCACGAGGTCGGCCGTGTTGAACAATCCATTCAGATCGGAGTCGCCATATGTGGAATCGAGAATGTTGAAGATCATCTCATCTCGATCCGCCTCATCGACCAAGCCATCATTAGTCAGGTCATAGCTGAGATCTGGATTTTCGGACCGCAATTGGACGAACAACAGGTTGATGTCCAACTCATTGACCACGCCGTCGCCATTGAAATCGCCACGGACCGTCGACGCCTCGTAGAAACCCGGCGTGGGAACCGCGGCGATCCACGATCCGGCGGCGTTTCCGTAGGCATCCGTCGCGCGTCGCTGCAACGATTGCCCCGACCCATCGGCGGCGGTCGGCCATGGAGCAAGGTCATCGTACAGGACTTCATCTTCCTGCACGGTCGGGCTCCCTTCGGGGTCATTCGGCGGCGGCGCCACACCGCGCAGCAACTGAACCAGGTCTCCACCGTTCCCCAGTTGCCCGCCATAACCACCCACCAGGACCACGGTATCGTCGATCTCATAATGCGCGCGGAAGGCATCCAGCCGGTAGTGGTTCTCCGGCGCATCCGGGTTGAACGACAGCACAAGCAGCGTCTGTCCCGGCCCCAGTTCCACATCGGCGTCGAAGTCATCATCGATGCCGCCGCGAATCTTCCAGGTCGCAAGGCTGACGGACTGGCTCGTCGGATTGTGGATTTCGACAAACTCAAGGTCATCTTCCGTCGCGTCTCGGTTGGCTGCCAGCGCGGCTGCCGACGGAGGCCCCGGATTGTACTGGACTTCGCTGATGATCAGCGGCCCGACGCGCGGAGCCGCATTGTCGGCGCCGAGCGTCAACGCGGACATCGGCGTCAAACGACCGGTCGCATTCGGCGAGCGACCAAACGATTCGCCTTCAATCGCGCCGCCGAAATGCACATCGTCGACGAAGCTGACAATCTGGCCACCGTTATCGAGAATGGTCAGCCAGACATCATCGCCCGATGTTCCGTTCAGTTCGAAATCGTTCGGCCGCGGGTTACCCGGCGACGGGTTGAAGTCGGCTTCGTCCAACACAAGGTACTGCCCGGGTGCCAATTGTGTCCCGGTGGGAATCTGGTATTTGCGGGGATTCGCCCCGGAATCGCTCACGTACCATCCGCCAAGCGAGATGGTTTGGGACGAGACATTCAGCAGCTCGATCGCGTCGAGCGTTTGGGACTCCGGATCGGGATTGCTGAGCACCTCATTGACGACGATCCCAATCGCGGGAGCCGCCGCGGCAGCCGGTGACCCACCCGCTTCGGTACTGCCCCGCCAGCGATAGTACTTGTCCATTTGTTCGGGAGGCGTGCCGACCGGGTCGATCAGAACCAGCGAAGCGCCAACTCCGTCCGCCCGGTCCGGCCACGGATCGTTGGCTCCAAACTCGAAGTCAACGATCGTATTCCCCTGGGCATCATCCAACTTGATGCGTTCGCCCTGATTACTCAGATTTCCGTCGTACTCACCCAGGATGCGCCCTGGATCCACGTTTGGATACGCTGCGCGGAAGGCCTGGGTGTCGCGCACCAGGACCAAATACTGCCCGGGAGCCAATTGCGTTCCCTGAGGAATGACGAATGGTTCGCGGGGGCCTTCCGAGAGTGTGACGCCGGACAGATCGAGCGTGGTTGCCTGCGTTCCCGAGCTGATATTCTGCAACTCGACGAATTCGGTCGTTTCATCTAACGCGCGCGGATTGTAATGGATCTCGGTGATCCGCAGGAAGCGTTGCGCATCGGTCGACTCATCCGGTGTGACTAACGTATCGATCAGAGCGCCATCGGGAGCGTACAACTCGATCGTTTCTCCGCGGCCAGACAGTTGCCCCTGGTAATCGCCCTGCACGAGCAGGCTCTGTCCACCGGAGGGACCGGTTGCTCGCGCTCGAAAGGCCGGCACATTGGGCGAGACGTAGAGCGACATGCCGGCCGGAATAATCGTCCCGGGCCGGAAGGTATGTCGAATCCCGCCATCCAATCGCCAGCCCGACACATCGACGGCCGCATCGGTCGGGTTATTGAGCTTGATGTACTCCTCATCCTGATTTCCGCTCTCCGGTGTTGCATCAAAATCGTTCGGATCAAAACGGATCCCCGGATGCAACTCCTGCGCATGTGGAATCCCTGCGATTTCGACCGTGGCAATAATCCCGTCAATCAACTCGGGCAGGACGAACATGTCGGAGCTTGTGGGCGAGCTGTTGAGGGCGTGAATCGCAAGGATATTCTGGCCGGGTTGAATCTTGTCGAGATGTTTCGAAATCAGATAGTTGTCAAACTCGAGAGCCTGTGACGTAATGCGTCCGCGTGCCCGAGAATTGTAGTACTGAGGCCCATCATCGCGCAAGTTACCCCGGGCAATCTCCGTCCCGTTCAGGTACGCCACGAACCCATCGTCGTACTTCATGCGGAGGGTCAGGTTTTTGAGCTGCGACGGGTCATCTATCTGGAAGGGAATTCGTACGAAAATCGACGTTCCGTCTTCCACGGTGTCGGTGGGCTTGACCTGAGTCTTGATCAAGTCCTCATAATCGTCGGGGGAATTCTCGTATCCAATTCCGGTATCCCCGACCGACCAAGTCGAATCGTTGAACGTGGTTGTGGTCCAACTGTTTCCCAGCAGATCGTTAGACGGCACAAAGTATCGGGCCGAGGTGAATTCGGGAATCAGCGTCACCGTATCGCCCGGATCGAGATTGTCGACACTGTGGGTCACGTACAAGTGTTGCCTGCGCACCTCGAGATACTCGTTCTTGACGATTTCCACAGCCTGGGCAAACGTCTGATCCGCGCCCCAGCGCCACCGCGGGTTGGCCCAGACCTGCTTGTCGAGCGCCGCATCACCGGCCATGTTTTCCAGATAGTAATCCCACCGTTGATCAAAGACGCTGTCGGTGGTTCCTGGCGGGCCGAGCAACTCATCCATTGCGGTGCGCAGCCGTCGCAGGTACATCTGCCGGATGATGGGATCTTGGAGCAGCGCGTTCATCAGCCGGTTCCAGTGGTTGTTCCATTCCCGGTGCGGCTGCGTATTGACCAACGGATGGGAGGGTTGAATCACGGACAAGTCATGTCCCGGCACAGGACCGTAGGTGATTTCGTCGACGGCGGCATAAATCACATCGGAAAATGACGTCCCGACCCAGTTCGATCCCCAGGTCAAGTCATGATCCCAGGGGATGTACAGCCATTCGCCCGTTCCCTCCGTGTCGCGATACAGGAAATGGTTCTTGTGCGGATTGTCATTCTGATGCACCAGCACCGTTCCCACGAGGTAATTCAACGTGGCGGGCAGATTGACGTTGTCGAACAAATACGCGCGCAACTCCTCGCCCTGCAGTCGGTTTACTTGCGTGATGAACGTCTGCAGATCGGAATTGTCTTCATCCGTTCGCGTTTTTTTGCGTGCTCCACTGGTGGACGTGAACTCGTTATAGAACTTGTACAGCGCCCCATTGTCATCCAGGCCCTCGCGTTCCAGCATCTCATCGTCTGGTTCTTCGATAAAGGCGAAGACGCCGTAGAACTGATTGTTGCGGATCACGTGCATCGGGAACGAAATCGAACTGGGCGAACCCACCATCGAATAGGCCTCGAACGCGAGCGACTGGCGCACATAAGCCTTGTCGCTCGCGGTCGTGTTCAGATTAAACTCTTCAACTCGCTTGTAGGCTGGATCGAAGCGGAACCGTTCCGTATCGAAATCAAACTTGAAGTGCGTTTTGCCAACCGGGTTGTTCGCCGTGCTTCCTCCGCGCTGCCGGACGAACATGTTGTCGTAGAACTCGCCGTTGTAATAGAGTTGCGCACGGGTTCCCGTACGGGTTCCCGCGGCACTCTCGTTCTGGACCCACCAGTGAAGGACCGGCAACTCCGCATCCAAGGCGGGATTCACGACGAGCGCACCGAAATACTCGGGATCCTGTTCTCTGCCCGTTCGCACCTCGAACCTGGGCAATCGCGCAGCGGCTCCTTCCGTGTCCGTGGCACGCACATACCACCGAATCATATTTCCCGGCGCCGCAATCCCGCCCGGGATTGTCGCGGTGAAGACCCCATCGCCGGCAACCGCATCATCACCGGTCCCGTTATCCACCATCACGATCGAATTCTCCGCGTTGTACATCACGCGATAGATCAACTCGACGCGACTGACATCCTGCAACGTCGGCACAACCGTAGCGGTGACGACGATCGACTGACTTTGCGTCGGCTCGTGCGGCGTGTGACGCACATCCGTCACCAGGGGACCGAGATCTGCCGAGACCGGATTATTGTTGTCGCCCGGAGTCGGCGTTGTCAGGTAGCCGGACTCGTCCGGGTTGACCACGACGATGGAAGAATCGAGCGTCGGCAGCAACAGCAAGTCTGGGTTATCGGCGGACGCGTTCAGCAGGTGGATGCCCAGCACGTTCGTGCCCGGCTGTAACGCGTCGCGTGAATCGCTGATATCAATCACTTCCGGAACGACGGCATTCCGGTCCGCTTGTCGCCGGCTGGCTGCTGCGTCGAACGATAACGGTTCGTCTTCCTCACCCGCGGCGTTGCGCCGAGCCGCTTCGACTCCGTTGATATACGCAACGAAACCGTCATCGTATTGGATTCCGAGTGTCAACTGGTTGAAGCGCGACGGATCGGCAACGTTAAAGGGAATGCGCACCCAGAGCGATGAACTCTTCTCGTACATGTCCGACTGCACATTGGTCGCAATGAAATCTGTGAAGTCGGCATCACCGCCGCCCCCACCTGGCTCGCCCTCGGCCACCAGCGAATTCACCTGCTCGTAGGTCAGCGCTTTATCGAAGACCGCAACCTCATCAATCACCCCCGTGAAGTAGTTGCCCGTCGTGTCAAAGATTCCGCCGCCACCAATGTTGAATCCAAAGCTGGAACTGCCGTAATTGCCGGTCGGATTCCCGCCGGTTTGAACCAAGACCCCGTCGACGTACAAACGCAAGTCCATCCCGTCCCCCACCACGGCAACATGATGCCATTCGTTCAGCCGCGTGCCGTAGTCGTAATCGAGTGAACCTCCGTTCGGCGTCCAGACCTGTAAGGTGGTTGGATTAATGAAACCAAACTCGACCACATCGTTCTGTCCGAACAGCCCGACTCGACTGGTCGTGAGTTGGCCTTGCTTGATCATCCCGACCATCGTGAACTGATCGCGAAAGCTCATCACGGATTGGGATGTGCTGACGTAGTCGTTCCGTCCGTCGAACTCCGTCGCCAGATTGTCGTCCCCGAAACCAAACAGCGGATCTTCCGGCCCGGGTCCGGGTTCTAAGAAATTCAACGACGAGATATTGTTGTACGTCCCGTTCAGCGAAGCGCCGAGCGTTCCTTGGTTGATGGCTGGCGTGTTCGCGGTCTCCTCAAATCGCCAATAACCTAAGGGTTCCAGGTCCAGAATCGCCTCGACCATCGGATCCGATTCTTCTTCGCCCGTGTCGTAACCCAGCCCCGTGTTTCCATCCGTCCAGGTGGCATCATTGAATTCCACGAAGGGCCACTGAGTCTGCAGGAGGTTGTTCTGGGGAACGTGGTATCGCGCTGCAGCGTTCGGTCCGATCAGGTTGGTGGTCTGGACATCCGGCGCAACACCATAGGCAACGTCGGCGACCTGCGGTGGATACTGCGGCGCATATTCGTGAACGACGCTCGTTCCATCGGGACCAACCAACGCGAGGTACTCGCCTTCGTCACTCAAACGAAAGTCCGTGTGAAGTTCCTCGTCCGGATCGTCGCGGTCCTTTCCCGAAGCAAAGATCACGCGATAGCCGCCCGGACCGATGGTGATGTCGGGCACGCGCCAGCCGGTCAGGTCGTTGGCACGGTCCGTCAGCCAATACCCGTTCAGATTCACCGGCTCGTTTCCCGGATTGAAAAGTTCAATCCAGTCCGAGTAGTCGCCGTCCTCGTCCTGGAGCGTCGTGACGTTCATCGCCATGAATTCACTGATGACGGGGGTCGTGGCCAGAAGGTCCCGCCGTTCGAGGCTCTCCAGCAACAATCCACGGTGTCGCTTGCCAATTCTGCTTGTGCGTCGCCTGATCATGCGTCTCACGTCGCCTTTCTGCCGCAGCTTAACTCAGGAAATCGAATCGCTGACCTCAGCGCAGACCTCGAACGGTCGCCCTGCCAAGCGTTTCGGGCGTTGCTTCTATTCCGCCAGACGGGCGGCAGGAAGTCAAGCGTTTTCGCCGGTAGACAAGTCTTTACGTTGGAGAGTGGAGGCTGGAGGCTGGAGGCTGGAGAGTAGAGAGTAGAGAGTAGAGAGTAGAGAGTAGAGGCGGCAGGCGGGAGGAAGAGCGCAGCGATAATCTAGAGCGCCCTTCTGCTGGGGCATCGCGTCGCTCTTCCTCCAGTCTCCAGTCTCCAGTCTCCAGTCTCCAGTCTCCAGTCTCCAGTCTCCAGCCTCCCGCCTTCAGCCTTCAGCCGGCGGCGCAAGGTCGAAAGCCTGGGGATCGCCGGCGGAGGGCACGACCCGCCACTCCTCGTGATGCACGTCGAAATCCGAGATGCGATCGATTGGCATCTTCAGGTATCGCCCATGGGCTTCCGCGGCCACGGAGCCGTCGGCCAGCAGCACATGGCCGGTGCCTTCGAAATGCCGCCGTGTTTCGCGTGTGATACGTCCGACCACATGCAGCGGCTGTCCGAGGGGAATCGGTCGGCGGAATCGCGTCTTCAATTCGATCGTGACGCCCCACAGTTCGTCCCCATAGCGCAACCGAATCGCACGCCCAATCGTCTCATCCAGGATGCTGGCGGCGAGCCCGCCGTGCAGTCGGCTCGGATACCCCTGGTGGTGGTCCATCGGAGTGAAAACTGCCACCAGATGCTCCGACTCCGTCTCGTAGAACGACGCGCGCAATCCCGCGTCGTTCTTCAGTCCGCAGACGAGGCACATTCGAGAGTTTGGCTGTTTGCCCGTGACGCGATTCAACATTCGCCCGATCGATTGCGAGTTTCTCGTTCCAATGACATTAACGCATGGACAGCCCCCGCGCCAACTCGTGGACCACGTAGCCGAATTCGTGAGAATTCGGATGGTACGCCGAAACATCCGAATTCTCACGAATTCGGCTACGTACCGGGGATAATTCGGCTACGTACCGGGGAT
>CAZFWV010000329.1:0-5185 GCA_964522605.1 uncultured Pirellulaceae bacterium
AATCGTCCTCGCCTGACGGCTGCGGGTTAAACGAAAAGCCACTGGGAGGATGCTATAACTTCATCCGAGCCAGCGACATAAAGGCTGCACGCCCTCCAGAGAGAGAGTAGATTCACTGCTGCCCGCTTCCCGCAGTGCATGCGGGCTAAACGCGTAGCTCGAGGAGACCGTCAGTCCCGACGAGTGCGGGGTCGGAGATCCGTGCACCGCGCACGACCCCGACCCAAGTCGGCCCTCCCCTCGGTCGTCCGGCCCAATGGACCGCACGCCGATCCATAGCTGGCTCGCCGCCTGGCGGATTTCGGGTTATGCTGACGGTGCTTTCCTGTACTGCGAACGGTGAAAATGTTGTTCTCTCGGCAAGAAATCGAGCGGCTGGAGGCTGGGACAGGCTGGAGGCCGCAGGCTGCAGGTTCCAGACTTCAGGCTCCAGTCTGCAGTCTCCAGCCTCCCGTCTCCAGCCTGTCCCAGCCTCACTGAGTGACCTCCATGCCCATTAACGTTACCTGTCCCAGTTGCCAAACCCGCTTCAAAGTCAGCGACAAGTTCGCGGGCCAGAAGGGGCCCTGTCCCAAGTGCAAGGCGCCGATCCAGATCCCGAAAAAGGAAGAGGAGGTCGTGATCCATGCGCCGGACAACTTCGGCCCGAAAGACGCCTCCGGGCGGGCGGTGCTGAAACCTCTGGAGCGGCGAGAAGGCAATTACACGGCGGTCACGATCATTGGAATCGTTGCGGCGTGTCTGACGACGCTGATCGTGACCTACCTCCTCGGACGTGCCTACGCGGACAGCGAAACGGGTGTGCCGCAGGTTATATTGGCGGCGGGCGCTGTGCTGTTGGGGCCGCCGTTGGCCTGGGCGGCCTACGGTTTGCTGCGGGATCAGGAACTGGAGCCGCACCGAGGTGTTTCGCTACTGTTGAGATCATGCGTCTGTGGCCTGATCTACGCCTTGCTGTGGGGCGTGTACGCCTATCTGAAGACCTCGATTCTGGGCGGCGAAGTGGAGATCTTTCACCTGGCCTTCATCCTCCCCGTCCTGGTTGCCGCCGGTGGCGTTGCGGCCCTGGCTTGCCTGGAGATGGATTTCGGCTCGGGTGCCCTCCACTACGGGATGTACTTAGCCGTCACCGTCCTGCTGCGATGCGTTATGGGCATCGGGCCTTACTGAAACGATCGCCATGGACCTGGGTGCAATCCCCGAAATTGCCGGCCTCGAGGCGCACCAGGGCCTCGTCCGCATTCCTCAGGAAATCGATGTCCCACTGACGCCTCGCGTCCGGGCGTTGGTCGACACACCCGAATTTCGGCGACTGGCCCACATTTCCCAGCTGGGCCTCGTGTCACTCGTCTATCCTGCAGCCCATCACCGGCGGTTCGAGCATTCGCTGGGTGTGTATCGACTGTGCCTGCAGTACATCCGGCAGTTGTCCCTGGAATCTCGCTTCCAAGAGCGGATCGAACGGCAGGATATCGAACGACTGATTGTGGCCGCGCTGCTGCATGACATTGGGCATTGGCCGTTTTGTCACCTGATCGAAGACATGCAGCTGTCACAAATCCCGCGGCACGAGGACTTGGCGCATTCCTTTCTCACCTCGGGCAGATTGGCGGAGGTCCTCTGGCAGCAATGGAAGATTCGCGGTGAGGAGATTGCCGAATTACTCGCCAATGGAGCAACCGATCCCGGGCAACGAATTCTGCAAAGCATCCTGTCGGGTCCAATCGACATCGACAAAATGGACTATCTGATGCGCGATAGCTTGCACGCGGGCGTGCCTTACGGTCGCAACTTCGACCAGGCCAGGCTGATCAGCAGCATGTGCTTGAACGAGGCCGGAGACGGACTGGCACTGACCGAAAAAGGACGTACGGCGGCCGAGATGATGGTCTTCGCCCGGTATGTGATGTTCAGTGAGGTCTACTGGCATCACGCCGTCCGCTCCGCCACGGCAATGCTCCAGCGCGCGTTCTTCCAACTGTTGGATCAGCTGGATCTGGCACCGTTGTTCCGACTGACCGAACAGCCGTTTATTGACCACCTGCGCGCCGAGGCGGATCCACGGACGGCAGAATTGCTTCATGGCCTGTTCGGTCCGGAACGTCGACTCTATAAGCGATGGGCACAATACAGTCTGTTTGAGCGACCGGAGCTCTACGGCCGATTGGCGCGCCAACCGTACCCCTGGTTAGCCCGCTGTAGCACAGAGCTCGCGCAGGAGCTCTCGAGTCGCTTGCAGCGCCCGGTGGAGTCGCACCACGTCCTGATCGACGCGCCCCCACGCAAGCTGGAGGTCCAGTTTGACGTCGAGATCTTTGATCCCAAACGGAATCAATACCGCCGATTGGGCGATGTTTCTCCCGTCGTACGCACGTTGGCAGAAACCCAGTTCGACGATTACGTCAAACGCGTACGTGTTTTCATCCATCCCGCCTTGGCGACGGAGGCACGGCGGTTAAGCGACACGGATACGCTGCTCGAAAAGGCGATTGAAGCGACGGGACGCTACATCACGGGAGCCGTTCGACGTTCCGCCGATTCGAGCAACTGACGCAGGTGGTAGAGAATTGCGTTACGCAAGTCGCGGCGGGAACTGCGTGAGTATTCGACATCCATCCAAAGCACGCGACCGTCGGCGTTCAATAGATACGTGCGCGGCAAAAGTTCCGACGCCACCTGCGACCAGGCTTGTCGATCCGGATCCTGTAGCATGACGTAGCTGTGGTCAATCTGGGAAAGCAGGCTTTGTTGATCCTCCGACGTGTCACCCACGTCAATCGCAACAACGCTCACGCCAACCGCTCCGTAGGGCCGCACGATTTCCTCTTCCAGCCGGCTAATCTGTTCCACCGCCATTGGGTGCAGGCAATCCCAGAACACGACGACCGTCAGACGAGCACCATAATGAGCGGACAGCGGTGTGACGTCACCGTCGAGCGTTGGAAGGGTCAATACCGGGAAAACATCGCCGACTTGGACCAGGCAGGTCGCCTGGTGTTCCTCGCTTAAAGCCACAACGGGTTCGCGCACCGGATCGGCCACGTCCGCGTCCGAAAGCCCCTGGAGGGCGGTGGAATCGTACAGCTGGACGGGCGTCTCGGGAGCGGGTTCGGGGGAGGCGGGTTGGGAAACAACGGGGGGCGAGGGAGATCGCTGTTCGGGGGCCACCGTTCTTTCGACGGAGGGATCCGAGGTTGTGGACCGCTCCGCGCACCCGGCCGTCCACACCAGGTTCACTATCAGGCACGTGACCGCCAGACCGCAGCCCGAAAAACGGATCATCATGTCGGCTCCTCCCTTGAGGCCAGTGTCATTTGTCGTGGACGACACCCACGCGAATCCCCAATTCATGCAACTGCTTCCGCTCTACGACGCTCGGAGCGCCCGTCATCAGGTCGGTCGCTCGCTGCGTCTTGGGGAAGGCAATGCAGTCTCGGATGCTGTCGAGTCCGCCGAACAACATCACGATTCGATCGATCCCAAGCGCGATTCCGCCATGGGGCGGCGCACCAAGCTTGAGTGCATCGAGCAGAAACCCAAACCGCTCCTGCGCCGCGGCCTCATCCATCCCCAGCAGGCGAAAGACCGATTTCTGCGTCTGATTGTCGTGAATTCGGATTGTGCCGCCTCCGGCTTCCGTTCCGTTCATCACGAGATCATAGGCTTGCGCACGAACGCGCGCTGGATCACTTTCGAATAACTCCAAGTCCTGTGGCCGGGGTGCGGTAAACGGATGATGCATCGCGACCCAACGCTGTTCGTCTTCGTCGTAATCGAACATCGGAAACTCCACGACCCAGGAAAAACTCATTTCACGCGGATCGTAAAGCTTCAGTTCGCTCGCCAATCGCCGCCGCAAACCGCTCAAGACGCGGCAGGTGACCGCCCACTGATCGGCACACAGTAACAAGAAATCGCCCGGCTCGACCTCAAACCGTTGGCCCATCTGCTGCAACCAACTGGCATCAAAATTCTTCGCGATCGGAGATGCCAACTGGCCGTCGGGATCGACCTTGAACCAGGCCAAACCCTGCGCTCCAAAATCCCTCTTCACGTATTCGGTCAGCAGATCGATATCTTTCCGTGAATAGCGCGCCGCCGCGCCTTTGACATTGATCCCGCGGACCTTGCCGCCCTGTTCAATTGCGGAACGAAATACCCGGAAGGAACAATCGGCGGCCAAGTCGCTGCAGTCGACCAGCTCCATCCCATAGCGCAAATCGGGAGCATCATGCCCGAATCGCTCCATCGCCTCGTCGTACGTCATGCGTGGCAACGGCAGGCTGAGCTTCAGACCGAGAATCTCATCGGCCAGCCGGGCGACCAAACCATCGATCATCGAAATCACATCGTTCATCTCGACGAACGACATCTCAAGATCCAATTGAGTGAACTCGGGTTGTCGATCGGCACGCAGATCTTCGTCGCGAAAACAGCGGGCGACCTGTACATAGCGATCGTAGCCGGCAATCATCAGGATTTGTTTGTACAGCTGAGGCGACTGTGGCAACGCATAGAAGCTTCCGGAATTGATGCGACTCGGGACCAGATAGTCACGGGCCCCTTCCGGTGTGCTGCGCCCGAGCACCGGCGTCTCGACGTCAATGAACCCGTTTTCGTCGAAGTAGTCGCGCATGACCTTGATGATGCGACTGCGAAGCAGCAACGTTTGTTGCATCGCGGGACGACGCAAATCCAGGTACCGGTGCTTCAATCGCAGATCTTCGGACGGCAGATCGAGCTGCGTGGGGACAAACGGCGGATTGTGGCACTTGTTCAGCAGCTGCAGCTGCTCGCTGCGTACCTCAATTTCCCCCGTGCTCAATTTCGGATTGACCGTCCCTTCCGGACGTGCCGACACCTGCCCGGTGACCTGGATCACATCCTCGCTCCGCAATTGCCGGGCTCGGGACAGCTGTTGATCACCTCCCTCGGGCCCAAAGACCACCTGGGTTTTGCCGTAGCGGTCTCGCAAGTCAACAAAAATTGTCCCTCCGTGGTCCCGATAGCTGTCGACCCAGCCACACAGGGTGGCCGACTGCCCAACGTGGGTCCGACGGAGCTCGCCGCAGGTTTTCGTCCGTAACAAAGCAGGGATCCTCGCGGAAGATTAATCCAGGGAAGGCGGGATGGTTAAGTCCCGTATTCTACTGGCTTTCCGCGTTTGCGGTAGCGCCCGTCTCCG
>CAZFWV010000329.1:5285-7667 GCA_964522605.1 uncultured Pirellulaceae bacterium
GCCTCCGGTTCCGGTTCTTCTCCGGTTTTCTCGCGCCGGACTGGCGTACGCAGGCGATCAGACCGTCGCCCGGATCCGATCCGCGGCATCTTGGGCGGATAGGCCGATTTCCATCGGCAGCCAGCGACATTCGCTCAGGCTGCGAAACCAGGTCAATTGTCGCTTGGCGAATTGCCGGGTTCGCGTTTTCGTGCGCTGGACCGTTTGGTCGAGCGTCCAGTTACCGTCGAGGTACTGCAGCACTTCGCGATAACCGACCGCCTGAATCGCGGTTTTGCTGAGCATGCCGAAGCGCGTCCGCAGTTGCTGGACTTCGTCGACCAGTCCGGCCTCGAACATCCGGTCCACACGTCGATCGATCCGGCGGTGCAGCTCGTCGCGCGCCCAATCCAAGACAATCACACGACAATCTTCGGCGGGCCGGCCCTGATCGAACTGCATTTGAAAGTGGCTGATGGGCCGTCCTGTCAGTTTGTAGACCTCCAACGCGCGAATGATGCGTCGCAGGTCTTGGGGATGCAGTCGGGCGGCAGAAAGAGGGTCGACCTGCTGCAGGCGCTCATGCAGTGCCTCGACCCCCACGCGACGCGTTTCTTCCAGCACCTGCCGACGGAAATCCTCGTCGGGGCCGGGGCCCGAAAAGATTCCTCGCAGCAGGGCCTTGAGATATAGGGGCGTCCCACCGACGAACAGCACCTGCTTGTTTCGCGAGCGAATCTGCCGAATGCACTCATCGGCCGCTTCCACATAGTCGGCCAGACTGAATTCCTGATTGGGATCCAGCAAGTCAATCAGATGGTGCGGGCACCGAGCACGCTGTTCGACGGTCGGTTTGGCCGTACCGATGTCCATGCCGCGATACACGGACATCGAATCCAAAGAAATGATCTCGGCATTCAGCTGGTCCGCCAGGATGAGGCCGATGTTCGTCTTGCCGCTGGCCGTCGGACCGGTCAGATACCAGCAATCCGCGGCGCGTTCGACCCGGTCGTCGTGGGGCGAGTTCGTCCCGGAATTGTCAGTCGATGTGTCGCCGTTTACCATAGGGGGTTCTATTGTGGTCCGCGAGGAACCGGTTGAGAAGAGGACGTTGAGACGAGGATCATGAGATGGCGGATTCGTCGGATGTGTTCGAACGTCTGATGACGGTGATCGAGGACCGGCGTCGCAATCCTCCGCCACGATCCTATACAACGCGCCTGTTTGCCGGGGGTGTCGAAGCGATTGGCGAGAAGATTCAGGAGGAAGCCGCTGAAGTGATTCAAGCGGCACGCGAACTCGATTCCGGCGCGGACCGCCAGCCGCTGATCCATGAAGCGGCCGACCTGATCTATCATCTGTTCGTGCTGCTCGGTTATCACGAAATCCAGCTCTCGGCCGTGGCTGCCGAACTGGCCCGCCGATTTGGCACCTCGGGACTCGACGAAAAAGCATCTCGTTCACCGAAAAGGGACTCCTGACCTATGCGCAACCTGCGAATCGGCGTACCGAGCAAGGGGCGTCTGAGCGAGATTTCCGCCGACCTGCTGAAACAGGCGGGGCTGCATTTCCGTCGACAGGAACGGAGTCTCTTCGCTCGGGTGAAGGAGATCCCGGTCGATATCACCTTTCTGCGGACCGACGACATTCCCGTTCTGTGCGCGGAAGGCGCGATCGACATGGGAATCACGGGCAGCGATCTGGTCGCAGAAAATGGAGCGGACGTGCTGACGCGGCTGCCACTCGGTGTCGGCCACTGCCGCCTGGCGATCTGTGTACCCGAAGATCGTCCCCTGCAACGCGTCGAGGATCTCGAAGGCTGTCGCATCGCGACCACCTTTCCCGATCTGACGCTACAGTACTTGTGCAAACACCAGACGAAAGTGCATCTCGTGCGGCTTTCCGGATCGGTTGAGATCATGGTCACGCTTGGTGTCGCGGATGCGATCGTCGATCTGGTCGAAACAGGCAGCACGCTCGCGGCCAATCGTTTACGGATCCTGGATGAAATTGGCCGCTACGAATCCGTGTTGATTCAGCATCCGGACTGTCCGCAGTCCGATTTGGCGGATCGGGTCGTACGACGCCTGGAGGGCGTGGTCATTGCCCGCAGCTATTCGCTATTGGAGTACAACATCTTGCGCCAACATCTGGCCGAGGCCGAGAAGATCACGCCCGGCTTTGACTCGCCGACCGTGAATTCGCTCGAAGATCCCGCCTGGTGCTCCGTGCGCGTGATGGTGAAGCAGAAGGACGTGATCGAAGTGATGGAGCGACTGGAAGCCATCGGAGCGTCCGCAATTCTCGAGACGAAGATTGGCAACTGTAGGCTGTAGGCGGGAGGCTGTAGGCGGGAGACTGGAGACTGGAGACTGGAGACTGGAGACTGGAGACTGGAGACTG
>CAZFWV010000330.1:0-7645 GCA_964522605.1 uncultured Pirellulaceae bacterium
CTCGCCATTCCAAAATCTGTCTTCCCCTCGCCAATCGGAGCTCCTTGTTCGTCACTCTCCGACTCATCCGCGGCTCCTCCGCCCCGGGTCATCCAACAGACTCCAGGTCTTCTTCCTAACCTTTCGAATCGCAGGTCAAATTCACAGACGCTGACACGCGCCCTCCGCTCCCTTTCCGTGCATGTCTCAAGACTGCACTGCGGTCGAGGGGGTTCGATCGGCCATCACCGAGGGAACCTCCTGCAACCGGTACCCGACACCGTGGACCGTCTCGATCAAGTCGGCGTGGTCATCGAGTTTTCGCCGAATGGATTTGATGTGCGCGTCGATCGTGCGTGCCTGGACGGCCGTTTCGGAGCCCTTGCACAGCTTGGTAAGTTCGCTGCGGGAAAGCACATACCCCGGCTGCCGAGCCAATTCCCATAGGAGTCGGAACTCCGTGGGTGTGAAGTGCAGGGGTCTTCCATCCACCCAGACGCGATGTCGCGGTCGGTCAAGCCGCAGTCGGCAGAGCTCATGCTGATCGTCCTGGGTCCAGGGTTCGGTCGTCCGGTTAGCAAGACGCACGATCTGATCGACAAGGCTTGTTAGCACCCGGCAAGGACCGGATTCATCGGCATCGGCCGGGCGATTGTGGGCATCGATCATTGCATCCGAAACCGCGATCAGGATGAGCGGTGGCGATTTCGTGAGAACCGTTCGCAGACGCAACGTCAATTCGAGTGGCGTGAAGTCGGGTAAGTGTTCGTCCAGCAGAACAACTTCCGGGCGTTGTTCGGCGGCAACTTGCAGAGCGTCACGACCCGTGATGGCCACCTCCACGGAACACGCTGAATCGCGCAAGCGAGCGACCAGCGGTGCGAGGCCGGTAGATGTTCGTGCGACGATCAGCACGTTCCGCGGAATCATCGTGAATTGAATCATGAGTGCACCTGGTTCCTTAGTGATGACTCAAGAACAACTTCGGCATTTGGGTGCCTGGGGTCGAGACGCGAGGAACGAGCGTCGAGCCCCCAGCCGCGTGACCTGGGGGCTCGCTGCGCTCGACCTCAGCCACGCTCGTTGGAAAAAAACGAAGTTATTCTCGAGTCATCGCTTAGCCGAATCGACCTGTGACGTAATCTTCGGTCTCGCGCAGGCGGGGCCGTGTAAACAGATCGGCGGTGGGGCCGTACTCCAGCAGTCGTCCGAGATACATCAAGGCGGTATAGTCGCTGATTCGTGAGGCCTGCTGCATGTTGTGCGTCACAATCAGAATCGAGTAAGTTCCGCGCAGCTCCCCGATCAAATCTTCGATTTTCCCGGTGGCGATCGGATCGAGGGCCGAGCAAGGTTCGTCCAACAAAAGGACTTCGGGTTCGCTCGCGATGGCGCGTGCAATGCACAGTCGCTGTTGCTGGCCGCCAGACAGGCTGAGTGCGCTTTCGTTGAGCCGATCCTTCACTTCGTCCCACAGTGCGGCTCCGCGCAGACTCTGTTCACAAACCTCTTCCAGCACCGATCGATTACGGATGCCATCGATGCGCAGGGGGTAGACCACGTTCTCAAAAACGCTCATGGGAAACGGGTTGGGTTTCTGAAACACCATGCCCATGCGTTTGCGCAATTCGATCACGTCGACCGTGCGTCCATAGATCGAGTCGCCCAGGAGCCGCATATCGCCTTCGATGCGGACTGTGTCGATCAGATCGTTCATTCGATTGACGCATCGCAGTAGCGTGGATTTGCCGCAACCGGAAGGCCCGATCAGGGAGGTTACCTTGCCGCGGGCAATGTTCATCCCGATCTCAAACAAAGCCTGCTTCGTGTCGTACCAGAGATTGAAGTGATCGATTTCCAGAACGTAGGACTCTTGATCGATCGCTTCATGAATGATTGCGTCGACCGTTTCGCCCTGTGCGATTTGAACCAGGCGATTGGGCGCGGCGGAATCACTCGGGCGCGATTCGGACAGTGAAAGTGGAGTCGCGAATGATGTGGCTTCTGCATTCATCTTCATGATCGGGCTCTTTGTCTAAAACTGTCCGGAAACGAATCGTTTTCGCAGGTAGGCGCGCAGCTGAACGGCCATCAGATTGAGCAGCGTGATGATGACGATCAGCAACAGCGTCGTGGTATAGACCATCGGTTTGGCAGCTTCGCTGTTTTGGCTCTGGAATCCCACATCGAAGATGTGAAAGCCGAGGTGCATGAAGCTGCGGTTCCCATGCAGATAGGGAAAAGTCCCATCCAACGGCAGTTCGGGCGCCATTTTTACGGCACCGACGAGCATCAGGGGAGCGACTTCGCCGGCGCCGCGGGCCATCGCGAGGATCATTCCGGTCATGATTCCCGGCAAGGCTTGCGGCAGCACGATACGTCGAATCGTTTGCCATTTGCTCGCCCCACAGCCGTAAGAACCTTCGCGCATCGAATTGGGGACGGCCGACAACGCCTCTTCCGTGGCAACAATCACGACCGGTAAGGTCATCAAGGCAAGCGTCAACGAAGCCCACAGCACGCCGCCTTTGCCCCAGTACGGGTTGGGCAGATTGGCCTCGTAGAACCCACCGAAGAACGGGGTTTTGATCAACAGATAAAAGAACAACACAAGCGCCAACAGCCATAACGTCATCGAGCCGTACCCGAAAGCCTGTCGGAGTGTCGATCGGGCGCCCCGGGGGCCGGCCAGGCTCAACAGCGCTGCGAGAAATGCCGCGAGAGAAATGAAGGCCAGGCCGCCGGTCAAGAAATACCAGCGGGCGGGCGGGAGCGGCCGGAATCCGGCATTCTGCGGACCGCCATCGATGTAGGCACCAATGATGTAGCAGAAAAAGCCGAGCCCAAACACGCCGAAGACGATGCTCGGCACGCCCGCCAGGTTGTTGATTGCAATTCGAATCGTACTGATGATTACGCCTGATCGAGCGTACTCACGCAGGTACAGAGAGGCGAGGACACCGAAGGGGACCACCGCCAAGGACATCATCAGCGTCATCGTGACCGTGCCCCAGATCGCAGGCACAACACCTCCCTCACTATTCGCTTCCCGCGGCTCATCGGACAGGAACTCCCACCAGCGGGAGAAATAGATGCCGGCTCGTTCGGCACCCGACGCCTGGTTCGCCAAATAGGCCCGCACGACGTCTGCCAGCGCGAGTGATTTCTGCTGCCCGTCGGCTGTCAGCATGTGCAGCGCGTATCGGGCGTTGTCCTGCTTGAGCTGTTCGATCTCCGCTTGAATCGCCCGAGTTTGTTCGCCAGCGAGCTGTTCGACTTGCACGTAATCGGCGACGGCCGTGCGCGCGTCTGCTGGTAGTTCGTCCCACGCTTCCTGCGAACGTCGTATCGTCTGTCCGGCCGCCTGTTGTTGCTCCTGCAAGTCTTGCGAGCAGTGCTGAAACGCGGCTTCGGCCCACCGTCGGATCGGACTCTGTTCGTCGTACTGTTCGCGCACATATTGGACAAGTCCGGTGATTCTGGCCAACTCGTTTTGCGCTTGCTGTTGCTCCCGCAGCCCGGATAAGTGGTGCTGTACGCCTTCCATTAACTCCAGGTCATGATCGAGTTCCGCCTGCCGGATTCGCAGCCGCGCTTGTTCTTGCTGTGCGAAGATCCGTCCGAGATCGTGCTTTTCCAGCCGTTGCTGCCGATGGTAGCGGTCACGCACCGTCGCATGGTGCCGCAGGAATTGTTGCCAGGCGATTTGCGGGTCGTCCCAGACGAGCAAAGCGGCGCTGACAACATCCGAGGCTTCCAACTGGTCCGGCGATTTCCGCTCGCCATCGGTTGTTTCGACTTGCGACAGCGGGCTCGAATCGGAGGGCTCGGGCAAGGTCGCCAGGAAGGTCCGAGCATCGCGCATTCGCACTTCCTGAAGTGACTCTTCCAGATCGGCCAGTTGTTGCTGGGCTGCCGTCGCGTCGTTCAATGGAATCATGTCGAGATGTTCGTGGAGGAAGCCACACAGCTCCCGCAACTGTTGTTCCGATGTGGAGATCGCACGCTGTTGTCGCGCGGTGAACTTTTCGGGGAATCCGTAAAAACGTCCCCAGGAGATTCGTTCCACCGTTGCAGCAAGTGCCGGATGAGATTCGCCGGCCTCTGCAATCTCGTAATCCGAAACCCAGTTGAAATGTTCGTTCGTCAATTCGTAGTTGCCGGTGCGGAGCAGCCGCCGCCGGACTTCCACGGCGTCCTCGCCTCGACGGACCGCGACTCGTTGCAGCAGCGCGTCGGTCCCTAACCGTGCCACGGAGAGGTCGGCTTCCAGCAGACGGTCCACGTTTTGATTCGCGGACGCGGCGAAGAAGTCAATTGCTGTTTCGAGCTGTTGCTGTTCTTGTTCGATCGCGCCAAGACGCTGCTTCAATGCCTGGAGTTCGGCTTGTGCCTGCACGAGTGCTTTGCTTCGGCTGCTGTCGGCGATCTCGATACGCCGCGTGAAGGCTGATGCGGTTTCGTCCGTTGCTCGACGAGCCAATCGCTCCAAACGCTGCTCGGTGATTGCGAACCGCGAATTTAGTTCCTCGACCTCCGCCTCGAGATGTCCGCGCATTGTGCGCAGCTCATCTGGAATCGACGACCAGTCCTCGCCCAGCTCGTCCGCGAGTTGTCGCAGGATCCGATCCCGGGTTGCTGGAGGTTCACCGAGCAGTTTGGTGGCCGTCAGCGGAAACTTTTCTGTCTTGGTCACTTCACCCAATAGAACACGACCATCCTCCAGATCGACTTGCAGCAGCGCCGCCGGGCGAAACGTGCTCAGTCCCAACGCGGCGACCAATGCCAAGAGGGCCAGAATCATGACCAGACACAGAATCAGGGCGCCACCGGTCAGCCAAACGAACGGCTCCCCCTGAGCGAGCATCGAAAGAGCACCGCGAGAACCGCGACGGCGGCGAGTGGCGGGAGGATCGGCCGGCTTGATTTCACCGGATGCGCGAGGTGGTAAGCGGGTGGTCGTGGTATTCATAGCTGCACGGCACGCCTCCGGAATCGAAGGCGGACCAACTCCGCCGCCGTATTCACGACAAATGTCATCAGCAGCAACGTCAGGGCGGCCAGAAACAGCGTGCGGTAATGCGTGCTGTCGCGCACGGCTTCGGGTAGCTCCACCGCGATATTCGCCGACAGCGTGCGGAAGCCATTAAAGAGGTTCCATTCCAGGACCGGCGTGTTCCCCGCGGCCATTAGCACAATCATCGTCTCGCCCACCGCGCGACCCAGACCGATCATCATCGCGGAAAACAGACCGCTCATGGCGGTCGGAATCACGACACGCACCGCCGTCTGCCAGGGAGTCGCACCTGCGCCCAACGAAGCGGAACGCAAGTGTTGGGGCACCGTCGACAACGCGTCTTCGCTGATCGTGTAGATGATCGGAATGATGGCGAAACCCATCACAAATCCAACGACCAAAGCATTGCGCTGAACATAGGTTCCGACATAGGTTCCGCGAGGATCAAGATTCGACCAGGTTAACGCTTGCGAAATCGCAAACGCCAGCAGTAAGGCAGCGACCGATCCCAAGATGAATTTGCTCAGATTCATCACACCAAAGCGTTGTCGTGTCCAGTCGGTTGAGATCCGCGCAAGCCACGGGTTGACGGTGCGTTGAATCAGGATCGTCACGAGCAGACAACAAACAGGGAACAGGAGAATCAACCACGCTCCTATTCCCGTTCCCCGCTGACGATCGAGCCACAAGAAAAGGTCACCAGCGAACAGGTGCGTTTCGACCCAGGGGCCCGCCCATCGCGCGGCGAAAATGCCGACGATTAACGCGAGCAGCATCATCAGCAGGCGCACGGGTGCAAACCGCAACGCGACCGTGGCAGGTAGTTGCTGCCAGAGAAAGGCTCCCGCGAGCAAGGCGAAGGGAAGCGTAAAGAAGGCACAAAGGACCGAGGGAACGAATCCTTCCACGAACGGAGCAATCACCAAGCCGCCGAGGAAACCGAGTACGACACTCGGCAAGCTCGCCATCAATTCGATGACCGACTTGACTTTCGTGCGCAGGCGGGGCGACAAAAACTCGCTCGTATAGATCGCGGCCAGCAGCGCGATCGGCGCCCCGAATAACATGGAGTAAACCGTTGCCTTGATCGTGCCGAAGATCAATGGCACCAGGCTCAACTTCATTTCCGCCTCGACGCCAGCGAACGACGACTGCCAAATGACCTCCGGTTGGTCATATCCCTCATACCAAACCGGTTGCAGCAACGAAGTGAATGAGGCCTCCGGATACGCCGGATTCAATGCGGCTTGCCACAGTCGGCCTCCACAACCGGCCAGCAAGCCATCGTCCTTGGGGGCCATGACGACCCAGTCGACGCGTTGCGAATCCGATAATGAGGACTCGACCAGTAACTGGGCTGTGGTCGCATGAAAGACACGGACCGAACCGTCTTCGTACCCGGCCATCACCATCCGACTCCGCTCCGAGATCGCCAAGTCGGTGACTCCTGCTGGTGCCGACGGCAACTCGTGTATCGGTAGCAGCCAGGAACCGTCCGAAGTTTCTGCGTTCGTATGCCGCGCGCGAAACCAAGCCCGCAAACGACCGCTGGAATCGCCGACCAGGAGCGTTTCGCCTCCGATTGCCATCGTGGCGGCCGATACGGTGGCTTTCGTACCGATGGGCAACAGGGCCAGGCTCTCCGCCGTCTCGGGCTGATCGAAGTTGCGGACGTCATATCGGACCAGCCAACCGTCGTTCCAAATGGTCAGCACATTCTCGCCCCGCCGTGTGACCAGCAGATGAGTTGGCCAGCGGCCCTCGCGGGCTTCCAGTGGCAGGGTGCCGACTTTCGACTGAACCGTCGTCTTTCCCGTCAGTACGTTTCGCCGCTCAACAATTTCACCCCAGCGGAGCTCGCCCCGATCTGAGAGGACGGCGAAAACCGGCCCGCGCGATTCCAGCGTGTGGGCAATGGTGTTTACGGGGGCGATGTCCAATGCCAACGGTTCCTGCAACTGAACGGCGACCCGCTGGGATCGAAATTGCCCCTGGGGAGTCCGTTGCAGAACCCCCTCTCCAAACGTCTCCAGCTGACCTTCCGCGAGGGACGACAGCTCCGCGGGAACCGCGTCCTTCTCCACAAAGGTCGTCTCGAAACGAACCGCTCCAAATTGGATGGAACCATCGGACCGGGCCAAAGCCAAGTGATTGGCAGTCGGCAGGTACGACGTGGCCGTGTACCGGACGCCATCGGGCAGGAGGTTCTGACTCCCGATCGGCTCCCCGGTGTCAGGTCGAAACATGACGAATCGGCCGTCCTCGAACAGGGCCCAGGCCAGAGCCCGGTATTCATCCAGTCCGATCTGCAGCGGCCGCTGCCGCTGCCAGGGTGTGGGCGGAGTTCGCTCGGTCGTCTCGATTTGGGCCGAAAGAAACAGCGGGGTTACGACGGCCAGCAACAGCACGAACACCAGCGAGACGGAGACGATGGTGCCGATTCCTCCAACCGTGATCACAATCGAACTGACTCGATCCGCCAGCCGCACGCTCCAGCGCGTCTTGTGCCGAATCTTGCGATTCGTGAATCGTTGTCGGTTCGGTGGCACCTCAGACATGGGGGCTTTCAAGTGAGAAAAAAGAAGGGAATGCGAAGCTTCGTTCTCGAGTGCGGCAGACCGAAACCCGCATTCCCTGGGCGACGTTCGG
>CAZFWV010000331.1:0-7622 GCA_964522605.1 uncultured Pirellulaceae bacterium
TTGATCGTCGTAACGAAAATCCACGACCGTGTTCCCGAACTTGTCTTCCATCTTGATCGATTCGCCCCCGTTGGACAGGGCACCGGCGAATGGTCCGACAAGCCATTCGGGGTCGAGCGTGGGAAATGCGGTGCGAAGTGCGATCGGATCCTGCGCCACGACAAGGATTTGCCCTGAGCCAAGCCGCATTCCGCCGGGAAGAAAGAAGGACTCCGCGGGGCCATCCGTGATACTCACACCGGTCAAGTCCAACGGCGGAGCGAAGGGGGCCGTGTTTGTGTTGATCAGCTCAATGAACTCCAGTGGCTCGGATTGCGCTGGGTGATAGTGCAATTCGCTCACCCGCAAGTAACGTTGCAGATCGGTCGGGACGGAGGGAGTCGTGAGCGAGTCGATCACTTCCCCCGAAGGCAATCGCAGTTGGATTGTCTCGCTCCAGTTCGAGAGTTCTCCGGTGTAGCCATCCTGAACGAAAAGTCCGATCCCGCCCGTTGGCTCGCTTTGTCGAGAACGGAACGCACGCGAATCGGGCGACAGATAGAGTGACTCCCCGGCCGGAATCACGGTGCCGCTGCGAATCGGATATTCAATCCCCCCGGTGAGCTGCCAGCCGGACAGATCAACGGCGAACTCTTCGAAGTTGCGCAACTCCACATACTCTTCCGCTTGGTAGCCACTCACCGGATCCTGGTCGAAGGAGCCAAACCGAACATTCGGCGCGGCGGGCTGTTGATTTGGAATCCCGACCGCATTCGCGTCCGGGATCACTCCTTCAATGAGTTCGGGTAAAGCGAGTAAATCCTGGCTGTTCGGCGACGAATTAACGAGTTGGATGGCCAGAACATTGTCCGTTCCGAGATTCAACGACGGAAGAAGTCGTGAAATGTTGATGTTCTCAAATTCAACGGCTTCCATGTTGGGGTGGGACGACGCTCTTGTCTCGTAGTCAATGTTGCCGTCGGGCAGGTTGCGCCGGGCAACTTCGACCCCATTGATGTAGGCGACGAAGCCATCGTCATACTTCATTCGCAGCGTGAGATGTTCGAGTGAGGCAGGATCTTCCAGCTCGAAATGGATCCGTATCAACACGGAATTGCAGGTCGCACACACGTCCGTGGGCTTGACCGAACTGCCGATGAGTTCGGTGAATCTTCCGGCTCCCTCCTGAAAACCGATCCCCAAGGGACCGGTCTGCCACTGCTCCTCGTTCGCCGGCGCAGAAAGACCGATCCAAGAGTCGCCGAGCGTGTTATCGGCGGGGACATAGTAATCTGCTTGCGTGGACAGCTTCGGCAAGATCACGCGGATCTCGGTCTCTTGCAGTTGGTCGATACTGTGCGTATCGAAAAGATGGACGCGTCGAGGCTCGAGGTATTCGTCGATGATTCGATCAACGGCTTCTTGGAGGCTGTAGGTGCGTCCGGAGAAATGAGCATTACCACGCCAGCGATTTTTATCCAACAGGACATCCGGTCCCAGGAACTGCACAAGTTCGCGGATCCGTGTTTCGAAGTAACGCAACTCCTCGGGCGTGTCGATGTGATTCAGAAAGTCATCCATCAGTGTGCGCACGCGGCGCAAGAACATCGCATTCGTCCTTGGTGAGTTGACAATCGCATCAAACAGATGGTTTTTCCGTCCGTAGTAGGGATAGGCCAGCGTCCCCAAGTAGGGATGACTGGTGTGGCCCGGTGGGCGTTCGTCGTCGGCAACGATCGTATCCGTGTTCAGTGCGTTCGGCCCCATCACCAAATCCAGGTCCCAAGGCAACATCTTCCATTCCTGGTTCCCTTCGGTGTCGCGGTAGATATAGTAGTTTTTATCGGTCGCGTCGATGTTCTGGAGCAGCAGGTTTGCGGCCATGAGATTGATCTGTGCGGGAAGATCGATGTGGTCGAAGAGGAACCTTTCCAGCTCTTCGCCGGTTTGAGCAAGACCATCGATCAGCATCTGCAAGTCTGACGAATCCTCTTCATGGCGTGTCTTCTTCTCGAAGTAACCCCGGGCAGTTCCGGTTAGACCGTTGAGTCGATCCGGGCGCGATTTATAGAGGGCACCATTGGGATCGAGTCCGTTGTGACGGAGGTAATCGCGGTCGGGCTGCTCGACAAAATGCGCCACACTGAAAAACTCGCCATTCTGTTCGACACGAAGAGGAAATGTGATCGGCGCAATGCCTCCTGAGTCGCGGTAGAGCTCATAGGCCAGCACCGCGCGGATGTAGGACTTGTCGGTGTACGTGGCGTTGAGGTTGAATTCGTCGACGCGTGGCAGGTCGTCGCGGTAAGCGAAATGGTATCCGTCGTTGAATTCGAGTTTGTAGCTGCGTTTGGGCCAGCCGCGCGCCGTACCTCCGCGAATCCGAATATGGATGTTGTCGTAGAATTCACCGTCGTACCACAGCGATGCTCGAGTGCCTTGGTCGGTGTTGGCTCGCGATGGCATCTCGACGAAAAGATGCAACACCGGCAACTCGGACTCGATGGCAGGATCCGCCTGAACTGTGCCGAAATACTCGGGAGAAGCGTCGGCGGAGAGAAATCTGGGCAAACGAGCCACCACGCCCCGGTCGTCCCGGGCGGTGACGTAGTAGCGAATCATCTCACCAGGTTCGAAATGGGTCGCGGAGACGATCGCCGTATAGATGCCATCTCCAGCCAGAGAATCCCCCGCCGTTCCATCGTCGTGCATCGCGATGGTCTGCTCGTCGTCAAACATCACGCGGTAGTGCAGTGACACATCGTCCAGGGAGCGATCTGGATCTGTCGACCGGACCCGCGCCGTCACTTCCAGGTCCCCGTCACCTCGCTCCAGGAATCGATGCGACGTCGAAAGAACGGGCGCCAGCGGCTGATTCGGTTGCCCGGGTGTCGGCGAGGCAAGTTCACCCGCCGTGGGACCGGAATAGCCCTGGGAGATATCGATCTCTTGCGCGGCAAACGCAGGAGCAAGTTCGTGGACCACGGTGCCCGAGGGCGCGACCAAGGCCAGGTATTCACCTTCTCGACTGAGCGAGAAGTTGGTGTGCATCAGGCCCTGTTCATCCAACTCGGGATTGGTCACATCCAGGGAGGAGGCAAAGAAAACAATCGAGCCCCTGGCATCAATCATCGTCCCGTCGGGAATCCGCCATTTCACCAGATTGTCGGAGTCGTCCGTCAGGAAGTAACCCCCCAGGTTGATTGGCGTATCGGTTAGATTCTCGAGTTCCAGCCAGTCATGCACGTCCGTCGGGCCAGCAAAAGGAGACTCTGGCGTCAGGCGCAGCCGTGTCGGCAAGACCGTTCCATTCGCCGCCATCCATTCACTGATCCGCAAGGGCGGTGCATTCCGTGTCGTGAACCCGCCGGTATCGGACGCCCAGACGGAGTTGTCTGCGCTGAAGGCGAAAGCCCGAAAGTAGAATGGCGTGTCGGCTGATAACTCTGTGAGCTGGACCGTATACGAGCCGACATCCTGGCGTCCCAGACGGACGTAGTTGTCCCACTCGCCGGCATCTGCGCCCGCATCTCGCTCACCCCAGTAGAGCAAAAGTTCCGGAAGCAACTCATCGCGTTCAATCAGCTCTACTCCCACCGTCGCCGATGAGGCTGTCACCTCGGTTGCCGCGAGATTCTCCACAAGGAGCGCGAGAAGCGCACGCGGCTCCAGCCTCTCCAACCAAGGACGGCGCAACGCCTGCCGGATTCTTCGTCGACTTGCGGACAAGATCGATCTCCTGAAGCCTTGCCGAGATACAGACTTTCGGTCCTCTCGTTTAACCGCGTGCCCGGCGGGCCGCGGAAGATTCCCCCTACCCGCGGGGCGACGCCCGCGCGGTTAAACGAGGAAGTGATTTCTGAGCCGTTTCGTAGGATCGCGTGCCACGGGCATTACCAGCGCCGTAGCATGAGCAGACTGCAGGCTGCCATGACACTGAGCAGCCAGCCCGAAGGTTCCGGTATTGCCTGCACGCCGCCGGGGAATGGACCGATCTCGTAACCGCCGTCCGAGAGGGCGACCACAAGGTCATTTGTTCCGAAGACACCATCGCCGTTCCAATCGCCTTCTACCCAGCCGGCGGGCTGCTGCGTCTCGTACTTGCCTGCCCCCAACACCAACACAAAGTCGCCCGTGTTAAACTCGCCGTCGAGGTTGGCGTCCCCAACGTAGACTCCCTTCAAGTTGTGCAGCCACTCAATCCGATCGCCGTCGAAATCAACTTGGCCATCTCCGGTCAGATCGTATGTCAGATCCTGCTTCGCAATGCCCTCCGATGCCTGCAGGTCCAGGTCCCCGGCATCCAATTCGCCATTGCCGTTGTAGTCTCCATCCAGGGCGGGTGGGCCAATCAGTTCCAGCGTGAACGCATTCAGGATGGGATTGTTATCACTCGCCAACTCGTTGGGACCCGCCATGTGGATATTGAGCTGGCCGTCATTCACCGAGACCGTATCGCGATAGAAAGCGCCGGCAATCGTGTTGTTAATCCCACCCTGCAACGTGGGAATGTGGAGATTGTCCACGGCTAACTTTCCCTCGATCGTGATGTCGAAGCCACGATCGCAGCAACTTTCGGCAAACAATAACTGGACCTGATAGGTTCCAGGGTCGACCTCCAAGTCAACGTCGAAACCGCCAAATCGAATCGACTGCATGGCCAACTCTAACCCGTCGTCGTCAAACGAATCTCCATAGTCAGGGGCGTGCCAGGCGGCAATCTCATTCGGGGCATTGATCGAGACACCGGGGCTTTCGCCCACCTCCATCCCCGCAATACTGCCGTCGGTGAATTCCACGTCGCCCACCACGCCGCCGCCGAAACCGCCGACATCGACGGCGTAGACGAAGGCTCCCTGGAAGTCCAGACCGTCTTCCGGATCGCCACCGGTAAATGCACCTGCTTCACCGGTCGGAGAGATGATCGTGTTGAAGGGATTGGGCGGAACGGGCTCCTCGAGCATCGTCGCATTGTACTTGGTGTAGAGATAATCTCGCACAAGACCAAGCTCTGTGCTGTCAAGCACGCGTTCGTAGATGAGAATCTCGGAGACGTCCGCGTCGCCAACTTCCGCTGCGAACACCCCGGCGGCACCAAGGCCCAGACGACCCGGTTCGCCCGCCGCAGCTGACGCGCGAGTGCGATCCAGACCGTTGAGATAGAACGTGTTGACGCCTCCGATGTCTTGCGTCGTATCGGCAACGTAGACAAAATTATCTTCCGCAAGCCAGTTGATGCTCACAAAGTCTCCCGCAAAGGACGCTGCGTTGCCTGCCCAGAGTCCGTGGAGCCAATTTGTATCCTGGCTCTGCAAGGTTCGTCCACCAATCGGACCGTCGTACTGATTCACGATGAAGACGGTGTAAGGTCGAATGAGGTTCAGACCGTCGTCGATGAACAGCCCGTCCATCTCCGCAGAATTGAAGCTCACCGCAGGCATTCCGTTCATCGCGACTTCGTCAAAATCAGGCCGTGCCAGGTCGTTTGGCTGTGTGGCGTGGTAGTCGAAACCACTTTTGTCGAGCCAGCCGCCGATCGGGTCGCCTGGCTGAGCCGGCACAGACAGGCCCGCATCTTGAAAAAGCGTCGAAGAGTCGCTCGCGTCTAACCAGAGAATCAGGTCATCCAGATCGGGCAAGTCCTGGCCCTGCGCCCGCGAGCCAGGAGCGAACAAGATGGTGAAGAAGATCATGGGGACGATAGGAATCCAACTCCATTGCCGAGTGCTCATGGTAACCCCCTTCGATGAACGTGAATGCAACAGAATCCATCACCTGCTCGACCTCTCTGTCTCAAGCCGACCAACCGGCCGTGTTCAGACGGCTTGATGTTTGAGATCTTGGAGCCACGAGTGACCCGCGCCTGTCCTCAATCGCACTCGCGGGCGGCCGCTTGTTCGTGGTCATTGTCTGACTCGCAGGCTACCCAGTCTCTCCCGCAGTCGTATTGTCGCGGCTGATTGTCCGGTTGTCACGAGCCGGGCCCCCGATTTCTATCCTCGCTGTGCCTCAGCCAAGTTCATCGCGACCACGACGGCCTGTACGCCGACTTTCACAGCTACCGACACCTCTTTATTACCAGCCTGGAGCGAGCTGGCATCTCGCCCAAGATGGCCCAAACACTTGCCCCAAGACTCCGACATTCGGCTGACGCTCCAAACCTACACGCACGTCGAGTTGCATGACCGGACCGCGGCGATCCGGGCACTGCCGGGGCCGGGTAGAGATGTGAGTGGCGGGAATACGAAGAAGGTGCCCCAGTTGGAAGCGGCGGGCGAACCGGATTGTGAGTGGGCCCGAATCCATCACCACCGCGTCGAATCGCACCTACGCCACGATGGCTCGACGTGCGCCTTTGGAGTCGTTCTCACCAAACAGCCAATCCACCGCGGCGGCAATCTTGCTCGCGTTCAGGCCAGACTTCACTTCGTACAGCCCGGTCTGAAGAGCAAGCACAAGATCCGCGGTACCGAAGTCACCGTCGCCGTTCCAATCCCCTTCTTCCCAGGTCGAGTTGTCTTCGATACTGTCTTCGTATTCGCCCGCTTGTAAGACCTGGACCAGGTCCGCCGTATCGAACCGGCCGTCGCGGTTGGCGTCGCCGGGGTGGGCGAACAGGTTCTCGTACCAAACGACGGAATTGCTGCCGGACAATGCGGAAAGCAGATCCAGATCCCGGTCACCGTCCAGGTCGGCGGCGAAGATCGAACGAGATGATTGCGTGTCTTCAATCATCAGCGGCACACCAAAGTCACCCATTCCGTTGACGTTCTCGTGCCAGATGGTCCTGTAAGACCAAAGTCGATTCTGCGAATCATAGTATGCCTCTGCGGAGATGATGTCCAAATCGGCATCATCATCCAGATCTGCTGCCACAACGCGGCGAGACCGCCATCCTGGAGTTGATGGGAAAACTTGTCGGGGACCGAACTGTCCTTTCCCATCCACATTCTCGTACCACGCAACACCGCCGTTATCCCCCGAGATCACGTCAAGATCCCCGTCGCCATCCAGGTCCGCGGTTTCAACCGACACGGCACTCGAAGCGTTCGTCGTAATCACGCGTAGCGGCCCGAACGTGCCGGCTCCATCGAGATTTTCATACCAGGCGATCGTGTTATTGTTTGTCGATGCGGAGAGCACATCCAGATCGCCGTCGCCGTCCAGGTCGGCGGCATGAACGTCTGCGGCCTGCGGAGCATTCGTCGTGATGACTCGTTGCGAGCCAAAGTTGCCTTTCCCATCCACGTTCTCGTACCAGGCGATCGTGTTGTCGCCGGTCGATGCCGAGAGCACGTCCAGGTCGCCGTCACCATCGAGATCGGCCGCATATGCGTCAACGGCTCCTTCAGCGATTATGGTGATCACATGTTGCGTCCCGAACATGCCTGCTCCATCGAGGTTGTCGTACCAGGCCAATGTGTTGTCGGTGGACGATGATGAGATCACGTCCAAGTCGCCGTCGCCATCCAGATCGGCGGCAGAGACACTGACGGGCCGTTCTACGTTGGTCGCGATAATCTGCTGGGATCCGAAGCCGCCACGTCCGTCGGTGTTCTCGTACCAAGAGAGCTTACCGTCTCCAATGGAGGCGCAAATCGCGTCCAGATCGCCATCACCGTCAAGGTCTGCCGCATAGACGG
>CAZFWV010000332.1:0-7616 GCA_964522605.1 uncultured Pirellulaceae bacterium
GAGATGACGTGCAAGGATCGGCACGATTCAGTGTGGGGGGGCAGCCAATCTCCGCCGTCGTCGCAGAGTTGTTAGCCCACAAGTGAGTAAGGAAGGGATTCCATGGCCAGATGCCAGCTGCGCGTGTATTATGGGCCTGATGATTGCACTGCAATCGACTCCAGCCCCTCTCAAAGCCCAGAGCAACGAGTGACGGTGCCCCTGCGTGATATTCTGGGTACTTTGGCCGACGCAGTGAATGGCCGGCGAGGTTGGTTGCACGATTTCGAGGACGATGAAGTATCCATTTCCACCGACCTGTATGAAGTGTTACTGGCCTATCAGCATTATCGCCGTCCGTCGGCGTGAAACATCGGGGCCAGCCGCGTCTCCATAAATGATGCGGCACGCAACTCGAGTGGAGTTGCGTGCCGTTTTTTTTGCGCGCCGGGAGATCTCCATGAACCACCAACGGGACGCCCGCCAAGAGTCCCTGGATCCGCAGTACGATCGAGAGCGACAAATCGGCCAATTGGTCGAACGGATCAAGGAGTCCGCGGATAAGTTAGCGCGAGATGGCTCTTCTCGGGGGGACTTGAAGCTGCTCAGCCGCGCCCTTCGCGAGCTGCGATACGGTTTCAAGGTGTTTGGTCCCTACCGACGACGCCGGAAAGTGACGATCTTCGGTTCGGCTCGTACGCCGGAAACGGCTCCCGCCTATGCCCAGGCGGTCGCCTTCGGGAAGGCGATGGCCGAAAATAAATGGCTGGTCGTGACCGGTGCTGCCAGTGGGATCATGGAAGCCGGTCACCGCGGGGCCGGTCGAGAAAACTCGATGGGACTAAACATCATGTTGCCCTTCGAGCAAGATGCCAATCCAATTATTGCCGGCGATCCGAAACTCGTTTACATGAAGTACTTCTTCACACGGAAGGTGATGTTCGTGAAGGAGTGCCACGCAGTCGTCTGCCTGCCAGGTGGTTTTGGAACACTCGACGAAGCATTGGAAGTTCTGACCCTATTGCAGACAGGTAAGCGGGACATGGTCCCGTTGGTCCTGCTCGATGAACCAGGCGGCACGTATTGGCAAGCTTTCCATGAGTTCGTCGTTCGCTACCTGCTGGGTGGTGGAATGATTTCCCCTCAGGATCTGTCGATCTACCGACTAACCGACAATTGTGATACCGCAGTTCACGAAGTGTTGAACTTCTTTCGTGTTTACCACAGCATGCGGTTCGTGAAGCAAAAGCTGGTCCTGCGACTGTCACAACGTCCAACGCCGGAACGGCTGCGAGACATCAACGAAGAATTTCGCGACATCTTGAGCCAAGGTGACTTCCAGTTGGGTTCCGCACTGCCGGAGGAGCAGGATGAACCGGAACTGGCAGACCTTCCGCGACTGATCTTTCACTTCGATCGCCGCAGCCACGGGCGACTGCGGCAGCTGATCGATCGGCTCAATGCCGGACCGCCCGAGACCTCGGGTCAGCGATCCCCATAAGCCTCCCGCTCAAACGGATTGTCGCGGTACGCGTCGCGCCCTTGGCACCAGAGGACGAGGCAGCACCCCAGGTACGCAGGTCCTAGAAGCGGTCCCCATCGTTCATACTGTCGCACATGGATTCGCTCATGGTCCCGCGTGGCATCCAGTGCCGCGAGACTGCGCCCGACCACGGACTGTCCCAGGGTCATCGCTTGGACGTTGTGCAGCGGCAAGCGATTTAGCGCCCAGACCAACCAGCCTCCGTAGAACTCCCACACCCCGTCAATCCGTTGCGCGCCGCCCCCGCTGACAACGGCGGGCAGACCGAGGGCGATTCCCAGCAGCGTGTAGGGTCCTGCCCAGAGGGCCCGAAGCAGTCGGAGCCAGAGTGGGTCACGTCGGCTCCCGCGTGCAGGGGACTTCGCGGATCGCGATCGGCTGTCGTTCACCGGCCCATTCACCGCTGACTGAGTTCGTGCACCATTTCCACCAGCGCGATCACGTTTTGCACCGGGGTCTCCTTCAGGATCCCATGGCCCAGGTTGAAGATATGACCGGGCCGGCCGGCCGCCTGCTGCAAGATTTGACGTGTTCGACGTTCGATTTCCTCGCGATCCGCCAACAGGATCCCCGGATCCAGGTTGCCTTGAACGGCGCGATCGTCGCCGATGACCCGCCAAGCTTCATCCAACTCGATCCGCCAATCGACGCCGATGACCGAAGCACCACCTTCGACCAGCAGCGGCAGCTGTTGCGGATTTCCGGTCGCGAAGCTGATTACGGGAACACCCGGCAGGATTCCCGAGATGATCTGCTGGACATAGGGCAAGACGAACCGACGATAATCGCTGGGACTCAGGCAGCCACTCCACGAGTCAAACAGCTGAACGCACTGAGCACCTGCGGCGATTTGCGAATTCAGGTAGTTGGTCACCGCCCGCGCCATCCGCTGCATCAATTCTCGCCACGCGCCCGAGTCACGATACATGAGCGTTTTCGTGTGAATATAGTTCCGACTCGACCCACCTTCGATCACGTAGCTGGCGAGTGTGAACGGCGCACCGGCGAACCCGATAACGGGAATGTGCTCGGGCAAGTCGGCTCGGGTCTGCCGCACGGTCTGCATCACGAAATCGAGAGAATCAATCTGATCGAGTTCCAGGACTCGATCCACGTCGGCTGCCTCTCGGACCGGGTTGTGGATCACGGGTCCATCACCCGCCACGTATTCCAACTCCAGGCCCATCGGCTCAAGAATCGGCAGCAGGTCCGAGAAAATGATCGCCGCATCGACTCCCAGGCGTTGCACGGCGGTAACCATCACTTCCGAGCACAGTTGCGGATTCTTGCACAGATCCAGAAAGCTGGTTTGGGCACGGACCTGGCGATATTCCTCCATGTAACGCCCGGCTTGGCGCATCAACCAGACGGGCGTCACATCCGTCGGTTCTCGACGGCAGGCTTTCATAAAGCGGCTGTCATACCATGCGGGACGCGCCTCACCGTCCTCGCTGCCGGTCATCTGCAGCGTCGCGTGAATCTGTCGCTTCCGTGACAACAATATGGCACTCTGTTCGGCGGCTTCCGCCACCAGGTGTCCCAGCTTGGGATGTTTCGGTTCCAGGTCGACGGGCAGCCCCGCCTGACGCAGCATTTCGCTCGTCGTGGGGCCGATCGATGCAATCACCGCTTGGTGCAAGCCGCCCAACACGTCTTCCCTCAGGTCCAGCTCGTCGGCGATCCGCAGTACGTTCGTGACTTGATGCGCGGAAGTGAACAGAACAACCTGCAGCTCCCGCTGCGCGAGTCGTCGCACATTCTCTCGCAGGGGACCGCAGTCCGCCGGAAGGTCCCACCGGTAAACATGCAGGTTCAGGACCTGAGCACCCCGGGCCTCTAACCCTGCCACCAAGCTGGGATTGGGCAGGCCGTACTCCTGGAGTGCAACCTGTTGGTTCGCCAGGGAAACATGCTGATCCAGCGTCGCGAGCAACTCGCGCCAGGTATTGGGTTCCGGTACGACCCAAGTCGGCTGCAGCCCAACCTCTCGCAGCGCTTGCACGGGCTTCGGACCCCGTGCGACGATCTTGACGTCCGCCAACGAGTCGAGAAACCGCTGACGATCGACTTGGCGTTCCGCCAGCGTCAAGAGGTGTTGGAACCCGACCCCCGTCATGAAGATCACGAGGTCCACCTGCCCCGTGACCAGCTCATGGACAAACCGAATCAACTCGGGACTCGAAGGCTCAGGAACCTCTCGCATCGAGGGGCTGACATGCGCAACCCCGCCGAAACGTTCGATCATGCGTACCGTATCGGCCGCGCGACGGCTCTCGAATGCCCCGACCGGCACCCCCGCGAAATTGTTTGGCTGCGTTGAACTCATGTCGTCATCCTAGCGGAGCACGCGTAGCCCCGGAAGTGGCTGTTTGGTGGCCTGCGGGAGCCCCACAATACAAGTGGTTTCAAAACCGTTACGGACCGAGTTTGTGAGCCGACGGCGCTAGCCGCGGGCCACGATTTGCCGAGTCGCATGGAGAATTGGCCCGAGGCCAGCGCCCTTCGGCTCAGGTTTTGCAACTGGTTCTAGCGTTCCCATCCCCCGTCCGCGACAATCAGGGAACGCTCGCCACCCCGCCATGGAAAAGGAACCTGCGATGAGACGTTTCCCACCGGATGTGCTTCGGTTCTCCATTCAGGCACTTGTCACCTGCTCCGCCATCGGAATCGCTGGCTTGCCTCAGGCAGCCGGCCAACGGCGGGGAGGACCGCGACTCCCAGTAGTGCCCCTTCTGGCATTGGCCCCAGCCGAGGCGACGGAGAACCCGGGTGCCGCTGCACAGCCCACCGAGGAGGTCCGGGCGCAAATCGAAGCAGCGATCCCTGAGAAGGCCCCTGTGACCGCGGCGCGCCCCAGGCGACTGCTCATCTACGACGTCAATGTTGGCTATCCCGGGCATCCGTCCCGCTTCGTGGCCAACTGGGCCTTCCAGCGGATGGGCGAAAAGACGGGCGCGTTCGAAGCTGTCGTGTCGCGCGATCCCGAGATTTTTCGTCCCGAGAACCTGCGCCAATTTGATGCAGTGCTGTTGAACAACACAGTGGGCAATCTGTTTGAAGATCCCGCGCTGCGACAGTCACTGGCCGAGTTCGTGTATGCCGGAGGTGGATTGCTGGGCATCCATGGAACGACCGTTGCGTTCACGCGGTGGACGGATGGCGCTCAGGATGACTGGCCCGAATTCGGCCGGATGCTCGGTGCGCGCGGCGCAGCACATCGGGAATCCGACGAGCGGGTGATGGTGAAACTCGATTCGCCGGATCACCCGCTGAATCGTCCGTTTCCGGGTCAGGGCTTCGAGTATCGCGACGAGTTCTTCCGCGTTCACGATCCCTATTCGCGCGATCGACTACGGGTGTTGTTCAGCATCGATACGCAGCAGACCGACCTCGATCGGGACGGTCGAACACCCGAGCGAGCCGATCAGGATTACGCTCTCTCCTGGGTTCGCAGTTACGGCCGCGGAAGGGTTTGCTATTGTACGATCGGCCACCATCCACGCGTCTTTTGGGATCCGTTGATGCTGCAATTCTACTTGCATGCCTCGCAGTTCGTGCTGGGCGATTTGGCGGCTCCCACCACGCCCAGCAACCGGCTCTCGCCCGCCGTGCTCCGTCAGGAAGCGTGGGGATGGAAGTTGGGAATTACCGCCTACACCTTTCACAAGTACACGATGTTCGAGACGATCGACAAGACGGCCGCTCTCGGACTGTCCTACTTGGGAGCGCTCAATTTCCAGACGGTGAGTGCGGAGCTGAACAAGCCGTTCAACTGTGACCTGACCGATGCAGAATTGCAGCGAGTGCGCACGAAACTGGATTCCGCGGGAGTCCGTCTGATTACCTGTTTCTATGATCGGATTCCGGGTGACGAGGCGGGATGTCGCCGCGTATTTGAATTTGCTCGCAAAATGGGCATCCAGACGCTGATTTCGGAGCCGCCTCGGGAAGCACTCGATACGATCGAGAGATTTTGCGACGAGTATGACATTCAGTTGGCAATCCACAATCACGATCAAGCAGCATCCCCGGATTATTGGTCGCCGGAAGCCGTGCTCCGCGTCTGCCAGAATCGCAGTCGCCGCGTTGGAGCCTGCCCGGATTTGGGCTATTGGATCCGTTCCGGGATTGACCCCGTCGAGGGGATCCGCGCGCTCGGCGACCGATTGATCACGCTGCAGATGCACGATCTGCACGAAGCCAGCGCGGACGGGCATGATGTTCCCTGGGGCACGGGCGAGGGACGCGTCGAAGCGGTCCTTGCCGAGATCCATCGTCAGGGTCTTGCGCCTGCCCTTTTTGGTTTGGAGTATTCTTACGACTGGCTGGATTCCTTGCCGGAGATCGCCGCCAGTGCGAAGTTTTTCCACGAAGCAACGTTGCGACTACCGGACTCGCTCACGAGTTCGCCATGAGAAAAGAAAGTGTTCCCATGCGATATCTTGGATGGCTGGTGATCGGCATGCTGCTCGGACCGATCGCCTCGGCGTCGGCCCAATCGCTCGCCAATTCCCAACCGAATATCATCCTGATCATCACGGACGATCAGGGTTACGCTCCAATCGGTCGCCACGGTCACCCGTGGATTCAGACTCCTCACCTCGATCGACTGCACGACACAAGCATCCGCTTCACTCGTTTTCTTGTCAGTCCGACCTGCGCGCCCACTCGATCGGCGCTGATGACCGGCCGTCACCCAATGCGAAACGGGGTGACCCACACGATTCTAGAGCGAGAGCGGATGACCTTGGATGCCGTCACCTTGCCGCAAATTCTGAAAACGGCCGGCTACACGACCGGGATCTTTGGGAAGTGGCATCTGGGCGATGAAGAGCCTTACCAACCGCAGAATCGCGGCTTCGACGAGACCTTTATCCACGGAGCAGGCGGGATTGGACAAGCTTACGACTGCAGTTGTGCAGACGTTCCGGGCAACACGTACTTCGATCCGGTCATTCGCCACAACGGCTCCTTTGTCAAGACGCGCGGATTCTGCACCGACGTCTTCTTTACGGCAGCCCTGGGTTGGATTCAGCAGCAGAAGGATCGCCCGCAACCCTTCTTCGCATATCTGACCACCAATGCGCCACACGCTCCCTACCACGCGCCCGCCGCGAACAAACAGCGATTTCTCGATCTCGGTTTTGCGGCGGATCCAGCCGGGTTCTATGGGATGGTCGAGAACATCGACGAGAACATCGGAAGATTGCTCGCAAAACTCGAACAATGGAACCTCCTCGACTCGACGTTGATCCTGTTCATGTCAGACAACGGGATGGCAGGGGGCACGGTATGGAATCGGGGTGAGCCCCTCGGCCGAACGGCGGATGGTGCAGAACTTCTCCCCTACAACGCGGACATGAAGGGACTGAAGGGCAGCCCCGACGAAGGAGGCGTCCGTGTTCCATTTTTTGTTCGTTGGGACAAGCATCTCACACCCGGCCGAGAGATCCCCCAGATCGCCGCACACATCGACGTCCTCCCTACGCTTGCCTGCCTTGCCGGTGCCGAGTTTCCGCGCGAACAGGTCGAGGGACGCAACTTGCTTCCGTTGCTCACAGAGCCTAACAGTGAATGGTCCGACCGCTACCTGTTCACCCATCAGGGCCGCTGGCCGACCGGTGCCGAACCCAACGATTATCAGTGGCGCGGCTTCGCCGTGCGGAACCAACGATTCCGCTTCGTCAACAACACCCAATTGTTCGACATGGAGCAGGATCCGAGCCAGTCCAAGAACGTGATCAGCGAATATCCCGAGGTCGTCCAGCAGATGCAGTCCGCGTACGAACAATGGTGGCAGCAGACGCGCCCGCGGATGATCAATGAAGGCGTTCCGATGTCGCCCACCCGTCCATTTCACGAGCTGTACCGAGAGCAGGAACGGACTCAGGGAATTCCGGACTGGGTGCCGCCGTCTCTGTAGAGGCCGCGTAGTCGACACGTGCTCGTATCACCTGCGGCGCTGAACAGAAATCACTCTGCCTCCGGAGGTCGTGCAATGCTCCGGTTTTGAATGCAGCCGAGTCTCCCAGGGCTGCTTGCCGCGTGAGGTCCGATTCTCGTTTCCCCCACAGCCGCCAGGCGAGGTTCGTTT
>CAZFWV010000333.1:0-7499 GCA_964522605.1 uncultured Pirellulaceae bacterium
TGGTCGCTCGATTTCTTGCCGAGAAAACAACACTTTCACCGTTAGCAGTGCAGAGGACGCAAAAACGCGGAGGGGCGCAGAGAATGAAGATAAGGAACAATGTGGCTCAACGCGGAACTCATGACGCGACTGCATGGAGTGCTATAGAGTGTGGGGAGCGGGACTCCGCACAGCCTGCGTGCGGAATCGTCCGAATCGTCACAGTTTCCGAAACAACTCATCGGTACCAGCGCAGGAGTGCGAATGCAGGAGGGAAGTTCCGAAACAGCCCTTGTGCCCGGCTCAACCGATTGCGTCCGCTTCTTTCCAGTGGTTTTCCCTGTCCAGATCTCCCCTGACCTCACCCTCAACAAACTCGAGCCAAACCCTTGCCTGGTCGACACGCAGTAACGATGATGGAATTGGCGGGTCCATCGCGGTAAATCCGCCTCCGTCCCAGCAGGGAAATTCGGCGGAAATCGTTCAAGAACCTGAGCGCAAAAAGGCCCAAAAACCTCGCAAAAACCGCATTTTTTGGCCTGTATAGCTCAGTGATGAGGGGCACGCGAATCGGCCGGGCATTTTTTACCAGAATCCGAGAAAAATCGCGGCGTACGATGTTGACAGTTCGGATTCTTTCAGTAATGTAGATCGTGTCGGAGGAAGGAATCTACGAAAGGATTGCCGAGCCTCCAGGCCTGGGGTCCTGGGAAGGACATTCGGGTCAGAGAACGAAAAATGGAAAGGGCAGCTAACGAAGGCACACACGTTCTCGGCTCCAAAGTAAAGGGTGCGGATGGTTGCGCCATGGATCCGGGAATTTGGGTGCCTTTTTTCATGGGGTTTCGCTGTAGCTATCAACGCTTTTACTTTTCAACTTTGATGGAGGGAGACTAGATGAGAATCGCCCGTATTTCTGTTGCAGCAGTGTGCATGCTGTGCCTTGCGACAACCCTGTTCGCACAGGCGCCAATTCCGAACAAGGTGTTTGACGAAGCCAACATGGGTCATGTTGGTATCTATTACGACTCCGACACCGGTGAGCTAAGGGCCAATACGTACAACAGTGAGAATCGGCCTTTGGACTCAATCGTGTTGGAGATCAATCCCTCAACGACTGAATGGCGGTTCGACGTCGGCGAGGATCCCAACGGAGACAATTTCTACGACGGTTGTGGTTTCGACAAGGGCTTCTTCAACGTTTGCCGCCCGGACAAAGTCGCGATCATCGACGTGAATGGCGTTGGAGCATGGCCGAATGCGGTATCGCTCGGTAATGTTGTTCCCGACGGCACGACGCTCGACGATCTGCAATCGGTCCTGCTGCTCTCCGGTTCACACAAGGGTGGCGGCGGCCTCGAGCGGTATCAGTCCGAGAGCAATACCGGCCTGGTTGGCCCGACGATTGCCCCCGTTCCCGAACCCTCCACGCTGGTTCTGTTCGGCCTGGGTCTCCTGGGTTTGATCGGCCTGCGTCGTCGCTCCTAATTGCGACCGAAGTAAAACTAAGCGTTTTGAAAAGCTGAGCGATCCTCTAACGGGGTGCCGGGATTCGGTACCCCGTTTTTGTTTATCTTGCGTCTCATCCAACCGCAAGACCGACGGCTGCCGAGGACCCGTCCTGGATGTGAGCTGCAAGTCGAGCGCGACCAAAGATTAAGAAGAGGAACCGCGGATTGAACGGATAAGACGGACATCCACGGATCTGTCCGTGCCGATCCGTCCCCTCCGTCGAATCCGTGGTTCCTTCTCCTACTTAGGTCCAACCTGAACGCGACTTCTTTGGTCAGCTCACCACGTTTGCCTTGTGGTCGGCGAAGAGCCGGACGAAATCGGTTGCGGAGATGATGCCGTAGAGTCGCCGCTGGTCGTCCATCACCAGCACGCGATGCACCTTGTTTTGCAGCAGCGTTTCTGCCACTTCAGCGAGCGGAGTGTCGCGTTCCACCGAGACGATTTCGGGTGACATCACTTCTTCGACGCGAATCTCGTCATACTCTTCGATCGCGAACGAGCTGACGCGCACACTTTCCCAACGCTGCGTTTCCATGTTGAAATGCTGGCCGGCGTCTTCTTCCGCGTCGGTGAACAGTTCGACTTGTTCCTGTTCGAAATTCAGGATGTCCGTTACGGAAATCACGCCAACACAGTGACTCTTCAAATCCACAACCGGCAAACCCGTCACGTGGTTTTCAGTCATCAGATCCAGCGCAGTGCGCAACGTGTCAACAGGACGGGCCACGATCAGATCGCGCTGCATGATATCCGCCGCGCAGGTCGGTTTCGACGACTTCATCGCTCGTGCCTCCATGGCTGGTACTTCGGAAATCTCCCATGAGCCTATCGCGCCCCATCGCGAAAGGCAATCTGCGAGGACGACCCAACCGCGAAACAGTGCCCCAAAGGAACGGCTCAGATACAACGTCCTCGTTTAACCGCGTGGGCATCGCCCCGCGGGTACGGGCGAATCTCTCGCGGCCCGCTGGGCACGCGGTTAAACGAGAGTCCCGAGATGCTGGAGTTATTTCTGAGTCATCCCTAAACACCCGGTTGCGGATGCACCCAGGGCTCTCGATAGGGGCGTTGCAGCAACTGATTCGCCTGCTCATCACCGGCCACCTGCTGCGAATCAGGATCCCACGTCAGCGAGCGGCCCAATTGCATGGACAGATTCGCCAGAATGCATGCGGTCGTGGAGATCAACCCTTGCTCCAAGTCGGCCACCGGTTTTCCACGGGAGCCGATGGCCGACAGGAAGTCCAACATATGCCGGCGGATCGCGGGAGCGACGTGTTTTTCCAGATCTTTTTCCGTTTTGTCCTCGGGATACTCCTCCAATTCATAGACCACGTCGCGATGAATCGGCTCGCCCTGTCCCAAGGGGATAAAGTCATAGCTCTGAACGCTCGCCTTCAGCGTTCCCTGATCGCCGTAGAAGGTCGCTCCCCAAGCGTACTTGGGATCGACCGCTTGCCCCCAGGTTCGATGCTGCCAGACAACATTCAAGTCGCCAAAATCGAACGTGGCCGTCTGCGTGTCGCTGATGTTGGCCTTACTGGCCTTATCTACGAGGATCCCGCCGACGGAGGAAACGCTGCGTGGCCAGCCTAAGTCAAGCATCCACCGAACCATGTCCAACATGTGAATGCACATATCACCCACGATTCCATTACTGTATTCCATGAACGACCGCCAGCCGCGTGGATGAACGAGCGTATTGTACGGTCGCATTGGGGCGGGACCGGTCCACATTTCGTAGTCCAGATAGTCCGGAGGCGCAGTATCCGGCGGATTTCCGCGCGCCCGCATGTGGTAGTAGCAATAGATTTCGACCAGGCCGATCTTTCCGAGCTTGCCAGGGCGCAGGATCTCGTCCCGGGCCTGCATCAAATGCGGAGTACTGCGACGCTGCATGCCGACCTGAACGACTCGATTGTGCTTTTGCGCCGCTGCATACATCGCCTGGGCTTCGATAACATCGACACTGATCGGCTTCTGCACATAGACATCAACACCGGCTTCGACGGCCGCCATGAACGGCAAGCAGTGCCAATGATCGGGCGTCGCGATCAGGACAATGTCCAGGTCCTTCTGCTGCAACATCGCTCGATAATCGCCGTAAGTCCGCGGGAGCTTTCCGGAAGCCTGCCGCTCGGCCACCATTTGCGCGGCTTCCGCCAGCATGCGCCGATCGACGTCGCACAGAGAAACCACCTCCACCGGCGCCACTTGCAGCAGCCGAAACAGATCACACTTCCCATACCAGCCACAACCGATCAGTCCCACTCGTTTCGGTCGCTCTGCGGCTGCTTGTTCCGCAGCAGTAAGTTGTGTTGCGGTGAGCGCTAGTCCCGCAGCGCCCGTCTGCAGAAAGGATCGACGATCCATGACGGTCTCCCATGAAAGGGCTTCGAATCATCCCGGGCAAGACGCCTGACAGTATACCGCCGATTGATGCGAGTTCAAAAATGCCACACGGGTGGGTGAATGCCTCGGAAGTCGATTGGAGTTGCCGCGGAGTCGCGCGGAGCTACGCGGAGCGGATGGATTGCACTCTGCTGTGCGCAGGTTTCCCGACGTACTGCCGTGGACACGTTCGATGAATCATGTCCTGCGAGAGAAGATCGCGTTCAGAGTGGATTTAAAGAGGAGAAGGAACCACGGACTCGACGGAGGGGACGGATCGGCACGGACCGATCCGCGGACATCCGTCGTATCCGTCTCATCCGCGGTTCCTCTTTTCGATCGTTGGTTCCGCTCGACTCGCGCCCAGCCCTCTCGGGCGAATTGTCGCCCAAGGGTGAACTTCACACGAAAAGTCAGTAAGATTCGCTAAACGAAGGTGGTTGAACCGGGCCTTCGTCTCGACGATGATCACAGTGCCATGTTCTCTTCCTGAAAGGAAAAGGATCATCCGATGCATCAAACCAGCATGAATCGCCGTGGGTTCCTGAAGCAGACTGCGGCAACAACAAGCGCAACCTGGCTGCTCACTCAAACCGTGTCGACGCGCGCGGCCGAAGGCTCCACGTCGCTCCATGTGGCCTGTAATGAGTATCCTTGGGGAACGTACTACAGCCGACAGGGACGCAATTTTCGCAGTGACCTGGACGCCTCACTCGGTGACGTCGCAGCCGCCGGTTTCGACGGTTTCGAACCACTGATCGACTCGTCAGCGTTCCTGGAGCAACTCGGTCCGCTGCTGCGAAAACATGGCCTGCAGATGCGATCCCTGTACGTCAACAGCACGTTACACGATCGTGAACAGATTCCTCAGAGCTCAAAGGAAGTCCTCGCCTTGGCTGCACTGGCACAAGAGCTCTGTGGCACGACGATCATTGTCACCAACCCGAGTCCGCTCCGGTGGGGCGGCCCGGAGGACAAAACGGACGATCAATTGAAGTGGCAAGCGGAAGCACTTGATCAGTTAGGCGAGAAGCTTCGTGCTCGCGGACAGTTGCTCGCCTATCACAACCATGACGCCGAGCTGCGTCAGGCCGCGCGCGAGTTCCATCACATGCTGGTTGGCACCGATCCAAAGAACGTGACACTCTGTCTTGATTCGCATTGGATTTTCCGCGGATCCGGCAATTCGACGGTGGCTTTGTTCGACGTACTCCAACTCTACGGCCCACGCATCTCGGAACTCCATCTTCGCCAGTCACGGGAAGGAATCTGGTCAGAGACCTTTGGTGAGGGAGACATCGACTACGCTGCACTGGTCCGGCACCTGGAACAGATTCAAGTCCGGCCGCACATCGTTTTGGAGCAGGCCGTTGAAGCAGGTTCGCCGCAGACTCTTTCCGCAGTCGAAGCCCATCAGCGCGGACGCGAATTCGCCGCAAGGCAATTCGCACCCCTTGCCGGATGAGAGGTCATGCAGCTTGTGAGTTGACGACCATTAAGGAACGGCTCAGAAACAACTTCCTCGTCTAACAGTGCGGGCATCGCCCCGCGCGTACGGGCGAAGCTCTCGCGGCCCGCTGGGCACGCGGTTAAACGAGAGGACCAAGATGCCTCGTTTAACCGCGCGGGCAGCGCCCCGCGCGTACGGGCGAAGCTCTCGCGGCCCGCTGGGCACGCGGTCAAACGAGAGGAGCGAGATGCCGAAGTTATTTCTGAGTCATCCCTGAGCGACTGGACTTCCCACCCTTGCCGACCGACGTCCCATCGTTCTCCTTCTGCGGCCCTCTGCGCCTTTGCGTACTCTGCGTTGAAACAGGAAGAGGAAACGCAGTGCAGCAGGGCCGCAACCAAAGGGTATAGGGTGCCTGGCGGCAGAGCGAAGCGATGCCCCGGCTGCGGGAAAGCTGGGGCTTCACTACGTTCAGCCGCCAGCCACCCCTTCCCTTGGCGGAATTCGCGCCGCCCGACAAGAAACTCACCGTTAGCAGTGCAAAGGGCGCAGAGACGCGGAGGGCCGCAGAGGTTCTGGTCGACAACAGCGAAAAAAATCGTCTCTAGTTGCTCGGATGGTACTTGAACGAGACTTTCACCTTCACGCGATAAGAGATCACCTTCCCATCGGCGATCTGCATATCCATCTCCGTGACCTCACCGATCCGCAGATCCTTCAGGTGCTTCGCCGCTTCCTCCACCACACTGCTGGCTGCTTTCTCCCAAGACTCCGAACTACTGCCAATTAACTCGATCACCTTGTACATGTGTTCGGCCATGACAAATCTCCTAGAAGTTGTCATCCATTCTTGAAGCGAGTTCGAACGATTCGAACTGAATAAAGCGAGGGCAAACGCATTTCCGCATCGCAACTCCACGATCGAATGAACGGACGCTCCCCAGTATATCCCCTGCCGTTTCCACAATCGACCGGTCGAGATCCTGGAACCACGGTCATCCAGGTGCGGTAGCACCCCGCTTGACGGCGGCCCCGCCAATCTGCGTCCTAGGCAATGTTCTTCCGGGTCGACATAATGTCCACCAGCGCGATCGAGAATGTGGACGTGTATCATGCGATCTGCAATGAAGCAGGAGATCTGTCATGTCTGATCTGCTCCCATCTTCCGAGCCCCCCGCGAGTCGTCTGACACAGGCTCGTGCCGATGCGGATGTACTGATCATCCAAATCACTGCGCACGAGATCCGAACGCCGCAGGATTCGCAGGCTCTGCGAGATGAACTGCTCGGCCACGTTGACCGCTCGGGCAAGAGACGCATTGTCATCGACTTGCAGCCGGTGCGGTTCATTGCCAGTGCGGGACTCTTGGGTTTCCTGAGCCTTCGACGACGCATTGCGCAAGATCCTGGTGGGGACATCGTCTTATGCAACGTCGCGGATGACCTGCGGGTTCTGCTGCAGGTCTGTCGTTTGATTCCCGAAGAGCCCGGTCTGCCGGCAGCCTTCCAGGCCACGACAACCGTTCAGGAAGCGATCGAAATGGTCCGCGGATAGAACACCTCGCCTATTCCTCTCCGGTGAAGTACTTCATCGTGCCCCGTGAACGAATTGCTTCTCCCAGGCGATTCAGTGCCAAAATGTAGGCGGCCGTCCGCATATCGACTTGTTTCTGTGCTTGAAGGTCCGATACCTGTCGAAACTGCTCGGTCATGATCTCGCGGAGTCGTGAGTGGACTCGATCAACGGTCCAGTACTCACCTGTCCGATTCTGGATCCATTCGAAATAACTTACGGTCACACCTCCGGCATTGGCCAGAATGTCCGGCACGACCAGAATGTCCTTCGAACGCAGCATCGCATCCGCCTCGCCGGTAACCGGGCCGTTGGCCAGTTCGACGATCATGCGAGCCCGAACATTGTCGGCGTTGTCCGCGGTAATTTGATCCTCCAATGCCGCGGGGATCAGGATATCAACGTCCAACTCTAACAACTGTTCATTCGTAATCGAATCCGCAGCGACGATTTCGCAGACGGATCCTTCGCAATAGACAGCTTTCAACTGACGTGACGAGTTCTTGAAGTGAATCAGACTCGGAACATCGAATCCATCATCTTTGTAGATGCCTCCACGAGAATCACTGACCGCGACAATTCGGTAGCCATC
>CAZFWV010000334.1:0-7493 GCA_964522605.1 uncultured Pirellulaceae bacterium
ACTATTCTTTGGCGTACAAACGCTCTGCCAACTGATTCGAGCCAACCAAGTCGACCGCAGTCTGCCGTGTTTGAAGGTCCGAGATTGGCCGTCGCTCCAATGGCGATGTTTTCAGGACGATCTGACACGCGGCCCCAGCTCCACGCTGCCGACACTCAAGCAACAGATCGACCTGGGCGCTGCGTTGAAAATGAATCTGTTCACCTATTACATGGAATACCAGTACGCCTTCCAAAAGCACCCGGAAATCGGGCCCGAGAACGGCTCCCTCACACCCGACGAATTATCGGCACTGGTAGAGCACGCACGGCCCAGACAGATCGAGATCCTGGGCAATCAGCAGTCGTTCGGCCACATGACTCAGGTCCTTCGCCACGAGAAGTACGCCGCGCTGCGAGAAACCGATTACCTGCTGACGCCCGTTCGCGAGGAGACTTACCAACTGCTGGATGATCTGTATTCGGAAGTCTGTCCGCGGCTGCCTTTCGAGATGTTCAACGTCTGTTGCGACGAAACGTGGGGACTCGGCACCGGACCGTCGAAAGAACTGGCCGAGCAGATTGGCGTGGGCGGCGTTTACGTGCGGCACATCCGCCGTGTGCATGACCTGCTGAAGAACAATTACGACAAACGGATGATGATGTGGGGCGATATCATCCTGCAACATCCCGACCAGCTCGACCAAATCCCGAAAGACACGATCATGCTCACGTGGGGCTATTCGGCCGACGCGAGTTTTGAGCCGCAGATCATTCCGTTTGTGAAATCGGGATACGAGTTCTTTGTCTGCCCCGGGATCAGCAACTGGAGTCGAATCCTGCCCGATTTCGGCGTGGCGACGACCAACATCCAGCACTTCGTGCGCGATGGGGCCAAACATGGCGCACTTGGTATGCTCAACACGGCTTGGGAGGACGATGGCGAGGCCCTGCAGGGCTACAAATGGCATGGGTATGCCTGGGGCGCGGAGTGTGCCTGGAACGCTTCGAGTACGACGTCGGAAGATTTCAACCGACGGATCGGGGCGGTTCTGTTCGGCGAGTCAGGCGACCATTTCGGTCAGGCAATCGCGCTCTTGAGCCAAGCGCACCGTGTGCCCGGCATGAAAGGCATGATGAACGGCCGCTTCTGGGAAAACGATTTCCAGATCTCGCCGGATGCAGAAAGAAACACCGAGGCCGCAGAGCAACTATTGGCGATTGTCCAGCCGGCAATCGAGCATTTGATCGCCTGCCGGAACGATGCGACCGTCAATGCCGACCTGCTCGACGCCTTTCTGCTGGGAGCGCGCCGGATGGAGCGGATCGGACTGCGGATCCTCGACGCGGAACAGGCGGCGCGTGCCTATGCACAGGCTCAACAGGCGACCGATCCAGCTCAGCGGCAGCAACTCCTGAACCAAGCCCTTCAACTGGTCGACGCCAATCGACAGGCACACGCCGAACTTGGACGCGAGTTCGAACGGATCTGGCTCTCCGAAAGCAAACCGTACGCACTCGACTGGACGCTCGACCGCTACAAGGCGCTCGACCAGACCTATGCCGATCTCGCCGCCCGACTGAAAAAAGAATAAACGCGAGCAATATCTGGTGGCTCTTCGTCGGATTCGCCCTACTGCGCACGAATTGGGGGAAGATGCAGGGGGAATGGCCGCGGAGAGACGCGGAAATCCGCGGAAAGACGCCAAGTTCAGATCGATCGACATCCAGAACGGCCCCGGTCAGGTGGTCCATGCCACGGCAGTCACAGTAAGACACGAGCGAGAGGAAATCGCGTTCAAATCGGACGTCCGGAGGAAGAAGTAACCACGGATTGGACGGAGGGAACGGATCGGCACGATTTAATCCGCGGTTATCCGTTTGATCCATTCGATCCGCGGTTCCTCTTCTTGATCTTTGGTTCCGCTCGACTTCTGCGTCACAACGAAGGCGATTGCCGCAGGCGCCGATGAAATCGGGCATTGGCCGATCGATTCCCTCTCGAAGTACGGAAACCGAGGAGAAGACATCGAAGGAACGTCGACTACCGATCCTGTTCCACAAGACACCGAGGCAATCTCGCCCGCAAAATGTTTACCGCAGTACGTCAGGAGACCCGCGTGGCGCCACGTGTAGCTGCGCCGCCGCCGCGCTGTATGTGTCACCCGATATCGGCGTCGACCACCTCATCGAGTGCGCGATAGGCAGCACGCAGGCTTTCGCCGGCGAGATTGGTTCGCCAGCGCTCGGCTGAGTCTTTCTGCGATTTTAGAAACTTCACGTACGCAATCGTCGACAACGCCAGTCCAATGACTCCGATGGCCACCGAGATCCAGACCGCGGGTGAATAGGCCACGGCATCAAACCCGATGGCGACGCAAACGGGAATCCACAGCAACCACCAAGCAAGACCAAGAAAAGCACCAAACTGTAGATAGGCTTTTCGTATTTTGTCGAGCGCGGCGCGGATTTCGATCACGGGCCTGGAATAGTCGAGCCGCTTGATCCGCGTGCAGACGACACCGGCTGCGAGGACCATCAGGATGCCATACAGATGCAGAATGCCTCCGGAAAAAAGTCGATGAGGAATGTGTTGATTGCGAACCCAGCAGGCGACTCCCAGCGCGGTGATTCCAACTCCAATCAGCATCTGCAGAATCTGGCCCCAAAACAGGGGCCGGAGCGACTTCTCGACACGGCCTAGGAGTTCGCGACGCACGAGCAACAGTCGCCCAGCCAGTTCCTGTCGTTCCAGGCTTGGGGCGCGAGACCCGTGCTCAGCACGATTGGCGGCAGCCTTCAACTCCATCGTCGGACTCAGCGCAGACGGATCCGCGGACGTGATCGACTCGACATCCGACTTAACCTGACTGGCTCGCTGATACCTTCGCTGCGGTTCCTTCTCGAGTGCACGAAGCACAACATCATCTAGTCGAACGTCGATCTTGACTTTCTCGGACGGAGCGGAAAAACGCCCAATGGGCAACTCACCGGTCAGCATCTCGTAGAAGACAACGCCCAGCGAGTAAATGTCGGCGCGGTGGTCGACAAGGTGTGTGCCTTCGAGCTGTTCAGGAGCCATGTAGCGCGGCGTGCCCATCACCTGATGCGTTGCGGTGAGGGCCTCCTGCAGGCTCTCGCTGCCGAGCAATCGGGACAGTCCGAAATCCGCAATCTTGACGTTGCCGTCTTTGGACAGCAGGATGTTCTCGGGCTTGATATCTCGATGCACGACGCCCTGATCGTGCGCATATTGCAGCGCGTCACAGAGGTCCGGCACGATCGCCAGGGCCTGCTCGGGGCGCAACAGGCGACCCTGCACCATGGCGCGAAGCGTGGTCCCATCCACGTACTCCATCAAGAAATAGTGCGTGTCTCCGACGTGTCCGAATTCGTAAACCGACACGATATGGGGATGGTTCAGTTTCGCGAGTGCGCGGGCTTCCCGAGTGAATCGCAGGGCGAACTTCGGGTCGTGCCCGAATTCCTCGGGGAGGATTTTCAGGGCCACCATGCGATCGAGGCCGATTTGCCTCGCCTTATAGACGGCGCCCATCCCGCCGACGCCGATCAATTCGAGGATCTCTAAGGCCGGAAACAGTTCCGCCAGTCGCGCGACGGTGGGTGGTTCGAAACGTGAGGCTCTCGCACGATCCTCGCTGTCGGTCAGCGCCCGACGAATCGTATCGACATCGTTCGGGAAGCGATCGAGATACTCTTGAGCCGCCGGTTGTTCCCCGCGCTGACGCCGGTAATCCATCTCGAGCAGCACGAGTTCGCCGAGCAAGGCGGAACGCTCGACGGAAGATGCGGCACGCGGCAAGATCGATTCAATCGAGGGTGGCGTGCCCCGGCGCCACAGGTCTTCGAATTCGGCACACAGATCATCAATCCGTTCGAGAGCCGCGATCGGCAGTTTTTCTCGGCGATCACCCATTTTCGGCCATCAGTTCTTGTTGGCATTTTTCTCGGATCAGGTGCAGACGACGTTCAATCGTCCGCTCCGAGCATTCGCATCGCTGGGCGATTTCCGCGTTGGAAAACCCCTCTAATTTAGCTACCGCGATTTCGCGAAGTTGCCCGACACCGAGGTGAGCCAAAAGCCGTTCGACGGATTCCTCCAGGATCAGAGCCATTTCCGGGGTCGGCTCGTCCCCAATCGCCTGCAGAACCTCCTCGTCGCGGCCGGCTCCGTCCAGCGATTGAACTCGAACTCCCGCCCCGCGTCGCTGGCGCCGGTCATGCCGACGCTTGTCCACGATCTTCCGAGCGGACATCTTCAGCAGCAGTCTCCAGAGGTCATCGCGGTCCAGCAGGTCCGGGAAACGGTTGTTTTCCGCCGCTCGATAGAAACTCTCGAACACGCTGATGACGATGTCCTCCTCGTCGGACATCCCCCGATTCTGATCACGAAGGTTTCGACGGACCGAGCGCACCAGACGATCGAAGTAATGGTGCCAGATCTGATCGGCCGCCGTCGCGTTCCCCTCCTTGATCAGATCGATCCAATGGCTGACGTTCTCAGACTGCGACATGAAGATCAGGTCCTGGGGTCAGCATCGAGTTGTGGAGGCCACCGGGGAGCACCGCCCAATCAGGCAGCGTGCAGATGCACTTCCGTGTCATCGGCTCAAACTTTTCCGTGGGCCGCTCATTTCATCGTATTGTACCGAATGATTCACCGCGAGGATGAGGCGAGGCGCCTTGGATCCAGTCGCGTCTTGGAAACGATCGCACGCCTTCTCAGCGGGGACGCCAGGCCGCGGGAATATCACTCTGCCACTTTGTACGCAAATCTGAGCATTCCCTCCAACGGGAGCGGACGTCGGTCGCGGAGACTCCGGAAATGTCGAAAGGAATTGCATTCCGGCTGATTCTTGATACAGTCCAACAGACGTGACTCGAGTGCATCTCAAAAGCTGTGCTTCACAAGGCGTGGCTGGTGGCAGAGCGCAGCGATGCCCCAGATCGCTGGTCTGCTGGGGCTTCACTTCGTTCAGCCACCAGCCACCCTTCCCCGAAAGCAGGTTTCGAAATGCACTCTCTGCACGACAGCGGAAGGCGCGGACTTCACGGCAATCGACGTTCCTGAAGTCGTCGACCCGGATGTGCGACCGCTGGGCATGAACCACGCAGGAACAATTCTGTAAGAGGTCGATGAAATGCACAGCAATCGATGGTGGAGCGAATTGCGAAGCGCTGCCTGGCTCGAAATCTTCCTTCTTGTCGCAGCATCTGCCATTCCCGCCCTGGCACTGACGCAGAACGAACTCGACACGAACCGAAATCTCTGGACGACGACAGGCCCGACGGACTACGACTATTTCATGCAGCGCAGCTGCTTCTGCCATTGGGATTACATCCGACCCGGCATCGTAGAAGTTCGCTCGGATGCAATTGCCGCCGTGACGGACGCCGAGACGCTCCAGCCGCTTGACCCTCAGTTTTTTCTGACCATCAACGGGCTGTTCGATGAGTTGCAGCGCGCGATCGACTATCCGGCATTCGCGATCCAGGCGCAGTTCGACCAGACATTCGGCTATCCCACGCAGATCAGCATCGACTACATCGAAGATGTGGCCGATGACGGAATGTCCTATCTGGCTCGCGATCTACAAGTCGTCTCACAACCGGGTGATTTCGATGGAGACGGCAGGCTGACGGTGGACGACATTGACACACTGACGACAGTAATTCTTCAGGTCCAGGAGGGCTGTGATGACTGCGGCGAAGCGCGCTTTGACTTGAACCAGGACGAAAAAGTGGACATCGCCGACCACAGCACGTGGGTCAAAGATCTGAAGTCGGCTTGGTACGGCGACGCCGATCTCGATGGCCAGTTCGACACCGGAGACCTCGTTCGCGTGCTCGAGGCTGGCAAGTACGAAACGCTGCAGCTGGCAAGCTGGTCCGAGGGGGACTGGAATGGCGATGGCACGTTCGGCACAGGCGATCTCGTCAAGGCACTTGCCGATGGCGGCTATGAAAAGACGTCGCAGGAAGAGGTCCAGGCGGTTCCCGAACCCTCCGGAATTCTATCGGTCCTGCTCGCCGCGATCGGGTTGGGGGCGGTTCGAAGAGGGAGCCCATCCCCCGGAAAAGGCTCCGGGGTCGTTTCGGATTTCGCATCGGTGTCTTCTGGAGTTCGACGCTGGGAAGGAGAAAGAAGAAAGTGGAGAGTAGACTGAGTGACCGGCTAGAGAATGAGACGTCCGTCGGGGCATCTCTACTTTCTACTCTCTACTCTCTTCTTTCCACTTTCCACTCTCCCCTCACCACTCTCCCATTTTCTCATCTCCCCCTTCCGTGAACGTCGAATCACCGCAACGATCGCCAGGACCAGCGTCAAGAACCCCATCGGACCGGTCAGGCCGTAATAGACGATCGTGGTCACCGGGAATCGTTCGAAACGACAGGCCACTGCAATCCAATAGACTCCGGTCGCGACCAGCGGAATCAGCCCGATCAGCAGCAACGCGCGAGACCGTCGGTCGCTGGCCAAGAGCATGTTCGTCGGCGCCGAGCGTCGGCATCGCCGATGAATCTCGAGCGGGATTAGCGCAAGGCACAGGACCGAGGGGAATAGGACCAGCGGCAAGACTCCCAACCGCATCACATGTTGGGAGAAAAACAAACCAACAATCGCGACGCAAGACAGAATTCCGATTCTTCCTGGCCGGAATCTCGAAAGACCCGCGCGAAAGCTCACCCACCAGCTGACCATCAGGCCGAGCGAAAGCAATGCGGCGTTCAGAAAAAACGCGGGCAGCGGCGTCACGATGGGGGGCGTCTCGCGCCGCGGGAACATCGCCCAGACGCCCCAGAAAATGCCGATCATCACGCAAATCGCGATCAACGAACGCGGACGGTTCGCCGTCAGCGCCCGACCGGTCGCCCACCAGCCCAGCATGACAGAAATCAGCGCATGCCAGGAGAGGCCCGTGATGGATATGCTGATCGGAAACGGCGCCGATGGTTCTGTGCCGTACAGCGTATGGATCAAGCCTCCTTCTACAATCCATCCGTACAAGGCGCCCGCCAAGAACACCGACCAGAAGTCGTTCGCTCGAAACCACGACGCGGCCGCAAGAAAGAGATACGCAGCAACGCAGTACGCCAGCCACGTGATGACCAGTTCCGCCAGTCGGTCGCCCGGCCGCCAAACGGTCCAGAACATGCGTTCGGAGAAAACGAACAGGATGTAGCCGGTCGCAAGCGTGCAGACCAGGTTGGCGGCGAAACGACGCAACAGGCTTGGTTGCCTCTCGGGAGCAGTCGTCGCACTGGTTTGTGTGATTTCCGTCATGGGGATCGATTATATGTGGGATGGAGCAAGACTGAACCTGGGGCGTCGTTTGATGGGGCTGGAAGCTGTTTCGCGCGGAAGAGGTTGACCGATCACGACGACGGCCGAGGTGGCAGGTCGACAGGCAGCGGCGAAGAAGCCGACTTGAGACAAGTCGGCCTACGGGGGCTCGCTGCACAGCGGAGACTGCAGCATCTCTCGCCCTTCTC
>CAZFWV010000335.1:0-7470 GCA_964522605.1 uncultured Pirellulaceae bacterium
GGCTGAAAGCCGAGTTCGGGGACCAACTGACGTTCTGGGGAGCGTCACTCGACTGCCAGAAAACACTGCCCTTTGGCACTCAAGAGGAAGTCGCCCAGGAAGTGGAACAACATGTCCGCACGCTGATGCCCGGCGGCGGCTACGTCTTTGCACCAGTCCACAACGTTCAGGCTGGAGTACCGCCCGAAAACTTGATCACCATGTTCGACACGGCCCAGGCCGTCGGACGTTACTAGAACACATTTCAAAACCGTCATACGGGAGGGCGAGCTCCGGCCGAGCCGAATATGCGACGAATCCAGGCTCGGCAGGAGCCTCGCCCTGGGCTGTTGAAAATGTTTTCGACTCGGAAATAAGGGGAGTTCTGGCAGGCAATGAACAAACCGAAATCCTAGCTCCCTTCTCCCCCGGCCTTGCGGGGGAGAAGGGCTGGGGATGAGGGGGCACGGCATTCCAAAGTCCCAAGATTCCTCGTGGATTGTGGCGCGTTGAACGCCCCTCTCCCCCGGCCCCTCTCCCCGAAACGAGGCTGCTGAAAAAGTCTTAGCGAGCCACCAAATGTTGTGCATGCATCATCTGCTGTCATACAACATGTGGTGGCAAATTCGACTTTTTCAGCAGCTTCGAAACGGGGCGAGGGGAGCCAGAGTGGATCGGGTCCAATGAATAGTTGCAGAATTTCGAAATTGCTTTGTTTCAAATCTTGTGGTACAACAGGCGAGAACAAGGAGTACTGACTATGCGCGTTTGGACCGTCGGTTTGTTCCTACTCGCCGGGATCGGACTGGGAGTTTTGGGCGTTGTCTGGGCCTCGGCCGACAAGCGGCCCCCCCGTGATACGCCCCGAGATCAGATGCCTCGAGCCCAAGCCCACCTGGATCATGGTCCGCTGATTACCGGACCGCTGAACTCCGGATCGGAAGTCACTGCGGCCTGCCTGGTCTGCCATCCGTCGGCCGCTCGAGACGTGATGCAGACCTCCCATTGGACCTGGGCGGGTCACAAGATTGATCGTCCGGAGCAATCGGAGCCGCTCTATGTAGGCAAGCGGAATCTGATCAACAACTTCTGCATTCACGCGGGTCCGAACATGGAAAAATGCGCGTCGTGCCATGCCGGTTACGGCTGGGCCGACGACAATTTCGACTTTCGCGTGGAAACCAACGTGGACTGCCTCGTCTGCCATGATCAGACCAACACCTATCAAAAGGGATTGGCGGGTCAACCGGAGAAAGGAGTCGACCTGGTTGCGGTCGCCCAGAGTGTGGGACGACCGACGCGTACGAATTGTGGACAGTGCCATTTCAAGGGGGGAGGTGGAGACGCCGTCAAGCACGGCGACCTGGACGGAACGATGTACTTTCCTCAGGCCCGGATCGACGTGCACATGGGACAGCACGAGTTGCAGTGTGTCGACTGCCATCGCACGCAAAATCATCAGATTCCCGGCTGTGGCATGGCGTTGTCACACGAGGAGACGCTGCGGGTCAATTGCACCGACTGCCATCGCGAGACGCCCCATGGCAATCAGCGATTGGATTTTCACACGGCCTCGGTCGCCTGCCAAACCTGCCACATCCCGCGAATGGCTATCGACACCGCGACGAAGATGTCTTGGGACTGGTCAACCGCCGGAGATGGCAGTCGAGGGGAGGATCCGCACGTTTACTTGAAATCCAAGGGCAGTTTTCACTACGCACAGAACGTGCGTCCCGAGTATTACTGGTTTAACGGGCGCGCTGAGCGTTATCTGACGGGCGACAAGATCGACCCTCGTCGTGTCGTGCAGATCAATCGGCCTCTGGGGGACGCAAGCGATCCAGCGGCAAAGATCTGGCCGTTTAAGGTGCACCGCGGCAAGCAGGTCTACGATCCGGTTCACCTGCACCTGCTGACGCCACGCACGTGGGGACCGGGAGGTTATTGGACGGACTTTGACTGGGACCAGGCCTGTCGACTGGGAGCGAAGAGCACCGGGCTCGAGTACAGCGGTCAATTCGACTTTGTCGAGACGGAGATGTATTGGCCGCTATCGCATATGGTTCAGGCTTCGGAAAAAGCGTTGCAGTGCATCGACTGCCATGGACCTCGTGGCGTGATGGATTGGCAACAACTCGGTTACGAAGGGGATCCGGCCTATCGCGGCACACGACATCGGCTGGGTCTGGTCCAGGATGAGATCGGAGGAAGCCGCTGATGGGTACCGTGTTGCTACCAGGTCGCATGGCAGTCGTCGTGGTATTGCTTGCCGTGGCGCTCGTCGAGACACCGGTCGACGCCGAGGGATCGATGCATCCGGCAATCCCTTTGCTGGATGAGAGCGGGATTTCCGTACTGAGTTCGGGCAAGCCGATCTCGACGATGCGAACGTGTGGCGGCTGTCACGAGAGTCAATACATCGCCGAGCACAGTTACCACGTTTCGGGGACACGGTTGGAGGATCCGCGTGAAGGTGGTCCGGAACGGGGAGCGAACGGCGGCTGGTTCGGTCAGTGGAACCCCCTGCTGTACCGACGCCTAACCCGTCCGGAAGACCGGCGGCTCGACCTGGGGACCGCCGAATGGCTGCAGACCTGGGGATGGCGCCATGTGGGCGGAGGGCCGGCAGTGACCGGACAGGGCCGACATCAACTGGATCAATTGTTTGCGTTTCCGGAGAGTCCGGTCGAAGGAATACAGCCGGACCTGCACGTGCTGGATGCCGCAACGGGTGAGGCGCGTGCATGGGACTGGGCGTCTTCTGGAATTGTCGAGATGAACTGTTTTCTCTGCCACACGCGCGACCCCGACAACCAGGCGCGTTGCGAGGAATTAGCGGACGGGCACTTCCGCTGGGCGAATACGGCAACCCTCGCGAAAACCGGAATCGCAAAGAAGACGTCGGAGGGTTGGCAATACGCGCCGGAGGCGTTTCTGGAACAGGGCGAGGTGGCGGCGGAACGATTGGGAATCTCCGCTACGCGCAGCGAACACTGTGGGCAATGTCACGGACAGACGGACTTCGGCCAGCAGCCCTTGCAGCTAAACCTCTCGATTCGCGCCTGGTCCACCGCCACCAAGGGACAGGTTTTTTCTCCGCAACACATGAGTGACTCGGCCATCAACCTGCAGGACAAATCGCAACTGACGCGTCCGTGGGACGTCCATGCGGCCGCGATGCTCGAATGTGGCAGTTGCCACTTCTCGCTGAACGATCCTCGGTCGTACGAACCGACCCGTCGAGGTCGGCCGGATCACCTGCGTTATGAACCGCGTCGACTGGCGATCGGTGACTTCCTGCAGCGCCCGTCGCATCAGTTCGCCAAAGGCCACACTTCGCAGGGGACGGTCGCCCGGCATCTGGACGGAACCATGCGTGGTTGTCGCGAATGCCACCGCACAGAGGACACCCACCGGTGGCTCCCCTACGCGGAAGTCCACTTTGCGCGCCTCAGTTGTGAGGTCTGCCATATTGCTCAGGTCCAAGCTCCGGCAATCCGCCAGATCGATTGGACGCTGCTGGCCCCCGATGGGGGTCCGCAGACACAGTGGCGGGGAGTCGAGGGGGATCCGCACGATTCGACTTCTTTGGTGACGGGCTATCGGCCGGTGTTGTTGCCACGTGCCGAATTGGACGGATCCCAGCGACTGGTCCCGCACAATTTGATCTCCGCCTGGTATTGGATTGACCAGGAAAACGAATCGCAGCCGGTGCGGTTGACGGATCTCCAGGCGGCCTTGTTGGTCGATGGCGAATACCATGCGGAATTACAATCGGCTTTCGACGAAGACCAGGACGGAAGGATCAGCGACGCGGAGCGGGAGCTGGATCGCCCCGAGAAAATCGAAGCGGTTCGCCGTCGCTTGATCGCCGTGGGCGTGCAAAGTCCGGAAATTCGCGGCGAAATCCTGCCATTCGAACTCCATCATGGAGTGGGCCCCGCCTCGACGGCAACGCGTGATTGCGAAACTTGCCACGCGCGGGATTCCGGACTGGCAGAAACCATGCTGCTCGCATCGTACGCACCCGGCGGAATCCTCCCGCAACTGGCCTCGGACCATCTTGTTGTCACACCGCTCGACGCCCAGCTCGACTCTCAGGGACGAGTTGTCTTGCGGACAGACCCTCGCGAGGCCGGACTTTACGTGCTCGGCCATCATCACTGGTCCTGGCTCACGATCCTGGGCAGCCTATCGCTGATTTCCGTGGCCCTGGCGATCACAGTTCACACGGGGCTCCGTTTCCGGGCCCACCACACGTCCGGCAAAGAACGTGTTCCGCCAATCGAGCCCGATGCAAACCAAGGAACGCACTGATGTCATCCACGCGTCATTTGATCTATTCGCCGTATGAACGAATCTGGCACTGGTTACAGGCAGCGGCGATTCTGACTCTGATGCTGACGGGCATCAACATCCACAATCCGCAGCGATTCAATTTCTTCGGCTTCGCGTTGGCGGTGCAGATCCACAATGTGCTGGGCTTCTTGTTGATTGCGAACGCATTCTTGGGAGTGTTTTATTACGTGACGACAGGAACCATTCGCCAGTTCCTGCCACAGCCGATGGATTTTGTTTCCCTGTCGATGCGGCAGGCTCGGTATTACGTACTGGGGATTTTCCGCGGAGAATCCCATCCGCTTGAAAAGACGACGGAGCGCCGACTGAACCCGTTGCAGCAAATCACGTATCTGGTAATCCTGAATGTGTTGCTGCCGCTGCAACTGATCACGGGACTTTTGATGTGGAGCGGTCAGCGGTGGCCGGGAGCCGTCAATTTCGTGGGTGGTCTTTCGACGCTGGCTTTGTTGCATACCGCCGGCGCTTGGTTGTTTGCCACCTTCGTTCTCGCGCACATCTATCTGATTACGACCGGTTCGACGCCGACAGCCCATTTGAAAGCCATGATTCTGGGATATGAGGAGACTGGACGATGAGCCACCACGAACCCTCGCGCCTCTGGAACCCCTACGCGGCAGGTGTCGCCCTGGGCATCGTGCTGTTTCTATCCCTGTTTCTCACCGGATCCGGCCTCGGTGGTTCGGGCGGTGTGGCGCGCGTGATGGCCTTGGCGGTCGATCAAGTCGCGCCGCTGACAACCGATCAGAACGCATACCTGGCGGGGATGGCGGGAGGCCGACAGAATCCGCTCAATCACCGCATGGTCTGGATGCTGCTGGGAGTGCTTTTGGGTGGTTGCCTATCCGGCTGGACCGCCGGTCGATTACGAGTCGAGACATGTCGGGGCCCGCATGTCAGCCGGGGCCAGCGATGGATGTTGGCACTGCTGGGAGGCGTACTGATGGGATGGGCCGCGGCCCTGGCGCGCGGCTGTACGTCGGGTCAGGCTCTGTCCGGCGGAGCGGTGCTGGCCGTTGGCAGTTGGGCCTTCATGATGATGGTGTTCGCCGGCGCCTACGCGCTCGCCTACCCGCTGCGACGACTGTGGAACTGACTTCACCAAGGAATCCTGCAAATGGCTCCGTTTGAGTTTGCTCCCGTTACTTCAATCATCTTGACCTTGGCGATTGGATTCGCGTTTGGGTTTGTACTCGAACGTGCCGGTTTTGGTGATGCCAGGAATCTGGCTGCGCAGTTCTACTTGTACGACATGCGTGTCCTGAAGGTGATGTTCACGGCAATCATCACGGCGATGGTGTTCGTGTTTGCCTGTTCGGCCATCGGATGGCTGGATTTTTCCCGCGTGTGGGTGCCTCCCACTCACCTGGGCCCCGCGATTGTCGGTGGCCTGGTGCTCGGCATCGGCTTCATCATTGGCGGTTACTGCCCGGGCACGTCCCTCGTCTCCATGTCTACGCTGAAGGTGGATGGTGCCTTTTTTGCGATGGGCGTCTTCGTCGGCTCCATGGGATTCGCCGCAACCGCTCCGCAACTGAGTCACTTCTGGAATCAGACCGGATATCTTGGTCGGCTGACACTTTTCGACTGGCTGGGCGTCGATGCCGGATGGCTCGTTGTCGGCGTATTCCTGATGGCTATTGGCGCCTTCGCAGCGGCCGAGTGGGCCGAGAGGATCTTTCGTCGAGGCACTCCCTCGGCCGCCCTCTCGCGTTCGACGCGACAACTGCGCCGGATGGCCGTTGCGGGAGGATTCGCACTCGCCCTGATCACCGCGTGGATTGGACAACCCGACGTAACGCGGAAAATTGCCTGGCAAGACGAGCAACTGGAACAGCGATTGGCAAGTCGTGAGATCTTTATTGATCCGGCCGAGCTTCTGAGTCTGATGCACAATAATCAGATTCAATTGGTCATGCTGGATGTCCGCCGCGAAGCCGATTTCAATCTGTTTCACCTGCTCGATGCCCATCATATTCCCGTGGCGGAACTGGAATCGGACCTGCCTCCATTGATCACACCGAGTGCCGTGGTCGTCACCATGTCGAACGACGAACAGTCGGCCATCGAGGCTTGGAAACGATTGGCCGTTCGTCCCCACGTGAACGCGTATATTCTGGCGGGAGGCATCAATCGCTGGCTGGACCTCTATCAGATGAATCGGCCTGACGTACCCTCTGCCGAGGTTCCAGCGCCGGTGGACGATCAGCTACGCCATCCCTTCGATGCCGCCCTCGGACAAACATTCCCCGTTTCGCGACCGGCCAACGGGGCGCAGGCGAAACGCGAATACGTAGCAAAAGTCAAGGTGCTCAAGCCGGTCCGATCTGCCGGTGGCGGCTGCGGCTGATTTCTCATCATGACGCCATCGCCACGCTCGTTGGGATGCACCATTCCGTGGGAGATGCTGGAAGCACCGCCGCGGAAAACCGCGGAAAGACGCCGAGCCAGACCCGATCGACACCAAGAATGCCACCCATGAGACGGTCAGTGTTTGGCGGTCGACTCAAGATGAACAAGATCAAATCGCGCGGACCATTGAAGAGGATTGGACCGTAGGGGAAGAGGGAACGACAGATTCGACGAAGGCGACGGAGGCGACGAATCGGCACGGACAGATCCGTGGAAACCCGTTTGATCCGTTCGATCCGTGGTTACTCTTCAATCCACGGTTGCGCTCGATTTGATTCGTTCCCCGCGGGGTACATGTACCCAGTAGGAACCCGGGAACGAGAAACAGAAACCCGCCAGATCACCGCGTTCCGAAAGGACAATAGAGCGCATATCAAAACCGTCATACGGGAGGGCGAGGCCACTGCTTGAGACATCTTTGAGGGGTGGAACGTCCAATGCCCGAGAGCCTTCGTTGAGCGGCAATTGGTTTCGTACCGTGGCGTAAGCTTCCAGCTTGCGAATTCGCCATGAAAGGCAAGCTGGAAGCTCGCCCCACTGGGAAATCCTCACTTGCCGGACTCCCGTTGGTCGTCCTGGTTCATTGACTGCGCCCCCGTCACTAGGAACGAAAAACCGAGTAAGATGAGCGAGATCTCACGCCTGCCGATCGAAGATGGAGGAGCTGCTCAATGCCCGCGTATCGCACTGCCAGTCCGAGCTGTATCCCGCGTTGTTTCC
>CAZFWV010000336.1:0-7429 GCA_964522605.1 uncultured Pirellulaceae bacterium
GCCCCCGTCGACGTGCCCGAAGGTGTGACGTCGGTGGAGGAAGAACTGACGTCCGTGCGCCCCGGAGCCAGTTTTCGGGCAAAGTCGGGAGAGATTTCAATGGTGACCGATTCCGTCCGTTGCATCGGCGATCCCGATGACGATTCGAACGAAGCGGCTTGAACGGAGGAATCGGCGGTCGGGTCGGTCGCGGTAATCCCCGGCAGCAGCTTCCGCGATGCGTCGGACACCAACACGCCTCCTTCGCGCCCTTCGAAACGGGTGATCAGCGTAATCTGTTGCTTCGGACCTCCGACTTCGTCCCAGGGTAGCCAGATGCTGTACGAATGCCCTAATTCGGTCTTGCTGTGATGCTGCGGCAATTGATCGGCGGTGAAGATGTATTTCTTCTCGGGTACCGGGATCCCGTTCGGGTGCTTGTCCGAGTCGAAGGCATACACAATCAGTGTCCCCTCGACCTCAATCGGTTCTTTCGCCTCCTGATCATAGAAGTAGATGCGGCCGCCAAACCCCCGCACGCCCGGTTGGGCCTGTTGATACAGAACCGTGTCGGTCCAAATCGGCATGATCCGTTCCGGTACGGCGGCTTCTTCGGCACGATCCCACGGCCAGGCATCGCGCAATTCCCATTGCGCACAACCCGAGAGTGAAAACAGGATCAGTCCCGTGAGGATTGCCTGCCACGATGGGCGGGCGGAACGACCTGGGGTTGCTCGAAAGGAAGTCTCGCAAGCGCGATTCGGGAGCGCAAGGCTGCTGCCGAACCACGATTCGCCGCGTCTGAGGCTCAGCAGGAGCCTCGCTCTTCCGGTCTTCCAACGCGTGCTTGGAAGTTGAGGTTGGACAGTGGAATTCATTTTGTCGATTCTTGCTTGCGAGGCTTCCGGGGAATCAGTTCAGACAGGCGTGAGGGCCAGCGCCGTCGGTCACGCTTCACCGCATCCTCCGTCTCGTCATTCCTCGGATCGAGTGGTTGCTCCGGATCGGTCGAAACGAGGCGATGCTTGGTGCGCGTCGCTTGGACCCTGGAGGAGCCGGCCCCCGACGGCGGTTCGAGCAACGGCAGACTGTTCTCGGGAAGGTTCGTATCGACGTTGGGAAGCGCCGGTTCAAGCTCCGCATCGGGTTCCGGCGGCGCGGCGGGGATGCCCCGTGGATTCAGGTCGGGATAAATGACCTCCGTGTCGCGGTCGTTCACGACGCCCGGCTCGTAGGCCGCGCCGACATCGCCATGGATCTCGTAGAGGTCTGCCGCGCACCAGGACATGCGCGACATTTCAATTTCTTTCAGCCGCTGAGCGTCTTCCGGCGAGCGAATCACGTGCGGTGTCAGGATGATCAGCAACTCGGCGCGAATTTCGGTCGCGCTGTCAAAGCGAAACAAATTGCCGAGCACGGGGACGTCCGCCAAGTACGGGACGCGGCGCGTGATCGTCTCGTCTCGCGTGGTGATCATGCCACCCAGGACAATCGTTTCGCCACTCGCGGCACTCACGGTTGCTTGAGCCGTCTGGATGTCGACCGTTGGCGCGCGAATCACGGTTCCGTCCAGCGACACGGTGATCGGGACGCCTTTCTCTTCGGGCCCCAGAGCCGACTTCTCTGCGTCGACTTCCATCACGACCGTATTGTCCGGGCTGATGCGCGGGGTGACGCCCAGGATGATCCCGACGTTCTCCAACACCACGTTATTGGTCTGCAGGCCGCCTGCGGTCAGATTCGAGGACTCAATTCGCGGGACCCGCTGCCCGACTTGAATGAAGGCGGATTGGTTGTCCAATGTGCGGATTTGCGGTCGACTCAGGATGTCCGCCCGCCGGGATTCCTCCAACGCCCGGATTAACACGCTGATACTTTCGCTGCTGGCCGACAGGACCAGCCCGCCGAATCCCAATTCGTTGTTGATTCGACCTACGGCGAAGCTGGAGAGCCCTTGACCGCCGACCTGATTCGAATTCGCAAGCGCCTTCTCGCTGCCACTGTTCCCCAACGGTTGATTGTTGAAATTGAAGCCCGGTGTGTTGGTCGCCGCCTGGATCACGTCTTCGGTAACCGTGATGATCCCATCCGCGGTCGATTGTTGGCTGGTCACGGTGGTGGTGAGTAATTCTCCCAGCAGGCTGCGATCGAACAGCACCGAATCCTGCAGGCCGAGCTCGACGCCGAATTCGTCGATGTTGTCCATGAGGACTTCCGCGATCACGACCTGGATCAGGACTTGGGGAGGTTGTTCGTCCAGGTCGACCACCAGTTTGCGAATCTCTTCGAAATAGCGCGGTGTCGCACTGATAATCAGCGAGTTGCCAACTGGCTCCGGCACCACGACGACTTCACGCTCGATCTGTTCGAACGGATTCTCGCTTCCGGGAGCCGCCTGCTGCACGATCCGTTCGCTCCGAAGGAACTCGTTGACGGCCGTCGCCACATCCAGAGCCGGAGCGTTTTTCAGTCGGTAGACCTCCGTCTGTCGCTCCGCCAAATCGCGTTCATCGAGCCGTAACAGCAACGCTTCAATGATCCGTAAGTCGCCCTCCGATCCGGCCGCAATGATGCTGTTCGTTCGTGAGTCGACGGAAAAGCGAAGCGGCGCCAGAGACGTTTCTCCCTCGGCGCTCGGAAGCCGCGGTCCGATCGCTCCCGCACCAACCTGCGCCGGGATCAAAGCGCGCAAGGTCTGTATCAGGGACGAGGCGTCTCCGTTGACAATGCGAAAAACCTTGATCTGCGAGACGGCACCGGGAACGTCCAGTTGCCGGACTAATTCCTCCAACAAGGCCATGCTTTCGTCGGGGCCCGAAATGATTAACGTGTTGTTGCGTGGATTGGCCGTGATCCGGACGTTGTTCAGCATGCCCGAACGCACGATCTCCTGCCCCCGTTCGTCAATGGTCATCAACTCGAGAATCGCGGAAGGGGCACCGGTCGTGGCATCGGCGGTGATCGCCTGCTGCAGTGTCTGAGCGATGTCGGCGGCGAGCGCATTGCGGATCGTGATCACTTTCGCCTTCGTTACCGCCTCACTTCCCGCCGTGTCGAGGGATTCAACTAGCCTTTTGACTTCCGCCATGTCCCGCGGCGCGGCGTAGACAATCACGGAATTCGTCCGCATGTCAGCCAACGCCTGCACTTGCGGTCCCAGGCCTTCCCGGCCCGTGAAGAACTGCGAGATCGAAAAGGCGGTCATCGCCGCTGAAGCGTGCTTCAGACGAAAGATTTCGAATTGCGTCTCCGGTGCGACCGCCTTGTCCAGCTTGCTGATCAACTCAATCATCGACTCAATTGCGTCGCCCCAGCCGATTAACAGCAACGCGTTCGGCTTGACCAGTGGAGTCACGCTGACACGACCTTGTCGTCGTCCCGTCAGATCCTCGCTGACTTCCTGTACGATTTCCGCAACCGACTCGCTGCGCGCATGTCGCAGTTGATAGATCCGAATCTGGGGCTGGGTTTCCTGACTGAGGCGTTCCAGTTCCTGGATGATTTCCGTCAGCTTCTGCACGTCCCGGTCCCGTCCGCGAAGAATGATCACGTCCAAGTCCGGCAAGGTTTGCACTTCGACATCGACGTCCAGGTCGCTCGCCGGAGTCATCTCGGCCGCTTCGATTCCCGCCGGTCCCGCCGCGGCAGGGTCCTGCGAGGCTTCGCCCAACGCTGGTTCTTCCCCCTGTACGATGAAATTGACCAGCTCCAACGGGCGCCGGGCCGACGGCAGGGCTCGGGAAGAATCATCCGGGTTTGGACCCGGGGTGCGAAACGCATCGATCGCCTGTCTGAGTTTCGCGGGATCCGATCGCTCAATCGAAACGACTGCCGTTCGGCGTCCGGCGCCAGCCGTGCTTGTTTCGATCGCGCGGAAGAGCAAGGTTAATTGCTGGATCACCGGCTCGGTGGCAGTTACCAGCACGCCACCGCGACGCACGTCAAATACTAACTCTGCGACGGGACCGGCGCCAGATTCCAGCACGAATGTCGGTTGGCTATCCGGCGCGAAGCGGCGCAGTCGGCCGCCGAGGATCGCATTCAAACGCTGCTGCAGTTGCGCGACATCGCCCCGCACAAGAAGGAAACGGGTCGTCGCTTGCGGATCCACCGTGCTGCCCGTCGTTGGTGCCGGCGCTGCCGCCGGTCGAAACCGCAAATCCGAATTCGCATCGTTCCACGGTCGGGGAATAGGATCAGGCGTCGGCGGAGCCGGCTCCGCCGACGTTAGTTGCTCTCGAATCGCTGCGTGAACCTCCGGCGGCGCAACAACTAACAGTTGCGACGTCGTGGGGTCCGAGGTGACGCGGAAACCCTCGACCGCTTCGAAGAATTTTCGCAGTCGCGCGATCATCTCCGGCTGCTCGACCACGGGACATGCGTACCCTCGGACCTGCAAAGTCTCCGCTGTAGCTGCCGGCGCCTCAGCTTGCGCATGAATTGCCCGGGAACTGATCACCACCAGCCCCGCCGCGATCAGCAGACTTCCGCTCCGCTTCCACGCTCGACGCGTTCCCAAAACACGAACCATGCTGAATCGAGACCCCTGTTAAAATGGGTAGTTGATCCAGGGAAAAGCGGCGGAATCCTAAGGGATCCCCGCCAGGGCGTCAAGCTCGGCGGAAGGAAAAGCAAGGGCAAGGACAGGGCCGTCAGCTGGGGGGAAGAAGAGCAACCACGGATGAGACGGAAGTCGCGGATCTCCACGGATTGGTCCGTGTCGATCCGTACCCTCCGTCCAATCCGTGGTTGCTTCTTCCTCTCTGGATACCAGGGAACGGCTCAGAAACAACTTCCTCGTTTCACCGCGCGGGCGTCGCCCCGCGGGTAGGGAAGGATCTTCCGCGGCCCGCTGGGCACGCGGTTAAACGAGAGCACCGAGATGCCGAAGTTATTTCTGAGTTATTCCTAGGGGCTCTTCGCCATGGCCTCGGCGAGGCTTTCGCCGATCGACAGCACGCTGGATTGGCCATCCAGGTCGACCGTCACCTGCTGCGCATCGATTTGTTTGATTCGGAGCTCGATTCCCTGCAGCGATAGCACTTGATCGGTCGTCAGAATATGCGTTTGATTCTGCGAGCGGTCGCTGAACCAGGCTTGGGGCTGCCCTTGTGCGTTGAAGGTGATTGCGGTCAATAAGAGGTTCGACGAGACGGGATCGCCGCCGGCGAACAGATTGCGGCGCGGAATGATGCGATAGTCTTCCGGGGAAATGACCGGGGTGTCAGCGGTTTCCAGCGTGGCGAGCCGATCTTCGTGGGTGGCGTTAGGCAGCACGAGGGTCTCGACGACCAGGGTCGTATCGACGGCACCGCTGGCGTTTGGGTTGAGCGACATCGAGCGGATCTTGTGCAAGTATCCGGAACGATAGAAGGCGATGAGGAAATCGCTGACCTGTTGGAGCGATCCGTTTGTGCGCACGGTGAAATCGATGCGCGAGTACAGGTTGCCCTGGCGTTGCGGCGGGCTGGAATCGACGCTCGTTCGCTGCAGTCCGACCTTTTCGATGATTTCCAGGAGCCAGCTCCGGTAGCAGGATACGGCGAGTTCCAGGTCGCTGGGTAGACTCCGCTGCCGCAGATCTTCCAGTTGATCGATCTTGTTCCGTTCCTGCCGAACATTCAGCTTGGCTTGGTGCAGTCGCTTGGTCAGCGTTTGGCTGGCGTTTTCCGCATTCTGCAGCGGTTGCGCGTACAGGCGACGATAGGCGAAATCGGCGAGGTAAGCGATCAGCATCGCGGTCACCAGGCCAATCAAGATTTTTTGTCGTCGGGGCATTGTCGGTGGCATCGTCGGGGAATGGGCGATCAGCGTTGGGTTGCCAACAGGGGGTCTGTGGCGGCTTCCGAATCCGGAGTGGTTTCGATCGGATGAGGCTGCACCAGGACACTCGTTTCAAATTGGAACGGGAAGTTTTGCTGTCCTTCCGACTGGGAAATGCGTTTGCTGCTGACTTGGTGAAAGTCGTCGCGCAGATTGGCCTCGAGCTTGTCGAGCGTTCCTGGATCATTCACGCGAACACTCATCGACATCACTCCGTTCCCGGTATTGGTGGGCGCCATGGTGATTCGCCGAACGACGGCCTGGTCCGCAGCGGGAAACTGTTCCGACAGGTAACGCAGCTCCTCCAGCCAGTGGATTTCGCCTGCCCTCCAGCGACCGATGGCGTCGACGACAGCGGTGCGACTGCGCCAGCGTTTCAATTCGTCTTCCGTCTTCTTGACGTCACCGGCCAAGCTGCGTGCGTCGTCGACGGCCTCATCCAATCGAGACTTGAAATGTCCGGTGACGAGTGCCAACGCAATCACGGCGGCCGTGGCATAGAGGGCAATCTTGCGGCCATAACGGGGTGGCGGGGGAGGCTGCTTTGGATGAACGAAGTCGACGGCTGCCGTACCTGCGGCATAATCGCGGATCATCCCGATCAGTGCGGGAAAGCGATGAATCTGCTGCCGGTCGGCTTCCTTTCCCACGCGCAACCCGACCAGTGGATCCAGCATGGAAACTGGCAATTGGAGTTCTTCGGCCAACTGTTCGATGAACTCATTCGACCGTTTCAGATCATCGAACATGAAGATGTGACCGACATCGTCTTCTTCATCGGGTTCAAAGGGTGCAACGGCCAGTGTTCGCCGGATCTCATCCGAGACACGGGCGACTTCCAACGCATCGGTTTCGACATCCAACAGGCGGATTGTGCGGCTGAATACGACCTGTCCCTGTGAAAAGAGTGACATGTCGGCGTCACAGTCCATCACGGTGAGCAGTAGCGCCTTATTGTGAGCATGACCTGCCAGCCGGGAAAACAACGAAGCGATGGCCATCGGGCGCAGAACGACTTGAGCAGCCGGTTGTCCCGCCGCTTCGCAGACGGCCCGGATCTGAGCCATCGTCTCGGGCCGCACCGCAACGGCCTCGACACGTCGCAAGATTTCTGAATCTGCCTGGTCGAAGTAATAATCGACGATCGAGTCCTCTGGCAAATCGGACAATTGTCGCAGGACCTCGTTCTGCACCAGCTCGGGTAACTCCGCATCGCTGGACGGGGGCAGTGCCAAGCTGAGCATCTCGACGCGAGAGCGCGGCAAGCCGATGAGCAGGTCAAAATGTTTTATCTGGTGCTCGTGTAATGTTTCCGCCAGCTGTTGTCCGATCTGTTCGGGAGTCGCCTCGGGATCGAGCGGCACGGAGAGTGCATGGCGAACCTCAATCTCCCGGCCGCGGACCTTGGCCACGAGAATCAGCAACCGGTGCTGGTGCCAGGAACAAGCGACGACGTTCGAGTGCGATGGTTTCAGTCGGAGCATCAATGGACACCAGGGATGGCGGAGTCGTGTCAGCCGGTGGGATTGCGGGCAAATCGTTCGCCGGGAACAACGTACGATCAGGTCCAGGCTTTGTCTCAAAATCCTCGCGGAGCACTGGCGGAGCCAGTGGCACTCGCGAAATC
>CAZFWV010000337.1:0-7413 GCA_964522605.1 uncultured Pirellulaceae bacterium
GTCGAGCGAAACCGAAGATCAAGAAGAGGAACCGCGGATCGAACGGACAAAACGGGTGTCCACGGATCTGTCCGTCCCGATCCGTACCCTCTGTCCAATCCGTGGTTACCTCTCCTCCTTCGGTCAAAACAGAACGCGACATCCTCGGGAGGTAGAGTGAAACCTGTTCGCAACGCTGGAAAAACCAAGAAATTATAAACTGCACGACCTCGAAACGGGGCGAGGGGAGCCAGAGTTGATCGAGTCCGCTACGGACGAGCCTGTCAGATTTTCAACAAGCCAGCCTTGCCCTCCCGAATCACGGTTTTGAAACGAACTTTACATTTTTCCTCGAGAGGACTGCTTGACATGATGCGTTGTACTGCGATCGGTGAAAATGTTGTTCTCTCGGCAAGAAATCGAGCGACCAACGGAAGCGACCCTTACCCGGGTGCGGAAGCACCCCGTTGGGCTGCGGCCCTGCCGCGTTGCGTCTTACTGATCCTCAGTCTGAGCTATTTTGCGGTACCGCTCTCGGCCGAGGCACTTCGGTCGGGAATTGAAACGCGGGGTTTTGACCAATCCGTGCGCGCCCAGGACGATCTATTCCTGCACGTGAACGGTGAATGGCTCAAGCACACGCCGATTCCCGATGACAAGTCGGATTACGGTTCTTTCACGATCCTCATGGACGAGACGTTGCTGAAGATTCGGGATCTCGTCGAGGAAGCTGCCGAAGGAACGCATGCACCCGGATCCGATGCGCAGAAGGTGGGCGATTTCTTTCGCAGCTTCATGGATGAGGAACGAATCGAGCAACGGGGCCTGACGCCTTTGAAGGAAGAGTTGGCCAAGATCGACAATTTGAAGACTGTCACGGAGGTTGTCCGTTATCTCGGTGACCTGCAGCATCTAGGCGTTCGGACGCCCATTGGATTCTACGTCGACCAGGATGATAAGAACTCGACTCAGTACCTTGCGGCGGTCGTGCAAAGCGGCACAACCTTGCCCGATCGAGATTATTACCTGGAGGATGATCCGAAGTACCTGCAGGCACGCGATGCCTTGCAGGCGTACATCGCAAGGTTGTTCGAATTGTCGGGCCTTGAAAACGGCCAACAGGCGGCACAAGCCATCCTGCAGTTGGAAACACAACTAGCCCAAGTTCAATGGGAACGCACCGAGCTGCGCAACGCGGAGAAGCGCTACAACAAGTATTCGCAGGAAGCGTTGCTTGAAGCGATGCCCGAGATTGCCTGGCAACAATTCCTCGAGGCAGCCGCTGGGACCGTGCCCGCCGACATCAATGTCGTGACTCCGAGTTTCTTCGAGGGGCTGCAGGACATTCTGCAGCAGACCTCACTGGAAGTTTGGAAGCAGTATCTGCGGTTTCAACTGATCGACGCCTACGCTCCGGTGCTACCGGCAGCATTCGTCGACGCCCATTTCCAGCTTCACGCGAAAGAGCTCGCGGGAATCCCGCAACAAAAACCACGCTGGAAACGCGCAATCGAGGCGACTTCAGGGGCAGGAGCGGGCGACTTCGGCGTCTTGGGGGATGTCGTCGGTCGACTGTTCGTGCAGCGGCATTTTCAACCTCACGCGAAAGAGCGCATGGACCAGCTCGTTCAAAATCTGCTGAATGCGTATGAGGCAAGCATTCGGGAATTAAGCTGGATGACGCCGGCGACTCGTGAGAAGGCCCTGGAAAAACTTTCCAAGTTCACGGCGAAGATTGGCTATCCGGAAAAGTGGCGCGATTACTCGAACCTGGAAATTCGCGCCGATGATTTGTTGGGAAACTGCCTGCGTTCGGCCCGTCTCGAACACCAAAGGATGTTAGAAAAACTCGGCAAACCGGTCGACCGACAGGAGTGGGCGATGACACCGCAAACGGTCAACGCCTACTACAACCCAGGGTTGAATGAGATTGTTTTTCCTGCCGCGATTCTTCAACCGCCGTTTTTCGATGCCGAAGCGGATGATGCGGTGAATTATGGAGGGATCGGCGCGGTGATCGGCCACGAGATCAGCCATGGATTTGACGACCAAGGCAGCAAGTACGATGGCGATGGCAACCTGGAAAACTGGTGGACGGATCGAGACCGTCAGGCATTCACGCAATTGACGCAGCGTCTGATTTCGCAGTACGGCGATTATCAGCCGCTGCCCGGCAAGCCCGTCAACGGAGAACTCACGCTAGGCGAGAACATCGCCGATCTTTCTGGATTGGCCATTGCGTACAAAGCCTATCGACTCGCCCAGGCCGATCAGCCTTCACCGGTCCTCGATGGTTGGAGCGGCGAACAGCGGTTCTTTCTCGGCTGGTCGCAGATCTGGCGCCGCAAGTACCGCGACGCGGAATTGATGCGTCGACTGTTGACCGACCCGCACTCCCCGTCCTGGTATCGCGCGAATGGACCCGTCACGAACTTAGATGCATTCTACGATGCCTTCGACGTTCAGCCCGGTGATGCCCTGTACAAGCCACCGGCCGAGCGCATTCAGATCTGGTAGATCGAGCGCATTCCAAGGCCGTCATACGAGACCAGCCACATTCCTCCTGAAAAGTCACCACGCCCGGTCCGCTACCACATCGTTTAACCGCGTGGGCAACGCCCCGCGCGGGCGAAAGTACTTCAGTCCGCTGACGTCCGACTCTTCGATCTTTCGCTCTTTCTTACCCCCTGACATGTCCTCAACATGACACATCGGGCGATCGCTAGCCAGCCAAATCGCAGTAAAATATCGGCTAGCAAATCTCGGGCCGAACGGCCGTGGAATATCCCCTTTGTGCTGCCCTTTGGGCGCCTTGATCTTCCGCCTTCTTGACAGAGCACTGCTGAGTCTGCAAGGCTTTCTCCAGCGTGAGAATCAAGCGACTGGAACGGTCGACTGAATCAGCTGAGTCGCCAGCCTCTCCGGCTACGATCTTCCGACCAATTTCTGCGTACATCGCTCGGATTGCTGTGTATCGATGGGTACGTACTCGGTGCGTGATCCGCTGGGGAGTTTCCGCTCGAAACTCGCAACCATCGGTGATGGCAACCGTTCTGTTGCGCGCCCGCAACTCGACATAATCCCGCATCCCAAGCCTCGAGCTACCGCATTCCGTCAGTACCATCGTAAACATTGCACCGGAATCCAACGTTACGCTGCAGTTGACCGTCTCGCCGGATCCTACTGCCATGTGGTAACAGGCTACTTCTCCGATAGGGTTCAGATGGAGGAAATGGTCAATCCAATGGCAGCCATTCGAAAGGACGCGGCTTCCGGAACTAGGCCATCGATACCAGTGCAACTCCGGCAGGGGGACCTCGTAGACAATGCAGTGGTACGAAATGGGGTCTCCGGGAGCCAAACCCAATTCGGCGTAGATCAAGTCATTAAATGGGTGGTACCGTTTTTGAAAGCATGAAAACAGCCGACCACGGCCGCAGCGAAGCTCCTCGCCAAGTTCCCCGAGCTGTCCTTCCGTTGTGACTATCGGCTTTTCAACAACCGCGGCGGCACCTCGACGCATCGCCGCTATGGCCAGAGGAGCGTGCGTGTGATGGTATCCTGCGATGAGGCAAATGTCACACGTGTCTTCCGGCCGCAAATGCGGGCACGTGTCCCATGTGATCCACCCGTTCTTCTCGCGCGGAGCGGCTAACGGGTCAATTTCGTGGACTGTCGTAACATCGCAGTAAGGCGCCAGGTTCGGCAGCGTGATTGTTCTTGCATAATTCCCGTAACCGAACAGAATGGCGCGTCGCTTGTGCCTTCCAGAACATGCCCCCGATTCGGCCGTGCGTTCCACGATCGCCGTCGGTGTCGAGAGGGGCAATGATTCTGCCGAATTCCAGTCAATCTCCCCGAGTGTTTGACGCGCTGCGGCCAACACAGGAGCAACCGTTTCGGCAGACAGTACGACTCCGGAAAGACGGTCCCATCCCCGAATCGGATACCACCAGCGATCGGATGTCGTAAGTTCAGTTCGCACGGGCAGGTAGCTGACGCAATCGTTTGAATTCGTAGGACTCTTCGATCCAGTCGAAGGGGCCAGCAGTGCTTCGGGCAGAACGAGACGCTCGGCGCATGCCGGATGACAGGGGGCGACAAAGATCACCTCTTGTCCGATGGAGTACTTGCCCGTTCTGGGTGATTCGATCACGGTGCCATAGCCGGTGGAAATGTACTTTTCATTTCGCCGTCGTTCCTTCGACCGCGACCGGACCTTGCGCAGGACTTCCGTCGGTCCCAATTCTCGCAGGTAATTGAACAGCATTCGGGAGTCACGTCTTCGAACGAAATAGACATGTTCCAGCTGTTCCAGATTCACGAGCCTTGTGACTTGAATCCGATAATCTTGCTCTGGACACCAGTAATCGAGAAAACCGTCCAGCCATTCGCCTGCGGAGTGAATTCTCATTTGGGCCAATCACCTTGTCTCGTGCAGAACGCCTGGCTCTCCCGCAGTCATGTCGCAAAAAAACACTCGTTCATCTCATTACTGTGGTGGAGATATGACCGCGAGTTTACCATGCTGCACTGTCGATAGAAACGGTTAGAAATCGGGTCGGATGCTGTGGTAACGAGTGGCAGAAAGGGGACCATTGCGAATTTCGCGGGCAAACGACAGACTTTGGGGTAATCTCCAAGACAATTCGTTGTCGCTTGTTGGAGGAGGCATCCGCGGCGATTGAGGGCATACCCAATGCGCAGCGGGCGCCAGACGCATCGTCTTTCGATGGTTGAACACCCACTGTGAGCATTTGAACACCGACACCTAATGCAGGAGGGGCACTTCGGACCGGCTGCTCGAGGCGGTGCCAACGACAACGGGAAACATCGAAAAAACGAACGCACAAACTGAACAGCTCGCTTGAAAGCCATCTCACATTACGCCGGCTTCCTGACCTTTGAGGAATGTCCCCTTTTGGGCTTTTCCGATGGCATATTCTGGGTTAACGATGGCGTTCTCTTCGAGTACGGCGTGGAGGATCGCCGTGCGCGCGTCGGTGGTACAGACGATGTGAATTCGTCCGTCGCGGGCTTGGATCGCATAGGGGTACGCAAATGTGTTGTTGCCGGTCATGATGTCGCGTCGGTAGGTGTACGTCCGATCGCCATCGGTGGAGACAGCCAGAGTTAAAGGCGTGCGTTCATTCATGTTGTCGTTGTACACCAGCAGCAGGTTGCCACTCTTCAGCTTGATGAAGTCGACGGCACTGTTCGGATTCTTAAACTGTGTCTCCGCGGCCTTGCTCCACGTATGGCCCCCATCGCGCGACTCGGCACGCAGTAGATAGCCGTGGTCAGTGGGTAGAAAATCTCCACCCCGACGGAGGTAGGCGACCAGAAAAGCGTCGCTCAGTTGGACGACCTGCGGCTGCAGGTTTCCCATCTTTGACGTGATGCGATTCGTCTCAGTCCATGTTTTGGTTTTGGGGTCGTACCGCAGAAAGAACGATACGGTCGACGGCACGGTCATTTCGCGGTCGTCACCCGTTTCGTGATAGAGCGGCAGCAGGTAGTTGCCGTCGTGCAGCACGATTGGCTGGCCGCGGACCATGGTGCCTTCTTCGAACGTCAGCATGAATGAATCGCTCCATGTGTGCGCGCCGTCTTTTGAGATTTTGGCTTTCACTCGGGCGTTGGACCATGTCGGTCCATAGCGATTGACGTAGAACAGCCAGACGACGCCGTCCGGCCCTTGCCAGATGACGGGATTCCCTTCGGAACGGTCGGGGGTGTCGGCGATCACCACAGGCAGCGACCAGTCGGAGGCGTCTTTCTTTTTCCGCGCACCGTAGACGGCCGTGTCGTCACCATACTCGCCCGATCCGCCGTAGAATGCCAGGTAGAGGTCGCCGTTATCGAGTTCCGTGATCGAGCAGGGGTGTTTGTACGCGCCGCCGGGATGCTCCGGACCGAAGACGCGGGTAATGACGACGTCCGTTTCCGCAGCCGCTGTTGGCAACACGCCAGCCGCTACGATCAATAGCCAACAGCCGATGGAAGCAGGACGACCCACACATGCCAATCGAATCATCGTGTGCCCTCTTGAATCTATTCATCATCGCGCCGCCAAAAGTCCCCAGCAAACGACGTCAACCCGAACATCATCGAGGATTGGCGAAGGATCTTGCGAGTCGGTCCGCGTAAGACGTCTCGCTCGTTCCCGGGATCCTGCCGGGGAATGCTCCGTCCTGGAGGCTCTGCCTCCGGACATGCCTTGCCATTCTACCGCTTCCCGCATCGTATCGGGGAGATTCCCTGGGTGGGCAGTGCTGTATTCCGCAGCAGAACTTGACGTCACTCGTTTAACCGCGTGCCCAGCGGGCCGCGTGTTCTAGGCGCCGAACGCGCGCGGGGCGTTGCCCACGCGGTTAAACGATGGTTCGTCGGACCCAAAGCGCAGACACAGACCCAAAGCGCAGACACAGACCTCGCGGAGGAAGACTGGTGAGTCTAGGAGGTCCCACCCTGCTTGACGCCAAAGGAAGTAGCTCGTCGGCCGCCGAAGGGTCGACCTGTTGAATCTGAGAGAGGATCTGGGCCACGTCCGCCAGATCGCGGGTACGCTAACGAGTTCGCCAGTAGCGCGAGCGCCGTTTCGCGTGGGCGACTGCGATTACCGTGATGCGATCCAACTGTTTCCGAAACACGATCTGAAACGGGAACTTCATCACGCTGCAGCTTTGATGAACGCCGTCGATCCGAGTAAATCGATCCGGATTTTGACAGATCTTGGTCAATGCGAGGTCGACGGCAACTGCAAAACTACGTGCCGCAGAAGGGCTGTGGTGGCCATACCACGCAACAGAATCCTCAAGCTCTGCTGCGGCCTCGGGATGGAAATCAACTCGCATCCTGCACGCCGAGTCTGGAAAACAATCTCTCGCGAATCGCCGACCAGCTCTCCGTCTTCACGGCACCCGAGTCGATTTCTTCGCTACGCCGCTTGATCTCACCGAGCCACTCCTCGGACAGCTTGGGGGGCTGATCGTCCGGAACGGACGATGCGAGTTCGTCGATTAACCGCAACCGATCCTCAATCGGGAGTTGCGACGCCGAGGCGAGAATGTCTTGGTAATCGGGCATCTCAGGCACCAGCCAATGTCGATGGGCAGTCGAGGAGTCGACCTACCCATTCTACCAGTTGTGGCCCTCCCAAAAAACAGACGCGGCAACTTGCGGCTGGCCCGCTTCTCCACCAAGGCAGAGACACAGACCTCGCGGAGGAAGGCTGGTGAGTCTAGGAGGTTCCACGCTGCGTGACGCCAGCGCTGATCGCTGGAAGAACCGCCCGGGCTAGCCATCGCACGTTGCCACCTCCAGCTTCCCAGCTTCCCGAGACCACCTCGGCAAGGTCTGTGTCTTCGTTGGTGTTCGGAAGAACCGCCCGGGCTAGCCATCGCACGTTGCCACCTCCAGCTTCCCAGCTTC
>CAZFWV010000338.1:0-6142 GCA_964522605.1 uncultured Pirellulaceae bacterium
AACCAGGATGATTGCCGTGGCGAAGAGGATCCCGAAGCCCAAGGAGATTGCCATCGGGATGATGTACTGCGCTTGTAGGGAGTCTTCAAAGATGAGGGGCATGAGACCACCGAAAGTCGTCAGCGTCGTGAGAAAGATCGGGCGGAATCGGCGCAACCCAGCCTGCGAAATTGCCTCGAATGCCGAATGTTCCTTCCGGCAGCGATTGGCGTAGTCGATCATAATCAAAGAGTCGTTAATCACCACGCCGGACAGCGCAATCACACCCATCATGCTGACCAGCGAAAGATCATAACCCAGTCCGATGTGACCGAGGACAGCTCCGACAATGCCGAAGGGGATCGCGACCAGAACAACCAATGGCTGAACGTAATCTCGAAAGGCGATCGCGAGCAGAGAATAGATCACGGCCAACGCCAGCCCGAACGACCCCCATAAGGACGACGTCGCGCGTCGCATCTCCGCATCGCTTCCCTCGAAGCTCCAAGTAATGCCTGGAAAATCGCGACGCAACCGAGGGAGCTCTTCATTTCGTAAGGCGTCGATAACTTGAGTGATCGCGCGCTTGGGTTCGATATCCATTGAAACGTTGACCACCCGCCGGCCGTCCCGACGATTGATGGTCGTGAATGCCTCGTCCTTAATTACGTCAGCAACGTCCAACAAAGGCACTTCCGCGCCACTTGGAGTACGAATCACCAGATCTTCGAGGTGATGAATATCTTCACGCTGTTCTTCCGGCAGTTTGACGCGGACTTCAATCTCGTTCGTGCCACGCAGCAGTCGCAAGGCAAGTGAACCAAAGAAGGCACCGCGCAACTGTTCACCCAGTTCCTCGTCGGTCAGACCCAACGCTATGCCTTCGGGGCGAAGTCGAAAATCGTACTGCGCTTTACCCTTATTGTAGTTGTCACTGACATCTCGGGCGTTGGAAAAGCTCTTTGCTCGTTCAACGAATGCTTGAGACGCTCTTTCCAGAACCGAGATGTCGCTGTGACTGAGGTCAATACTGATGTCCTGCCGAGCTCCTCCCGGTCCGCGTTCCGCTTCAAAGGTCACCTGGTCAACACCGGGCAGGTCGCCGATCGAATCTCGCCAAAGCTCAATGACTTCGTTGGCGGTCATGTCACGCTGATCGGGCGGCTTCATCACGATTTCGACGTCAATAAAATCCTGCCCGCGCACGTTGGTTTTGATTCCCTCGGCGACTTCATACAAGTTGTGCTCTTCGAACATCCGCACACTCGCCTCGGTAACCGCTCTGGCAATTTCGGCGGCCTGATCCTGCGTGGTACCGACGGGCATCCGCACACCTGCCTCGATCTCGTCCGCCGAGACCTCGGGCATCAAAATCATTCCCATGTGGGTGCTGGTCGCGTAGCCACCGATCACGAGAAACAAACCGAGTGCCGTGCAGGCGGTGATATATCGATACCGCAGACAAAGTGTCAGGCTGGGTCGGTACACCCGATCAACGAAGCGGCTGAACGCTCGGGTGAAGCCTTGCTGGCCGTGATGCAGTTGAGCACCCAACCCGCGTCGCTTTCGACCACCGGCTCGGGCATGAGCCAGATGTGCCGGCAAGATGAACAACGATTCGACCAGCGAGAGCGAAAGCACGATGATCACCACCACGGGCAGCGGACCCCAGAACTTGCCTGTCTCCTCGGGGATAAACATCAAGGGCACGAAGGCCACAATGTTCGTCAATACGCTGAACGTGACGGGACCGGAGACCTCGCGCGTTCCCTCCACCGCCGCGACCTCGAAGTCACCTTCGGTGTGTCGCTTTTCGTAGACGTTTTCCCCCACAACGATCGCATCATCAACCACGATGCCCAGTACGACGAGGAAGCCGAACAGGGAAATCATGTTGACGCTGACTCCAGCCAGGGGCAACAACAACAGGCCACCGATGAACGAGACCGCCATGCCCACCATCACCCAGAAGGCCAAGCGGAATTCGAGAAACAAGGCGAGGATCAGCAAGACGATCACGACCGCGATGACGGCATTTTCCAGCACCAGATCTAAACGGCGACGAAACTCTTCCGCGTTGTTCTGGTCAACCCGCCACTTCACACCCGGCGGCAGCACGGTCTCGAAATCCCGCATGGTTTTTTCGACCGCCTTGGCAATGTCCATCGGCGACTGCGACCCAACCCGGAAAATATCCAATTCGACCGAAGGAGTCTGGCTGAACTGCGAATGAAAGCCGACTTCTTCGAATCCATCGCGGATCGTAGCAATATCGCCCAATGTGACGAGCGGACCGTCGCGACCCGCGACGATTGCGATCTTGGCAAACTCATCCGCCCACTGTTTCCGAGCTTTCACGCGCAGCAGGATCTCTCCCGCACTCGTCTGTACCGAACCGGCCGCCACATCCTGGCTGGAAGTCCGGATCATGTCCGCGACGGCAGGCAACGTCAGCCCAAACTCGCGCAACCGCTCACGTGGAATCTCAATGTGCGTGACGTATTGCGGTACTCGCCGCAGTTCGACCTGCGTGATCTGATCGTTGGCCTGCAGCTGGTCGCGCAACTGTTCAGCCAGCTTGCGGAGCGCCCAGATATCGATGGGGCCATAAATCGCGATCTGCATCGCCTCTCGCTGCTCTGATCGCAGGCGAACTTCGGGCTGTTCGATCTGATCGGGGAAGGTACGAATCCGATTGACGGCCTGGTCGATGTCCTGAAAGACTTTCATCCGATCCTGGCCAGCCACGAGTTCAATCAGTACTTCACCGCGTCCTTCGCGGGCTTGACTCGTGATCTCGCGAATCCCCTCGACAGCGCGCACCGCCGCCTCGATCGGTCGCAAGATTCCCTGTTCCACTTCTGAGGGAGCGGCGCCGGGATAGCCGACCCGGACCTCGACGACGTCCAGCTGATACTGGGGAAAGACTTCCTTCTGAATCACGACCGCCGACCAAAGACCGCCGCCGAGCAGAACAACCATCAACAGGTTGGCAGCAATGGGGTTGCGTACCATCCAAGCGATAGGCCCGCGTTGCGCATCAGAATCGGCTTGAAGCTGGTTCAATCGGTCGCCTCCCGATTGGGGCCCGAGTTCGGTGCCGCCGGGTCACCCATCTTGCGCAGACCGACGCCATCGGCCACCGTCGCCAGCGTCGTGATCACAACCTCCTCTCCGCCGGTGAGTCCCCCGCGAATATAGGCGTACTGGGCGTCGCGGAAAACAATGTCGGTTTCGCGGATCTCGAGCTTACCATCCTGCATAACCCAGACCGTATCGCGATCGCGCACGTAATCACGACTCAGGCGAACAACGTCCTCGATGGGTCGTCCTTCGATCTGGGCCTCGATCAAGGTGTCGAGAATTAGCGGTGGCGCATCGGACTTTCGTCCCAGCGGGTCGGGTACGGTGATCAGCACGCGTGCTAATCGCGTCTGATTGTCGAGCGTGCCGATCATCCGCTCCACGCGCGCTTCGCGCTCCGCTTCAGCTCCCCAGGCATCGGAGTCTCGGAGTGTGACCGCTGAACCTTCCGTGTCCGGATCGGGAAACTGAATCCAACGCAAGCTGCGGATCGGGACGGCAGCCAGGATCCAGTACTCATCGATTCCGACCAACTGACCAAGCTCGTCGCCCGGGCTAACTTGCGAACCGACGTTGACGGATCGATCCAGAACCTGAGCGTCGAACGGCGCGAATACGCGTGAGCGTTCCAAGTCGAGCTTCGCTCGTTGTACGGCAGCCTTAGCCGCGTTGAGTTGCGCCTGAATGGACGCCAACTGCGGCTCGCGCAACACGAGCGCCCGGTCGGCCTCAGCAATTGTCTCTCCCAATAGCACAAGTTCTTGTCGAGCCAAGCTCTGCCGCCCCTGCTCAATCTCCAACGATGCCGCCACTTGCTGCAATTCACTTTCGCGAATCGACAAGGCGTTCTCAAAATCGGCCGGGTCGATGCGCAACAGCAGATCCCCTTGGCGGACCATCCCACCCGGCACGAATTCTGGTGCCAGTTCGACCACCTGCCCGCTGACACGCGGACTCAACAGAATATCCTGAGCCGGCTCGACGGTTCCCAGCACAACCAAGCGGGGTGAGAAGGTACCACGCTCAGCGGTCACCGTTTCCACGAGCGCGGCGGACTTGCGCGTCGCATTAATTTGTTGTGCGGTCGGTTCGGTCTTGTTGATCGCCACGATCGCGGCGGCCGAGGCAGCCAGAATAGCGAGACATGCGGTTGCGTTTCCGAGGGCGCTCAGCCAGCGTCGTTTGGGGCGCGGATTGCTGGCGTCATTCATCGTTGTCGATCTCTGGAATAACGTCCTCAGGCGGGGGTAGCCTCTCCAGACCTGGACGTGACTCGGCCTCACGCGCACGAACGCCTGTGGAATCGGGGGGTGAATCGGCGAGACTTTGTGGGCAAGGATCGAAATCTCCTGCCAATGCAAGGTACAGCCCGATGCGGATCAGGATCAGTTCTAGTCTGGCCGATAAGGACTCCCGCTGCAAGCGTTGCTCCGCCTGAATAGAACTCAGGACATCCAGATAGTCGGCTTCGCCGATGAAATACTGCCTGACTAGCTGGTCCGAGGCCTGTTGGGCCAGGCTTACCTGCGCGTTGAGTCGGTCGATCTGCTGGATCTGATAACGTTCGAGTGCCAGGCTATCTTCAACTTCGCGAAAGGCGTTGAGCATCGTCTGCTGGTACTCATTGAAACGTTGACCGACCAGGGCAGCCGTGCGATCGACCTCGGCTCGCCGCTGGCCGCCGTCCAGCAGCGGCGCGATCAACTGACTGCCCAACGAAACGAACCAGTCGCGGAACAACGTCTCTGGATGCTCGGCAAAATTGATGGCCGAGCCGGTCAGGCTGATGCGGGGATATTGAGCGCTGATCGCCGATGCCAAGTCAGAATCGGCAGCCATAAGTGCCAGATAGTCACGGCGAACATCCGGCCTGCGCATCAGCAATTCGGATGGCAATCCGGCATCCGGCAGTGGTGGCAACCCAGGCAGGTCGGCACCCGGTTCGTAACGAGCCTCCTGCGGCAACTGGCCCAACAGCACCGCGAATTGATGCTCCAGCACCTCGATTCGCCCCTGCACAACCACCGCCTGCTGCAGTGTCGACTCAACCAACTGCCGCTGGCGAAGCACATCGGCGCTACGAACAAACCCGCGGCCAAACCGTAGCTCCTGCGCCTTGAGCCCCGTACGGTTGGTTTCGATTTGTTGGTCGAGTAAGGCGAGCTGTGCATGCGATTCGATCAGAGCGAACCACGTTCGAGCGACCTCCGCCGCAAGCGAAAGGGCCACCGCATGATAATCGGCCTCTGTCGCGTCCGCGCGAAACTGCTCGGCTTCGACGCGCGACTGAATCTGACCCCAGAGGTCTACCTGATATGCCGCATCAAGTCCCCACGCAATGCTGGTTCGATCGGGCCCCTTGCCGAGAGCCGTGTCGGTACTGATGATTCCGTCGACGTCAGGAAACAGATCGGACGCCTCGCGCCGCACGAGGGCACGAGCGGCACGCAACCGATCCAAAGCGGTGGCAAGCGTGAAGTTGCCACCGAGCGACTGTTCCACGTACCGATTCAGTGACGGATCGTCAAACGCTGTCCACCAGCGATCGGGCATTTCAACTTGCCCGCTGGAGGAAAACGGGGCTAGGGCTTGCAGTGAAAGATCTGGTGTCACCCCTCGATTTGCGCACCCTGCTAATCCCACTAGCAGCCAGACGACTAGCCACCTCAGCGGTTGATTAAGAACCGGTTCGAGGATCGCCATATAGCTCGGTCTAATGTCAAGCATTCATCGGCCAAGACGGGCAGTGCCGCCTGCTGCTTTGTGAGGTCTGTCATCTGCTGGCATCGGGAGCTTTGCTATCATTGCTGGAAGTCTTTCGCGCCACGTTCGTGCCGCCGAACAATGAGACTTATCAGCCCCACATACTGCTAGCGTACTTCTAACGGTACAGTCCCGTATTCGTAAATCGTCCTTCCGACTCAAGTGACTTGTGCGATATCGTGCTTGTCACGGGGACGACCGCGTCTCCAGTCAAATGACGCAGCGAGGGGCAAAAGGCTGAATGTGCTCTCGCACCGGAATCGAGGACTTTTGAACTGGCACAATCCCGCGTTCGGTGTGGGCACAGAAACCCGAA
>CAZFWV010000338.1:6242-7405 GCA_964522605.1 uncultured Pirellulaceae bacterium
CCCGAATTGGCAACCAGTGCAACTTCTAAGCGCGAGAGCCGAGGGCTTCAGGCACTGAAGAATGTCGAAACCAGCAAGAACGCGAGCAATCCTATCGGGTAGACGACACCGACGTTCGACATATTCGAACCGGTCAGGTTATCAAGCGCCTCTTGCGTATCGTTCAGGTCTTGTAGCCTGCCTTCCCTGCGCGCGGCTGCGTACACAGCAAAGAAAGACACGACTTCGGGAATGCTCGTGACGAAGCCCAGAATCCACCCGGCCACTGTGGGGCGGATGCCCATTTGCTTGACCACAGCTGCTGTTGCATCTCCCAAGAACACGCCCGCGATGGTGATGGCAATCAATGCGCTCAGTCCAAGAATCAGCCCGAATGGGAGATTCCCGACAGCTTCCGTCGTTTCATCCTTCTTCGCCGCGCGATTAACGCGCTTGTCTATGATTTGATAAACGACAAAAAAGCCCAACAGCAGCGGAACGAGAAACCAACGAGTATCCATACCCCAATGCATGAGCACGATGGGAACGAAAATCGCGAGAGCGGCGAAGAACAGTTCATCCACGAACCGCAGATTGAATAGTTCGCCGAATTGCCGGTAGCGCATGACGGCCAGTGACATCAGTGCGACATTGATGATGTTCGAACTGGCAATATTCCACAAACCAGCTTCCCAAACGCCTGCGAGTCCCGCCGAAACCAGACAGACAAACTCAGGAACCGATGTCGCGTAGCCGGTGACTTGACCGCGAGCTTTTGCGCTCCAATTCATCGCGTTGGCGATCTGATCGATCCCGCGAAGCAACCCGAACTTCACGATCAGGACGATCAATCCAGCGGAGACGATCATGGTCAGGGCCGACATCGCACATCCTTATCCACTTCCACGGGCAACGCCTGACATTGCGATTTCGCCGCAATGCAACACAACGGGTCCAGCCGACGGCATTGTATCGTATCCACTCGATTCCTTGCAGGCCGTCCATGGAGATGCCCGTTGCGTTTTTCGGGAAAGGTTTGGTAGTCGACGTTCTTTCGGTGTCTCTCATTGGGCTTCGTGCTTCGCGAGAGAGTCGATTCGCCAACGGTCGGTTTCATCGTCGCCTGGGGCAGTCACCCTGGTTGTTACGCACAAGTCGAGCGGAACCAAAGATCGAGAAGAGGA
>CAZFWV010000339.1:0-7382 GCA_964522605.1 uncultured Pirellulaceae bacterium
CCCGCAGGCTCAGGGTTCGGCGGCAGACTCCCCGTTGGGCATCCCGGATGACTGGTCCTACAACCTACCATTTCCGGCCGCGATTCTCAACAAATCTCACTTCGATTTTGGTCCCGTGTCGCAGGCTTGCCAGCCGTGCGGCAGGGCCGCAACCCAACGGGGTGCTTCCGCACCCGCGTGAGGATCGCTTCCGTTGGTCGCTCAATTTCTTGCCGAGGGAACAACTTTTTCGCGGTTCGCAGTGCAGAGTTCCAGCCAACAGTTCGAGGACGAGTGTCCGGGTTCTCCGAGCGGGTCCACCGGCATTCCGCTAGCAGGATCGCTCGTGGCAATTCGCTGCTGGCGTCGTCGATGGGTGCGACGGCGCGATGCGGAGTGCGGGTGGACTGGACGGTAGGCAGCGCAAGTGCCCATCGAATCGGCGCGGATCCGCCTTCGATGCGTGCGACTTGGGATTCCACTCAAGTCCTGCTAGAACAGAAGAGGAAACTGAGGGCCCGAGGTTCACCCGAAAAGTGGACCCAGGAAGAGGAAAAGCGGAGACAAGAGAGAGGTTACCGACCGTGCGCCGCGTTCACTGGCTGATCCTGGCTTTCTGGCTTGCCTCGTCTACCTGGCTGACCTGGACGAAGCTGATTCCACCCTTGCGAACGGGGGATCCGCCGCGATATCAGGACGTGTTGCCGGATCGAGCGGTCGCCCTTCCGCCTGTTCACTGGTCGATTCAGCTCAACGGCAGACCGCTCGGCACCGCCATGAATGAAGTTTCTCGTCAGGAGGATGGCAACGGTCGTGTGCGGAGTGAGATCCACATCCAAGGGCTTTCGGTCCAGGACCTGCTGCAGCCGACTTTCGGGATGCTCGGATCCGCGCTCCAACGTTCATTCGGCCGTTCCGGCCCTGGCCCGGAACTCGATTTGACCGTCGAGAATCAGATGTACTTTGATGCGTTCGGCCAACTGCAGGCGTTCGAGTGCCGTGTGGACGTTGCGGACCTGGACGAATGGATTCGGTTACGGGGCACCGTCCATGAAAGCCAGCTACGGCTCTCCGCCTTCGTGGGGCGAGAGACGGGCGACGTCCTGCGAAATCCCCAGCCTCCCGTCTTTCGCACAGAAGTCGAACTTCCCGCGGACCGACTCGTTGCGGACTCGCTCTCGCCCCGCCCCCGATTCGGTCACCTGCAGGTCGGACAGAAATGGACCTTCCAGATGTACCGTCCCTTGCTTCCCAATCAGCCGCTGGAGCTGGTGGAGGCCCATGTGGATCGCCAGGACGAAATCGAATGGGAAGGCCAGACGGTTTCCGCTTTTCATGTCGTGTACCGCCGCGCTGCCGGCAGCATTTTGAGCCTCGACCAGGATCTGGGACAGCTTTGGGTTCTGGCCGACGGAACGGTCGTTCGACAGACGCTGCAGTGGGGCTCGCTGGTCTTGACCTTCGATCGTCAGCCCGATGGGGACGACAACATCGAGTCCCGGCCGCCATTCGATGGAATGCGACATCCCTCTGATCAGGAGGCATCCGACCGGTGATTGAGTTGCGACGTGTGACGAAACGCTACGGGAGCAAGACGGCGGTCAGCCAGCTCACATTTCGAGTCGAGGCCGGGGAGGTTTTCGCCTTCCTTGGTCCCAATGGCGCCGGTAAGACGACCACCATCAAGATGCTCGTCGGATTGCTCTCACCGGAGGAGGGCAGAGTAACTGTCGGAACGCACGACGTCGCGACGGAGCCGCGTCGCGCGAGCCGAATGCTGGGGTATGTCCCTGACCAACCTTACTTGTACGACAAGTTAACGGGGCGCGAATTCCTCGAGTTCATGGCGGGCATGTATGGCATGCAGCCGGAGGAGATCGAAACGAGCATCCGACACCAGATCCGCACATTCGGTCTGGAGTCCTTCGTCGACCGGCTCGCGGAAACCTACTCGCACGGCATGAAGCAACGGCTCGTGTTTGCCGCGGCCCTTGTCCACCGGCCGAAGGTGCTGATTCTGGATGAACCCATGGTCGGACTGGACCCTCACAGTATGCGTCGAGTCAAGGATTTGCTTCGCGCCCACGCCCAGCAGGGCATGACGATCTTCATGTCGACACACACCCTGTCTCTGGCCGAAGAAATCGCAGACCGAATTGGCGTCATTGATCAGGGTCAACTGCGTTTTCTGGGCACGGTCGAAGAACTCAAACACGAAAGCGACGATGGCAATCGATCCCTGGAAGGGGTTTTCCTGAAACTGACGACTGCGGAATCGATGGTTTCCGTTCGTGAAGAGGAGCCTCACGCGTGACGGATGGCGAAGCGATCCTGCGACCTCGAATCCAGCATGGCGTGGACAATCCGAGCCTGCCGGCGGATCCACCCGACTGGCAGGTCGAACGAGGATTGTTCTGGACCCTTCGTCGCCAGATCCTGCGAACAACGTTCCGACAGTTCTTTCGCCAGTCGGGACTGCGTCTGTTGCTGCTGGCCACACTGACGATGATCTTCTGGAGCGTGATGTACGCGTTATTCCACGAGGGTTTTTCTCTGCTGCGTACGGCGGTCGGACACCCCGCGACATTGGCCCGCACGGTTCACGCGGTTTACAACTTGTTCTTTCTTTCGTTGCTGATGATGATCGCCATCTCGTCGGGCATTCTGTTCTATGGCGCCGTCTATCGGAATCCCGAAGTTTGCCTGTTGCTGACAACGCCAGCCCGGGCGTCGCGAATTGCGCTCTACAAATTTGAAGAGGCGACCTTGCTGGCTTGTTGGGGCTTCCTACTACTGGGCAGCCCCCTACTGATTGCCTATGGCGTCGTCAATCAGTCGGCCTGGTTATATTACGTCCTGTTGCTACCCTTCTTGATCTCCTTTGCTGTCATTCCGGCCGGCGTCGGTGTGATCGGCTGTCTGTTGCTCGTCTCCTTTGCGCCCCGTTGGCGTCGCGGTGTTCTCGTTCTGCTGGGCCTACTGGGATTGGTCGCCCTATTTTTCATCGGTTGGACAATCCTGGGTAGTGACGAGAACGACTTGCTGTCGGCGCTCTGGCTGCAGCAGATGCTGGGGCGCCTGCGAATTGCCGAACAGCGGGTCTTACCGAGTTGGTGGCTCAGCACCGGGCTACTGGAGGCTGCTCATGCGCCGGGAGCCTTCTCCGTCGAAACCGTCGGGTTTCTTTGCGTCCTGAGCTCTCACGCGTTGATGATGCCGTTGCTGGTCACGGCCATCGGCCACTTGTTCTTGCGACATGGATACAACCGATTGGCGAGTTATGCGCCGCGCCCCCTCGACTGGCACATGGGATGGCTTGATCGAGTCACGCAGAACGCCCTGCGGCCCTTGTCGCCGTCGCTTCGATTGCTGCTGCTGAAGGACTTGCGGTTGTTTCGTCGCGATCCGCTGCAATGGTCGCAGTTCTTGCTGTTTTTTGGGCTGCTGTCGCTGTACTTCTTTTACGTCCGCCGTTTTCAATACGGCAGCGCACTCGTGGGCTGGATGACCGCGATTGGATTCATGAATCTCGCCGTGGTGGGATTGATCCTATCCACGTTCACGACGCGGTTCGTGTTTCCGATGATCAGTCTCGAAGGGCAACGGTTCTGGATCCTCGGGACACTCCCAATCCAGCGTCGCTCCATTCTCTGGGGCAAGTTCTTATTCGCATCACTCGTCTGCTGCGTACCCTGCTCCACGTTGATACTTCTGAGTGATCTGGCTCTGCAACTTTGGTCGCGCAACCCCTCCACAGTTCCCGTCCATCAACTGTTGTGTCTTTGTCTGGGATTGGGCCTGTCGGCGATGGCCGTTGGTTTAGGCGCCCGCCTACCCAATTTGCGCGAAATGTCACCGGCGCGCATCGCGGCGGGTTTCGGCGGAACGCTGACGCTGATTCTGAGCGCAATCTTCGTGGTGCTTGTCGTTCTGCCACCCGCGATTCCTGCGTACTTGCTGGCCGCACATGCGGGTCACACGCGAATGCTGATCGATCCGAAATGGCTCGAGGCGATGCCGTGGATCTTTGGAATCACAGTCGCCCACAGCGTCCTCCTCACGCTGATCGTCACGGGCGTTTCGCTGCGCGTCGGAATCCGGGCCTTTGACCGTTTGGAGATGTACTGAATCACCTATCTCAGAGCGTGTGTCGGATGATGTCGTACCCGACCACGAAGATCGCCGCATCAACCAGCATGTGACTGAGCCACGGTCCGGTCAGCGAGTTTGTTCGATCGTAGAGCCACGCCCAAAACGCTCCTCCTACGGCAACGGCCAGCGAGAGCAGGTAAGCCAATGGATTCGACCAACCGAAGTAGAATCCCAAGACGATCACGTGGTGCGCCATGAAGCCGAGGCTTGATACGAGAATCGCAGGCATCAGCGATACGCGCTGCCGCAGTTGACGAAAGACGAACCAACGCCAGTAGTACTCTTCCAGCCCGGAATGGAATAGAGAATAAAAAGCTCCCAGCGCCGCATAACTCCAGAATGTCCCAACGCCGAAGCCCCGGACCTTGTCGACAATCTGCTGACTGCCGATATCCAGCCATCCCAGAGGTTTCAGCACCCCGTGGTAGAGCACTCCCGTGCCGACCATGACAAAAAGGCCGAACAGCAACCCGAGTTTCCATCCCGCTCGCGTCGGCACTCCCCAGCGCGATCGGTTCGGACGAACCACACCCAGCCAGATCAGGGGAAACGCAAACTGGAGTACCTTCCCCACTCCATAGGCCGACTGCTGCCACGCCGCCGGTTGCCTGGCAAGTGCCACGAAGTAGAGCCAGGTGATCAGCGAAGGGAAGAGCAGGGCGAAGACGATCGCCCCCCATTCGGACCTGCTGTGGTTCTTCATCCCGACGTTCCCTGATTAGCTGAATTCGGCGGGTCCACGATTTTCGGTGGGTGCATGCAACTCGTTTAACGGCAAGCCACAGGCGTCGGCGGGTACGAGACAGACACCGACGCCTGCGGCTTGCCGTTAAACGAACAGAGGAGTGACTCCCTCTTCCAAACTCAGGCAGGTTTCGCACTCCAAACTACACAACCCTCTTGGCAAGACGGGCAATCCGGGACGAGTTTCTTTGTTCCACCGATCGTTCGATCCAGTCAAACTGCGGTGACCGCTCCGTCCGCGCTAGGCGATTCGAAGTTCCGGCAGCGTGAAGACCGATGTAAAGGGCATGCGTCCCCGACAGATACGGCAGTTGATCGAACAAACGTTTGAGTCGCTGAGGTCTACGCCTCAACGCCTGACGCGGGAATCGCTCTTGATCCGCGACGGACATTACTGCGGACACCGCTACGAGAGCGAGGATCTGATTGCCGTCTGGTTTCTCGAGGAGCAGCAGATCAAATTCTTCAGCAGGACCGGCGATCTGCTGCTCGTCCTACAGCCGACCGAATCGGATGAGGTCCAGCTGCGAGCCGCGTGAGGGAATCGACCCTCGTCTCACCGATCAGATCGTCGGCGGACGTCACTTGCTGGCACAGGCAGCAGCCTTCTCGGGGGAAGATTTCTTTTCTTTGTCGGCCTTCTTCTTCGAGGCATCCGTTCCCCCCTTGGCGGATTCGCTTTCCGCCTTGGCCTTCTTCTTGTAGGAGTCGCTTCGGTAGTCGGTCTGGTAGAAACCGGAGCCCTTGAACACGATCGCCGCCCCGGTGCCAAACAGGCGGCGGAGCTTCGAGCGATTGCACTCAGGACATTTTCGCTTTACCGGTTCCGAGATCGTCTGAAAGAGTTCAAAAGCGTGACCACAGGCGTCGCATTCATAGTCGTACGTCGGCATAGTTGACTCACAGTTAAAGGTTTGTCGTCTTACGATTCCGAAGTTCCGGGCCCGGCCGATACAAAGACTTGTGCAGGACGAATGACTCGGTCGTGAAGCGTATATCCCGGTTGTAGGACGCGCGTCACCGTTCCCTTAGGTTCAGCGCTCGGTTCCTGCATCATGGCCTGATGGTGGGCCGGATCGAAGGCGGCTCCCTGAGCGGCGACGGGGGTACAGTCGTGCTTTCCCAGAACATCCAGGAGCAACTGGTGCACCATTTTGAAGCCCTCCAGTAATCCCGCACCATCCGGCGACTGGTGCGCTGCCTCGATTGCCCGCTCCATGTTGTCCAACACGGGCAGCAGATCGGTCAGCAGCGGCTGGTTCGCGTACCGGCGAGCCTCCTGGATCTCCCGCTGAAAGCGGCGGCGTACATTTTCGGTTTCCGCCTGGGCCCGCAGCAGCCGATCACGCGTCGCTTCCAACTCCGCTTCGCAAGCGGCCGGATCGTGTGCCACTTGTTCGTCCTGCAACGCTTCGTCGGCGGGCTCGGGATTCTGGCTCGATTGAGGATCAGGGCGTTTTTCGGCCACGCGGTTACCTCCTACGCATCTGACGAGGATTCTTCTTCTGGACTCGTCAGGTAATCTTTCAGTTTCTCTAAGAAGGATTTACGTCGTGGACTGACGTGACGGTTTTCCAATTCGGCGAGGTCGCGGAGCAGCGATTCTTCCTTCGGCGCCAGACGGCGGGGCACTTCGACGTGAACTTGCACCAACAGGTCCCCGACCCCCGCTCCCCGAAGATCGGGCATCCCGCGCCCTTTCAATCGGAAGATTTCTCCCGATTGACACCCCGCGGGAATCATCAGCTGATCGGTCCCGTCCAGGGTGGGAATCTCCAAGTCGGCCCCCAGGGCAGCCTGCGTGTAAGAGATCGGGACTTCCACGAATAAGTGGACTCCATCTCGGCGAAACAGCGGATGCGGCTGGACGCGGATGAAACAGTAGCAATCGCCGGGAGGACCTCCATCCCGACTGGGCTCGCCTTCCCCGCTCAGCCGCACGCGTGTGCCGTCATCGACACCAGCGGGGATGGGAACTTCCAGCTTCACGCGCTTCGCCACTACCCCTTGACCACGACAATCCTCGCACGGGTCGACGATCACCTGACCGGAACCGCGACAGGATGGACAGGTGGTTTGGACCCGAAGGATCCCGGCAGACTGCACCACCTGACCACGTCCGCCGCAGCGGCGGCAGGTTTCGCCCGTCGAACCGGGCCGACTCCCGGAACCTCGACACCGTCCACACGCTTCACTTCGATCGAATTCGACGTTCCGCGTGACTCCTTTCGCCGCTTCCGACAGGGTGAGCGTTACCTCACATTTCACGTCCGCGCCGGGATGGGCACGTCCGCGACGCCGGCCCCGACCCCCACCGAAAATATCGCCGAAGATTCCCCCGCCAAAAATGTCGCCAAACGCGTCGAAAATGTCCTCGACGTCGGTAAAGCCGGCTCCTCCTGCCGGGCCCGAGACGCCCGCGTGTCCATACCGATCGTAGCGCGTTCGTTTGCCACGATCACTGAGCACTTCGTAGGCCTCAGCAGCCTCCTTGAACAGAGTGACGG
>CAZFWV010000340.1:0-7378 GCA_964522605.1 uncultured Pirellulaceae bacterium
TCAACGGCGGCGCAGAATCGGCAGTTCCTCGGGAAGAGTCAGGTCACCCAACGCGGCGTCGACCGCGCGAAATCGCGATCGACGATGGGATTCAAAATCTTCCCATCGGCACCACCAGCGATGCGGGATTGACGGATCGAACTCGCCGGAGATCAGCGGAAAACGGCCCCGGTTGGTACGGAGTTCGTCCGGATTTCTCGCAACGGTCGCCGCCACCGGGCCCGCTTCGTACATTCCCGTCTGTAACGCGAGAACCATGTCCTGTGTGTCGAATTCCTGGTCTCCGTTCCAATCTCCTTGGGACCAATTTGCGTCGTGCAGCGCGGGTGATTCGTACCGACCAGCCTGAAGCACGAGCACGAGATCGGCCGTACCGAAAACTCCGTCGAGATTCGAATCCCCAATTAGAAACTCTTTCTCGCCAGGCGTCCCCCCTTCGACGGCACTGGCTCGCCAATTGCAATTACTCAAACCACAGTCGGCAAGTGGATCAATCACCTGCAGCGAGGGACCGAATCCATCGGGCCCTTGGGGCCAGCCTGACGTTGGGTTGTCATCGTAGGTGACTTCCTGAATCAGCTGGCCGTTGAGATCCTCAACTCGAATCGTCTCACCCGCATTCGACAATGCTCCATCGTATTCTCCGGCTACGAACGGCAGGGCATCGGGGTACGCCGACTGAAAGGCTGCCAGATTCTGCACGATCAGGACACGTTGTCCGGGTTCGAGGTCCTGTTGTGCCGCTGCGGAGAAAGCGTATTCCACGGCGGATGTGACGGTAACGCCCTTCAGAGTCACTGTCTGCGCCCCGACGTTCATCAGCTCCACGAATTCGGTTTCGGTGTCCCCCAGCGGATGATAGTGAATTTCCACAATGCGTAAGTTCCGTGCGTCCGCTGGGACTTTGTCGACTTCGAAGAGAGCTTGGTCGATAGCCGACCATTCGCCATCCTGCAGCGCACGAGTCCGAACGGTGGTGTCCTCCGTCAGCTCGAACGGCCCCTCGTACAAGATTGCCTGTGGACTGATCGTACCGCCGGTCTGACGTGGGTCAGAACCGTCCAGGGTGTAGTAGAGGGAACCGCTCCCCGAGAGCAGAATCGGGCTCTCGGAACTGATCAGACCTCCCCGTTGGCTGAAGGATGGAGGATCCACCGTGGGGAAAATTTCATCCTGGCGAAAGCGATCGATCGCCAGCTGGTGCGACTGGGGCAAATAGTTATCTCGTACGTTATCCCGCTCGGCACGCCAAAGATCAACCGTCATGGTCGGAATCGTGACGGAAGGACCACCGGCGTCAATCCGTCGGACTTCACCTTCCCTCGCGTCTCCCCACCGAGCTGATTCGGCGATGATCGCCGCTTCGATTTGGTCCGCTCGCTGCATCCACAGCCGCTGTGCATTCTCTACGGTCAGCGCACCTTCATGAAAGAGGTGTTGATAGACACGGTCGCCAAAGCGAATGCGAAACTCTTCATTTTGTCGCAATCGGGCGTAGAGTCGAGCGGGCGTGTAGGCATCCGATACGTTGGTACGGTCGCGATAACGTCCGTCCAACACGATTTCCTGGTCCCACGTAAAGAAGCGGAATCCTTTCGTTTCGCCCTCACGGTCTCGCGCCGCATACCAATTGTGGTGCGGCCAATCTTCCGCGCCGGCGAATAGATGCAGGATCATGTAATCGATCAGGTCATCGACATCCAGATAGTTGGGCAGATCGGGGTTGGGCGAACCGTCCGGATCGTTGCCCTGGATCTGTTGGTAGGCTGCCTCGGATGTCAGTCCCCGGTCGGCGATCGCGAACATCTCGTTCCACGCCGTCTTGTTGCCCCGGAATAGTTCGTTGAAGTCCTTGACGATATCGTAGCTTTCTCGCTCCGCTCCAAGATACTCAGACATGAAGGCGTCATCGGGCCGTTCGGTCGGACTGTAGAGTCCCCAGTACAGGCCGTTAATGTACAAGTGCACGTATTCGCTGTGCGCGTCGAGTCCTCCCATCGCCAATCGCACGTCACGCATCCACGTGTCCCGCAAATACTGTGAGTCCAGCGGGGAATATCGCCCGGTGATCGTCCGCGTGGGAAAACCATCCGTGAAGAACGACTTCAGGACAACCGTGTTGATCTGCTCGATGTCTGAACCTTTAAAGAGTGGGAAATTCAATTCGGACGGTCCGCCGAAGTCTTCACGGAACAGCAGGCGGAATGAGTGTTTCTTCGTCCGTTCATTGTCGCGACTCGCACCGCCGTGCATCTGTACGCCCGCATTCACTTGAAACTCCTCTCCGGTGTTCGGATCGAAGTACTCAATTGATGCGGGGCGTTGCCAGAAAGTACCCTGACTCTGGGCCCGCGGATAGATCCCCCGACTGCTATCCCATAGGTCATCGTGCTCCATCACGAGTGACATCGTTGGAATCGATTTTAGTGCGGTGCGAATCCCCGTATCCTGAAGGTCCGGGTTTTGGTCATCCCATTGCGCAACGACCTCAGGATCCATGTCATAGTCCGCGGTATAGGCGCTACTCTGCCAGGTTGCCGGATAGGGAGAATCACCGCCGGAATCGATGTCTTGTCGAATCACATCTTCCAGGAAGATGTAGGTCTGCGTGTCCACATTACTCGGCAAGTAGTCCGTCTTGATGGCGATGGCGCGCAGATAGCTGGTTGTATCAATCATCACCGTCGCCTCCGGAGCAACATCCCCGGAGAGCGCGTCCACGCGGAATCCATTCGTCTCGGAAGGCACGCTGCCGTCCAACGTGTAGATCAATGACGCACCTGGCGTCGCGGACGTCACCGTGACCTGCTGGGGCGCGTCGTAGAAACCGCGATCTACGCTGAAGGTCGTGTCCGCGACGACTCCCAGAAACGTTTCGCCCCGATTCGGCTCGCCTGGCGTGGGAGTCGAGAAGTAACGCACCTGCTGCTGCCCGAGACTGCGGGCGATGAGTCGTGGGCGGATGAGAAAATCGGAGTCGCCGGGTTCGGAATTCAGACCGTGAATCGCGAACACGTTGGGACCAACTTCCGACAGCGTCGAACGATAAGCCGACAAATCAAGCTGTTCGGTGATCAGAACTTGCGCGACCGATCGCTCGGTTGTTGCTGTTGCGTCGTGTGCTAAGGGAAGGCCCGCGGATCCAGGTGCGTTGCGTCGCGCGACTTCGACGCCGTTGAGATAGGCAACGAAACCCGAATCATACTGCATTTCCAGCCACAGCTCATCGATCAGCAAATCCGCCGGAACGAGAAAGGAACTTCGCAATTGTGCCGACGTCGCACTCTCGGACATAATCGTGCTCAAATCTTCTTCGATCACCGAGGCAATGCTGGGCACGACAACCTGGAGGGCGTTTAAGAATACGCCGTACGAACTTCCTCCGTTTCTTGTCCCCTGAATCCGTAATTCGCCACTTGCGGAGGCCGTTAAGCGGGCCGTTATTGTATTGTCCAGATCCGAGCGCGGAGCCTGCCGCCCATCAAACTGATAATTACCTTCGATTTCGACGGGTGTCTCGCCACTGACTTCTTGCCAGGTCGAAACACGCTCACCGATGCTTCCTGTGTCGTAGGACCAGAGCGTCACCTCATAGCTCTGTCCGGGTACGAGTCCTTGCAGATGGACCTCCAGTCCTGTGCCATCGGTTTGACTTCGAGCAAAAACGAAATCGTCGAAAAGTTGATCGACCGTCAACGAAGGTGGATCATCCACGGGCAGGTCGCGGTCGCGGTCATCCAACGGGATGCCACCGACCGGTGAAAGCGTAACACGAATCCCGTTAACGACAGGATCGGAGTCGCTCAGTGTGATCGTCGTCCACCCGTCTTCTGTATCACTTGGCCCCGACTCGCCGCTGTCATCATCGCCGAGATCCACCTGCAAGATTGCCGTTCCGCCAGTAACAGGCACTCCGACGTTCGCCAAACGATCAAAACCGATGCCCGCCAATCCCGACTCCCAAGTCGCATCCGGCTCGAATCCCAGCCCGTACCACTCTTCGATCGGAGATGCCGCGGTCGGAATATGGATCTCGGCGGACGAGCGAGGAGCGACGAGTTCTAATTCGTAGGTCTCGAGGTGAGTTCCGTAGGAAACATCAAGCTGTTGTTGTGGATAATCAGCGCCGAGCGGACCGTAAGAACTCAATACATTCAGCGCAGGATCCGTCAACGCGACATATTCGCCTTCTCGATCTAAGCGAAAATTCGTATGCAGGTTGCCCTCAAGATCGACCGTATCTCGACCGGAGGCAAAGACAACCAGAAACTCAGAGGGCCCCAGCATCGTGTTTTCAGGAAAGGTCCACTGTGCCAGCCTGAGCGGATCATCCGTCAGATGATATCCGTGCAGGTCGATGGCTGCGTCGCCGCCGTTGTTGATCTCAATCCAGTCGGAAGTCTCGCCAAATCCGTCGCGCAACCCGCTGTCATTCGCGGACAAGAATTCCGTGATCGCCAGTTGTGCGGCCAACAGTCGTCGATCCTCGAGGCATTCGGCGCCGCGAAGCTTTGCGTGATTCCGTGTACGTCGTGCCATGGTCATCCAGCGTTGAGACTCTCGGACTCGATCCCGCGGCGACTTCGTTGGTTCGCGCAGTCCCGTCCGATTGGAGGATTCGTGTACGTCGACGAGATAGGCCTATCATAGTCGAATTCCGTCGAACGAGGCTAGAAAGAAGCCCGCTGGAGCAGGAGGAACACGAGGGCAGACGTTGGGGTCATGGCCGCGGAACGACGCGGAGAAGCGCCGAGTTAAGCCCGATCGACATCCAGAACAGGCCCGATGAGGCGCTCCGTGTAACGGCAGTTGAATCAAGACGCGCATGCTCGGCGAGGGTCTCCTGACCCCGCCATATGGAATGCCGAAGAGTGCGGGGTCGGGAGACCCGTGCACAGCTGCGTTCAGGATGGACCGAAAGGAGAGGAAGTAACCACGGATTCGACGGAGGGAACGGATCGGCACGGACGGATCCGCGGACATCCGTTTCATCCGCGGAATCCGCGGTTTCTCTTCACGATCTTTCGTCCCGCCCAACTTGCACGGAACCACTCCCGCCCGAATCGGGGCATCCGCGGAAAACGAGTTCGTTATCCCAATAATGCTCGCGACTGGGGACTTCCCGCGTTATACTGACGGCGATCTTTCGGGGCCGAAGATCAGGACCTGGAAGGCACGCTTTTTGACCCGGACACAGACAGAGGCCACCGTTGATACCGTCGGCTGTCGGCAGAGTGTCGCAGAAGAACAGTCTGTCCGCGATGCGATCCACGTAACGAGAGCGTAACCGGTATCTTTTTTTCCATGCCGCATGTGTTCCGCACGTGGAATTCTTCACGTCGTTTTTGGGGGTCTCAATCAATGCCCAAGCTCTTTCTATCTTTCGTGGCAAGCTGCGTGATCGCCTTTTCCGTGCCGTTGTATAGTGCCGAAATCCGCTGGGCCATCGGCTTTTTGGATGCCGATGAAGACGTCAGCAACTTCGGCGAAGTTGTTGAAGCCTATGCGTTCACCGGTGAACTGGATCGGAATGCACTTCCCGACACTTTCCCGCTGGAAGAACCTTTCGATGTGAATGGCACAATGTTCGTGCCCCTCAATTTCTCCTTGGGAGATGCTCCCGAAGCTCTGCAGGGACTGACCTATCTCGAAGGCGAATTCGGACACACGGAGGCGGATGAAGGATTCGGCGGACTAATCGGAGGACTTGCCTTCGAATCGGGCGTGGGGTCCCAGATTATGGAGATCGAAGGGCTCACGGTGGGTCAGGGGTACCAGGTGGAGTTCTACTATCATCACCGGACGGCTGACCGCAGCGTGACGTTCGACGACCTGAACGGCAATCAGATCGTCATACCGGACGGAGGTGCAGGGATCGGCGGAATCGCTTCCGGGTACTTCGTTGCCGACGACACGATTCAGGAGATCATGGCAACGGCCAACACGGGGTCGCAGTATTTGAGCGGCTATCAGTTGCGCAAGGTACCCGGTCCGCCTCCAATTATCGAACCGCCTGAGTCCATCCCGGATCTGGTCGGGTATTGGAACTTCGATGATAACGTGGACGACTTATCAGGAAACGGAAATCACGGAACCATCGCAGGAAGTGCCTCCTACGACGACGATATTCCTGCGATTCTCGGTGCTGGCAGGTCGATTTTCTTCGATGGATTGCCAGATTCCCACGTCCAGATCGAACACAATTCGATGATGCCCGCAACCTCACATCGGGATTTCACGATTTCGATGTGGGTTCGCGGCGACGGAACGATAGACAACGTTGACGATCGAGTCTTTTCGGAAGGTTCCTCGACGAATACGAACCCGCTTTTCAATTTAGGGACCCAAAACGAGGGCCTCGACGGACGATTTGATTTCTATTACCGCTATGGGTCGACAACGGGACACCAATACTCAATCGGTGAACCCTTCGATGACGAATGGCATCATTTGTTGTGGGTCGACCGAAACAATATCGGTACGCTCTACATCGACGGCGAGGAAGACACGACGTTTGACTACCAGATGCATCCGGCAATCGAGGCCGATATTACTTCGATCGGTTCGGTTCTTCGAGCGACCGACTGCTGCAACTTTACGGGCAATATCGACGATGTGGCGATCTGGAGCTTCGCTTTGGACGAAGTTCACATTGCGGCGCTGGCGACTGGTGCATCACCGTTGACGATTCCCGTTCCGAGCGACGTACTGGGTGATTTCAACGGCGACGGACTGTTGACCGCCATCGACATTGACCTGCTGACCCAAGAAGTCATCCTCGGAAATCACCCGCCGAAATACGATCTCGACAACGACGGTCTCGTCGACCAAGAAGATCGGCGCGTCTGGGTTGAGGACGTCAAGTACACGTATTTCGGCGATGCGAATCTTGATCTTCAATTCGACACGGCCGACTTCGTCTTGGTCTTAGGCGCGGGCAAGTATGAAACGGGCCAAACCGCGACATGGGAAGATGGCGACTGGGACGGGAACGGCGTCTTCGGCACGGGAGACTTGGTCATTGCGCTCGCTGGTGGAGGGTATGAAGAAGGGACTCGTCCGGCCATTCCCGCCGTACCGGAACCGTCGACGTGTGTTTTGCTCGCCATCGGCCTGCTGGCATATGGTGCAGCAAGGACGCGCCGTTAAACGAATCGAGGAACGCTCGCGCTGTACTGCAAACGGTGAGCTTCTGGTGGATTCGCGATGATTTCCGCGCCGTGCTGCGCGCGCGTCTCCCGACCTACTGCTGTATATACCTTGCTGGCGACATACTTCTGTGTGTCGTGGAACAGGATCGGGAAGGGATGACTCAGAAATAACTTCGGCATCTCGGTCCTCTCGTTTAACCGCGTGCCCAGCGGGCCGCGCGAGCTGC
>CAZFWV010000341.1:0-6096 GCA_964522605.1 uncultured Pirellulaceae bacterium
CTATTACGGCGACCATCTGCAGAGCGCCCGACATCTGGCCGATCTGCTCCAGATGAAGATCGCCGAAGAGGTGTGACCGCCAAGGCGTGGTGCAGGCAGTGTCGCGCCGGTTGTTGATGCGACCGAGGAAAACTCGCGTGATCGCTGGACCAATGACGGGGATCGAACCACGGATTTGACGGAGGAAACGGAGGCATACGGATGGATCAGTCTCCATCCGTGTGCTCCGTAGCATCCGTGGTTCCTCTTCGCTCGACCTGTGCGCAAAGAAACGGGGGCCTCACCCCGTTCACCCGCTGGTCACGCATCTTGTTTTGGTTGCGGCCGCAGGTGCCGCTGCGGTAAAATCCCGTTTCCAGATCTTCGGTCTGACTTTCGAACAGACGAACGTTTCGATTCGGCAGCACCAACCCGGCACCAGAAAAGGATGAGTCATGAAGCGACGATCGTTCCTAAAAGCTCTGGGCGGCACCGCCATCACAGCAGCCGTTGTTCGTTCGGGTGAAGCGGCGCCACTCACCGAAGAAGTCGTGAACGGAATGCCGCGTCGAAAACTGGGACGCACGGAAGATCGCGTCAGCATGGTCGGTTTTCCCGGGCTTTCTCTGCGACATTATCCTCAGGAAGAATGCACCGCGAAGCTTCACGAAGCATTTGCCCAAGGCCTGAACTATTACGATGTCGCGCCCGCCTATGGCGAGAATGGCATCTGCGAAGTGAAGATGGGGATCGGGTTAGAGGGAATCGATCGCAACAAGATCTTCCTGTCGTGTAAAACAAAGCGGCGCGACAAGGAGGGCGCGAAGATTGAACTAGAACGGTCGCTTCAACGTCTGAAAACCGATCACTTCGACCTGTATCAGTTGCACTGCCTCTTTGAACCGGACGAAGTCGACCAGGCGTTGGACCGGAATAGTGGAGCGATCGCGACGATTCTGGACGCACAAAAAGCGGGCGTGATTCGCCACATCGGCTTTTCGGCCCATACGACCCGCTCCGCGCTGGCGGCGCTGTCGGGTTTTGAGTTCGATACGGTTATGTTCCCGATCAACTTCGTGGAACAACAGACGATCGGAATGGGCAAACAGGTCCTGGAACTCGCGCAGAAACAAGACGCGGGCGTGATTGCGATCAAGCCGATCTCGAAGGGAGCCTGGCTGCCAGAGGAAAAGCCGGAAGGAGCCTGGTGGTATCGCTGGTCGGAACAGCCGGAGGAGTTGGGTCTGTTCTTCCGCTGGGCACTCTCGCAGAAGAATGTGGCTTCCGGGATTCCGTGCTCGTTCTTTCCTCAATTGGATCAGTGCATTCAGGCAGCGAAATCCTTTGCTCCCATTACGGACAGCGAGGTCAAGCAACTAGAAGCCGTGGCGACGAACTGCATCTCCCTTTTCCGTGGGCGCGAACTGCTCGCTGCCACCGGACAAATGCCGCAGGAGCTGTACGGCATCGACAATCCGCACGAATGCTTTCGATTTTCCCATCGAGGTCGAAACTCGATCGCCTAAGGGATGACTCAAGAACAACTCGGCATATGGGTGCCTGGGGTCGAGACGCGAGGAACGAGCGTCGAGCCCCCAGCCGCGTGATCTGGGGGCTCGCTGCGCTCGACCCCAGCCACCCTCGTTGGAAAACAACGAAGTTATTTTTGAGTCTTCCCTAAACTGGCTGCCAGAGCGTTTGCCATTCGTCTCCACGAGCTGGCCGGGAGACCAGGTTGAGTTCCGCCCGCAGGAGTGCTTCGGCATCTTCTCCGTACGGCCCCATCAGGACCTGTCGCCCGTCGGGGCCGACAAGTAGCGAGCAACCGATGCAGCTGCGCCCCTTCCATGGGCCCGCCGTGATCGGTCCCACATTGCTGACGCCGGCAATCCACAGGCGGAAGTCCCGTGCGACCGGCCCATAGCAGTCTCGCCAGAGCGCACCGTAGGGTTGCAGTGCGTTGTTGTGGTCGGCCGGGACAGCCCACGCCGCCGGCGACAGGATGATGTCAGCGCCCAGATAGCCCAGAGTTCGACTGATGACGTTTCCGCGCGCGAATGCGTCCGCACAGATCATCACGCCGATCGTTCCGAGCGGAGTGTGAACAACTGCAAGCCGATCGCCTTGGGCGTAGTAGGCATGCCCGATCTGCAGCTCGTTCACTTTGCGGTGGACGAGCAGAACTTGACCGGTCGGTCCGATCAAGACCGCCGAGTTGAAAACGTGGCCGGTTGACGCATCGCGCTCGACAAGTCCGGCACAGACGTAGACTTGGTGGGCCGCTGCGGCGTCACTCAGTGCACGACACGACGGCCCCTCTGGGATCGCTTCCGCCAGTTCTGCGGCGGAAGGATGCGTCCAACCGAGGTTCAATGCTTCCGGCAACAGGACGAGCTGCGCTCCGTCTTGCGCTGCTTCTGAGATTTGTGCTTCAGCACGCCGCAGGTTTGCTGCCGGCTGACCCCCTTCGACCAGGATCTGTGCCATAGCCAGTTTGATGGTGGTGGATTGTTCCTTCATGCGATCTGCGGTTTCTCGACTTGGCCCCAAATCCTTCGTCTTGACGGCACATTACGGGCGCAGATCAACCTGGACGCGTCGTGCCCATTCCATCCATTCATCGGCAAGTGTTGCGGTGCGCTCGGGATCGTGTGCCGACAGGTCGGTCGTCTCGCACGGATCTGTTTCCAGGTCGTACAGCTCCCATTGGATTTCGTATGGCATCCGCTTGGACCAGACTACCTTCCAGCGTCCATGGCGAAGCGCACGCGCCTCTTGATGTTCGAAGGCCAGCGGTCGATCCGGCAGGTCGTTGCCTTGCCAGGCAGGCAACAAATTGACGCCTTCGGCCGACTGAATCGTTTTTCCTCGAAACTCATTCGGATAGGTGGCTCCCGTTGCGGCGCACAGGGTTGGCATGATGTCCATCACGTGGCCAGGTTCCCGAATCCACTCCCTGCGCGGCTGAATTTGCTGCGGCCAATGTGCGATGCAGGGCGATGAAATTCCCCCCTCATGCGTGAAGTGTTTGTAGAGCCGGAAGGGCGTATTGCACAGATTGGCCCATCCGCTGCCGTAGGCATGGTGAGTGCCGGGACCGCCCATCTGCCGTAGTTCGTCGCCCTGATGAAGTCGCGTGATCCCTTGGCGAGAGGGACCGTCGAACCCGAAAGGTCCCCACTCGTAACAAGCACCGTTATCACTGAGGATCAGGATGAGCGTATTTTCCAGCTCGCCGTGGGTTTTCAGGTCGGCGACGATCCGACCGACACCGACGTCGACGTGATGCACCATGGCGGCAAAGACTGCCATCCGGCGCGCCAGGTCCTCCCGTCTGTCGGCGGGTAATTCATCCCACGCAGGATTCGGCAGTCCACTATAGCCGTTGCTGATTGCGGGTTCGTCGACCGGCACGAGCGATCGTTCCGTTAGTTTCCAGGCGTCGGTTGCCAGGCCCAAATCCTGGATGCGCTGGAATCGTTCCTTCCGCAGGACATCCCAACCTCGGCGATACGTGGCCACAAATCGATCGACACTTTCCGCCGGGGCTTGTACGGGAAAGTGAGGCGACGAGTGGGCGAGGTACAGAAACCAGGGCTGGTTCTTGCCACGCGCCTGCTGGAGGAACTCCAGCGCATAGTCATTGAACACATCCGTTGCGTAGAATTCGCCCTCCCCGTAGTCTCGTTCAGGCGTTCGGTCTTGCGGCAGTCTCTCGTAGCGATTCGGCGACCACTGGTCTTGTGCGTACCCGCGCCGATAGCCGTAGAACTCATCAAAACCTCTTGCGATCGGGCCCGGTAATTCCATGTGCCACTTCCCCACCATGTAGGTCTGGTATCCGGCCGATCGAAGAACTTCGGCCAACGTGACACAGCGATCATTGAGGTGCCCGAGGTACGCGGGGCCGCGCCCACGCTCGGGTTCTCGATTTGCGAACGATCCGATACCGGCTTGGTGCGGATGCAAGCCGGTCATCAATGATGCACGCGTAGGGCAGCAGCGAGCCGACGTATAGAAATGAGCCATCCGCACTCCGCCGGCGGCAAGTTGATCGATGTGCGGTGTAGGAATCTCGCCGCCGTAGCAACCCAGATCAGAAAACCCCAGATCGTCGAACAGGATCACGAGCACATTCGGCTGTTCCGCCGTCTGCGATTGGGCGAAGGAGAGTCGAGCAAGACACAGAAGAAGAAAGATTCCGATTGTGGCTGGAAGTCGATGCATCGGTTGCTCGCGAGAATTGTTTGTGAGAGGTTGTGCTGCTTCGCGATCATACCACGTTTTGCTGATAGCGTGCGAAGACTTGCGTGTCGCATCCAGTGGCATCGGATGAAGCTGACCGAAAGAGGGGGGAACCACGGATGAAACGGAGGAAACGGATGAGCACAGACGGATCAGTTGAAATCTGTTCCCTCCGTTGAATCCGTGGTTCCACTCTCGTCGGAAACTCTCGTTTACGCTTCGGTGTACGGTCGCGATCGAGGGAAAAAAGGAGGAGCCGCGGGGTGCCGCGGGGGAACGCGGAAGAGGCGCGGAGTTGAGGTGGCGGCGAGTTCATGCGTTCCTTCCGGACGGCGGTTGCCGTAGAATGAGGGCCAGACCTCGTATTTGGTAGGAGCAAATCAAAATGTGCGGTGCGTGCCCCTGGAATCAGTTTAGCCGTCGTCAATTCCTCTCGGCTGGCAGCGCAATGGGAGCCGCTGGGCTGTTGTCGACGATTTTGCCGCGTCGAGTCGTGGCGGAAGAGACAATGAACGAGGCGCCTCGAGCGAAAGAGCGAGCGCGCGTCCTGGTCGCGTTTCTTTACCCGCCAGCCGAAGTGGTGAATGAGGGCCAGATGGAGGATTCCTGGCAAGCGCACCATTGGTTCACGTGGCCGGGGAATCAGTTTCAACCGGAACAACAGGAACGCAAGTTTACGGACAAGATCCGTGAACTGGCTCAGTCCATTGGATTGGATGTCGAATTCGCTCCGCAGGCCATTTATCAAGAAGCGAAAATGCAGGAGTTCATCCAGACGGCGAAGGCGCGCCCGCTGGATGCTGTTCTGATCGTGAATTTCTGGAATTCGCTTTCCAAGTGGGCCTGGCAGATGGCGACGGAATCGGCTCCCACAGCGATTGTTTACCATTCCGTCGGCTCCAATCACCAGTTGCCGCCCGATTACTTGCGTACTGCGGAGGGCATCTACTACATCCATTCCATCGAGAACTGGGAAGAGATCGAACGAGGATTGCGCGCCGTCCATGCCAAGAAGATGCTTGCACAAAGTCGCCTGCTGCGGATCGCAGGGAATCTTCCGGAGCCCCGAAAGACGACTGAATCACGGTTGGGCGTTGAGATCGTGTCCGCACCTGCCGAAGAGTACAACGCACTGTTCGACTCAATCCCCGACGATGACGAGATGATCAAGCAGGCAATGGGTTTCAAACGTCAAGCCACCCATGTGCTGGACATCGAGGATCAGTTTTTTGTCGATGCGATGCGGGCTCATCGTACGGTGCAGCAGATCATGCAGCGATATGGAGCCGATGCGATCACGATTGAGTGCCTATTTCTGAAACATCGCAAGCCATGTGTCAGTTTTGCCATCCACAACGGGGATTTGATTCCCTGTGGTTGCGAGAATCACCTGGACGGTGCCTTGTCGCTGATGGTTGGACGATGGCTATGGCAGCGTGCTGGCTTTTTGCACAATCCGGAATTTGATACGAGTGAGAACCGTTACTTCGGTGCCCACTGCACGTGCGCGTGGAAGCTCCACGGACCGCAAGGCGCCTCCCAGGACTATTGGGTGCGACCCTTTTTCCACCAGTTGCCCAAGACCCCAGCCTTGGACGTTCAGTGGACGCCCGATGAACCGGTGTTGCTCACGAAGTACCTCAGTGGCCAAGACACGCTGCACTGTTGGTCAGGCAAAGCTCTGTATTCTCCCACGTCACCGCCGACCGGTGGATGTGCGACACGCGTACTGGTCCAGATGGACAACGTCGATGACATTTGTGATGTCTATTGTGGACCGCATCCGATTCTGTTCTGCGGTGATCGGAAGGATGCGCGACAGATCAAGGCCTTTGCGCAGATGTATCGGCTAAAGCTGATGGGTAATGTGTA
>CAZFWV010000341.1:6196-7363 GCA_964522605.1 uncultured Pirellulaceae bacterium
GGCTGCGGCCGCTTTCCTAGAGCCGCTGCTTCAAGTCCCATTTTTCAGGCAGTGCCTGAAAGGAATGAATCGGTGGAATACGATCAGAACGATACCTTTACGTGTCAAGCTTTACAACGCAAGGATCTGGATGCGATTCGCCAACGCGTCCTGAGTGAACCAGGCTATCTGAAATCGCGCGACTACATTGGCAACACACCACTGCTTACGGTTATCGCCCACGATTGTTTGGAACTCGTGGAATTGATGCTGCTGCACGGGGCGGATCCGAACATTGCCGTCGACGACGGGTACACCTGCCTTTTGACCGCCATCGAGTCGGAAGGTGCGGAATCCGATGCGATTGTTGCGCGACTGATTGAGTCCGGGGCCAACATTCACAAGTCAGGAATCAACGGATGGACTCCGTTACACATGGCTGCCGCACGAAATCAGCTCAAGAAGGCTGCTCGGTTGCTCGATGCAGGAGCACAGATCGATCAGCGGAAGGAAATTGACGGCGAAGAGACGCCTCTCATGGAAGCGGCCTATTGTGGGCATCCAGAAATGGTGAAGTTGTTGCTGGATCGCGGTGCCAATCCGGCCCTTCGCGAAACCGTCAGCGGTCACACGCCACTCGAGATTGCCCAGCACGCCGCCCGCGGTGCCGATCCGTCGGTTTATGAATGTTTGAAGAAGGAAGAATTTGCCTTGGACCCCGCCGAGCTGTTCTCCGATGTCGACCTGCCGCCGGATCAACTCGAGATTGTGAAGGGGCTTCTCCAGGACGTTGATCTGGCGGAATCCTATCGTAAGAACGCGAATCAACTCGCGCGAGAAGGGAACCACGCGGAGGTGATCCGGATTCTGTCCGAGTATGGAAAAGAGCCGGAGAGCCCGTAGTCGGGTCCTTCAGGAATGCGACGGGGTCCCGATACGTCGGTTGGGGAGCCTCGGTCAAATCCGTCCCCGTCGGCCGACTTGAGGTACTTGTTTCGCCTGCATGTACTGCGGTGGGCGGACAGTAATGAGTTTACTCTCCCTCTGGAGGTCGTGCGGCTTCTCACTCTGCCTGCTTTTCACTTCGCGTCGATGCGGCCAGAATCCGACGCCTGGAGCCCCTTTGGCGGACACCCCCCCTAAACTGCACCTCGGGACTGGCGTATTCGCCGTCCGGAATGACCGCGA
>CAZFWV010000342.1:0-7357 GCA_964522605.1 uncultured Pirellulaceae bacterium
CACTGGCAAAGCCAGTGGCACCCAGGCATTGTCAAAGCCAAGTGGCACTCAGGCACTTTCAAAGCCAGTGGCACCCAGCGGGGTTAGGAGACCCGCGCACAGGAGGAACCGCGGATCGAACGGATCAAACGGATCAAACGGATATCCTAGGATCTGTCCGTGCCGATCCGTCCCCTCCGTCGAATCCGTGGTTGCTTCTACTCACTAAGCGACGACTCAAGAATAACTTCGCTGTTTTCCAACGAGGGTGGCTGGGGTCGAGCGCAGCGAGCCCCCAGATCACGCGGCTGGGGGCTCGACGCTCGTTCCTCGCGTCTCGACCCCAGGCACCCAAATGCGGAAGTTGTTCTTGAGTCATCTCTAAGTCCAACCTGAATGCGATTCCCTCTCGCTCGAGTCTTGATTCGACTGCCGCGGCATGGACCGCCTGATCGGGGCCGAGCGGGTTGAACTCGGTTTTTATCTGCGTTCTTCCGCGTCTCTCCGCGGCCATTCTCGGATCTCGCTCACTCGGATTCGTTCCAGGGCCACGGCTTCGCGTGAGCCTGCTCGGCCCATTCTTCCCACTGCTGTGCCATGACCTGGACTCGTTCCGGTTGTTGTTCCACCAAGTTGTTCAGTTCGGTCCGGTCGGTTTCCAGATCGTACAGTTCCCAGGGCCCTTGGGCGCCTTTGGCGACCAGCTTCCAGCGACCATCACGAATCGCGCGATTGCCTTCGTGTTCCCAGAACAATGGGCGGGGACGCTGCAACGATTCTCCCTGAAACGCTGGGCGTAGACTAATCCCCGGCAAGGCGGGAATCGGCTGTCCATCGATTTCCGAAGGGTAAGCGGCCTGTCCCACATCGACGCAAGTTGCCATCAGGTCAATCAGATGGGCGGGATCGTGAATCAGGGAGTTGTTCCGTTCTGAGGCGATTCCCGCAGGCCAATGGATGATCAGCGGTGAACTGATCCCGCCTTCGTGAACCCAGTGTTTGTAGAGTCGGAACGGTGTGTTCGACGCGTTGGCCCATTCGAGTCCGTAACCCAGCGCGGTATCGGCGGGTCCCGGCATGACGCCTCGACCCTGTCGCACGCGGTACCCATCACGTGTCTTGCGGGGAGTCATTTGCGTCTGCAACTGGCCGGGACGCATCGGGCCTGTCGGCGCCTTTTGCGGTTGCAGGTCTTGTTCCGCTGCTTGCTTGCCGCTGCCATACTCCTCGGCGCATCCACCATTGTCCGCCAGGAAGAAAACGAGCGTGTTCTTCTCATACTGCGAATCGTTCAATTGATCGAGAACCCGACCGATTCCCTGATCCATGCAGTCGACCATTGCCGCATAAACTTCCATTCTCCGCTCATACCAGGCCTGCATGGGCGCATCGGTCCAAGTTTTGGCCCTTGAATCTCGCGGAGTGAGTTGCCAATCCGAACGGACGATCCCCATTTCAATCATCCGCTGATGGCGAGTCTGTCTGAGAGCATCCCAACCATCGTGATAACGTCCCTTGTATTTCGCGATATCCTCCGGCTTGGCATGCATGGGCCAGTGGGGGGCCGTGTAGGCGAGATAGAGAAAGAACGGTTTTCGGTCGTCATGCTCGGCGATGAACCGAACGGCGTTATCGCTGATCGCATCGGTGTAGTAGAAGGAATCTGTGCCCGGTGCAATCAGTTGATTCCCGCGCGTCAGAGAATTGGGATCGAAAAAGCTCCCTGCTCCGTGAATGGTCCCAAAGAAGCGATCAAATCCTCGCTGCAAAGGCCAGTTGGATTGATCCTGCGGTTTCAGTTGAGGACCGATCCGAGGTGTAACGTGCCATTTGCCGGACATGTACGTGGAATATCCCGCAGCAGCCAGAACTTCGGCAATCGTTCGACACTGATGGCTCAAGTCTCCTCGATATCCCGGCAGCTTACGATCTTCCATCATGTGTCCCACACCGGCCTGATGCGGATACAAGCCGGAAAGCAGGGAGGCACGCGTCGGACAGCATCGTCCGGTATTGTAGAACTGAGTGAACCGCAAGCCTTGTTCGGCGAGTGCGTTCAGCCGCGGTGTACTGATTTCTCCGCCGTAGCAACCGATGTCGGAAAACCCGAGATCGTCGGCCAGAATGATGACAATATTCGGTCGATCGGCCGGTTGGCCGGCTGTACTGACAGCCGAGTTCAAGGCGAACGCGGCGAAAAGGATGAGCCAGGCCCCGGGTTTCGCGGTCATCATGCGTGCAACCTCCTTTGGCGAAAGGTCAGGCGATCCGCATCGTTAGACCGCCGTCGACCGTATAGATTTCACCTGTAATGTAGTCGTTGGTGATGAGCACGCTGACGACTTGAGCGACCTGTTCCGGCGTTCCCTCGCGATGTAATGGTACGCGATGGTCCAAGTTGAATTGACGCCGTTCCTCGGTCATTCCATCGTGAAATCGCGTGTGAATGATTCCCGGTGCGACGGCATTCACCCGGATATTCTCGTCTGCCAGATCGCGGGCAAGCGCGCGTGTGAACTGAGCCACCGCTCCCTTTGCCGTGCAATAGGCGATCATGCCCGGTACACCGCGCAGACCTGCGACGGAGGCCACCGTAATGATGACCGCCTCGGGTTGTTGACGCAGGTGCGGCAAGGCGGCGCGGACTAGATGAAAATTTGCCGTGACGTGAACGTCCAGGGCCGCCTGCCAATCTTCCGGGCTGACCTGTTCGATGGTTCCCGGCATGGGACCGCCCGCGTTATGGACCAAGACGTCCAGACGACCGAATTGTCGCACCGTTTCTGTGACACAATTCTGGCAGTCCTCAGGGCGACGAACATCCGTCGGGATCAGAATCGCGCGCTGTCCCGTCGCGCGAATGTCCGTCAAGACCGCCTGGGCCTCGGGTCCATCGTGCCTTGAAGCCAAGGCGACATCGGCCCCTTGGCCCGCGAGCTCTCGGGCGATCGCAGCTCCGATTCCCATCGTGCCACCGGTGACGAGCACCGACTTACTGGTCAAATCCACGATCGTGCCTCCCTTCGGTCGGTGATTCGAATCGCAAGAGAATTTGCCTGATCGGCACACGTTGGCAGTTGTCGCTCACAACGACTTGTTCCCCTTCTCTCTCGACGGGCGGTCTGGACTATCGTTCCCTTGGCTTTTCATCCACCAAGTGTTCTCGAATCCACGATTCCAATTCTTCCAGGTCGACCGGGGGCACTTCCGACAAATCGGGCCGCAGTTTGATCGCATCCCGCAAATAGATGTGCTCAATCTCCTGCTGCGGTGTCGTCGTGTTCCAGTGAATCAAAATGCGAATGCAATGCGGCAGCGATCCGGGGACATCGATTTCGGTTGAGCAGAGCAGCGGCACGTCGAGCCAGCCGAGTTGGCGTGCGGCCAGGGCCGGGAATTCCGCGTTCAAGTCCGCGGTCGTCGTGAAAATCGCACTCGCAACGTCCTCCGGTTCGATTCCATTCTGGCGGATCATCAGCGCCAGCAACTGCCTTGTTGCTTGCAGAATGGCATCGCGCGAGTTCTCGTCGGTCGTCGTCGCTCCGCGAACGCCTCGGCATATCATACGTCTAGTTCCGATAAGAGCGTGTTCCTGCTGGCGAACGTAGCATGCCTGCCACCGATCGTCAAATGGGGAGTTCGGGTGCTCTGGCACGGCGAAGTTTCAGAGTTGCCGGTGCGGAGCGGAAACAGGTCCGGAGTCAATAATTGACAACACGCAGTGCGGCAGGGCCGCAAGCCAATAGGGCTCGGTGCGAGTGTCATATGGCCGCGGAAAGACACCGAGTTGAGTTGGGTCGACACCCAGAACGGCAGTCGACGAAGACACGAGCGAGCGGGAAACCCGTTCAGATTGGACGGAAGGAGAAGGAGAAACCACGGATTTGACGGAGAGCACGGATCGGCACGGACCGATCGGCGGACATCCGTTTCATCCGTTCGATCCGTGGTTTCTCTTTGATCTTCGCTTCCGCTCGGCTCTGTTCGTCCGTTGCATCGACAGCAGGCCGTTGCAGGCAGCGCCAGCAGCAATGAGGAGGCCGAGGTAGTCTAGGGGAGCGTTGTCTTTATCGACTATTCGTTTTCGGTACTCTGCCGCAAGTTGACCGATTCTGATGCCGACACTTTCTGCACAGCGAGTACTCCGGAATGGATCGCCACTGGGACGGTGTTGTAACTTCCTCCGAGCCAGCAACTTGAAAGTTGCACGACCTCTTCGTGGGCGGGTGGCAGTCGAGGTGTGCGTAACGCCGGTGGGCCGGCACGCCGGCGGCTTGCGAAGCCATCGCCTCGTGTCCTTCGCCCTGGTAGGTAAGACAGCGTGAACAGCTTGCATGGCAGCCGATGGATGTTCTGCTTGGCGGCGCTGTTGGTCTGCGCTCAGTTGGCCGGTTGCAGTCGTCGGCACTATCGGATGCGGGCAGACCGCGATGTGTATCGCCTCTTGGGCGAGCACACGGCGGGAACACCCTGGCAGATACCGGACGACTATTCGGTTTATCCCACTCCCGATTCGCGGCTCGCAGATCCGACCGATCCCGACTGGCCCTGTCTGCCGTCGCCGGGACCCGTGCTCTACGTCCCGGGCATTTCGGAGGACGCAAATTCGTCGGAGGCCGAGGAACTGCCTCTACCGCCGGCAACGCCCCTTTCGTCGGTCTTGCGAAAGCTGCCGCCCGTGCCCTCGACGGGCCCGCGGGATGCAGGTGTTCGACTTGCCTCGTTTGTGCAGCCAGAACCTCCCGAGCCAGGTGACCTGCCCATTCCCACTCCCGGGGTCACGGAGGAGGATCTGTCTCTCGTTGGGGGACGCAGTTCAGTCCAGCCGATTCCCGCCGAATATTGGAATTCGATCCCCGATTCGTGCCTCCAGCGGATGCTCGAATTCGAGAGTGTGCGTGCAGAATACCGACGCGAGTATTCCGCAACCGAATGGATCGCTGCGCCCGAGTCGTCGGAAGGTTGGACGCTTGCCGAGATCGTCGAGTTGGCGCGGCGGAACAGCCGCAGCTACCAGTCCGAGAAAGAGCAGCTTTATTCCGCGGCACTGGCGGTCTCGCTGCTGCGGTACGAGTACGAGCTGAAGTTTTCTCCGTTCGGCAACGGTGCGGATGTCAATTACCTTCATTCGCGGTTTGATGGAGAGACGGTCAACACGTTGGGGATTCCTAGTTCATTTCAAATCGAAAAGACTTTTGCGACCGGTGCCCAGTTTCTGGCTCGATTCGCAAACGACGTCCTGCTGACATACAACGGTCCCGACGGATTCTCGTATGATGTCGGGTCGGAACTGCTTTTCGATTTCACTCAACAGGTCCTGCAGCGGGATATTCTGCTGGAGCCCATCACGCAGGCAGAACGGGATCTCGTCTATGCGGCTCGAGATTTCATCCGATTCCGCAAGGAGTTTTTCTTCGATCTGGCATCGCAGTACTACAACATATTGCGGATTTATCGAAATATCGAAATCGATTCGCAGAACTATTTTTCGCTCGTGCGTACCGTGCGACAGGCGCAATCGGAAGTGCTCGCCGGAGTTCAGAATGCACCGAACCAGGTCGCGGTGGATCAATTCGAGCAAAGCTTGCTCTCGGGGCGACGAAATGTCATTGAAACCTGCAACCAGTTAGAACGGGCGCTCGATCAGTTGAAACTGGCGATGGGCTTGCCGACAGAGCAGACGATTGACATCAATCTGACGGAGTTGGAACAACTGACTCTGCAGGACGAAATCGAGGTGGCGGCCGAGCGAGTTCAACGCTGGCGTCGGCGAGTGGAGCAGCAGCGAGACACTGCGCAGGTTGAACGCGGCGAGTTGCTCAATGCCGATGTGTTCCTGACGGAACGCCTTCTCGAGTGGGTCCAATTGCGACAACGTCTGGACCCGGACACTCCGCCACCGCAGGAATTGTCGGACCTGTTCGTCGATTTTCGTATTGACCAGGCAGTTGTCGAGGTGGAGCGGAATCGGCGTGAGTTGGCACGGGCCAGTGATCCCGCAATTCCGCAACCGGTGATCCTGCTCTACCGACGAACGACCGACGTCGTGAGTGCGCAGATTGAGCTCGCGCGTCGTCAACTGCAAAAGCTCCAAAGTCAATCCGTGAGCGGACTGGAGTCTTACCGCGAACGATTGCGGGCTGCCGAGCAACGACAAGAGGAACAGCAGGCCAGTGTTGCCCAGATTCTGCAGGGCGAACAGGTGGAATTGGATCGGCTGTTGGCCGATGCGGAGCGACTATTGGCCGACGTGGACCAACTGGTTGACGAACTCTGGCGACTCCTCGGGCAAGGTGCCCAGCCGACCGAGCAGCAACGGCTGGAAGAAACAATCGGGTTGACCGACCGGTTGCTGAGCACAACAGAGCAGTTGATGGCGAATTCCCAAATGGGATTGCCCGAGGTGGAACTGGAAGTCACCGATGCCATGTTAACCGCGCTCGTGCAGCGTCTCGATCTGATGAACGAACGAGGCTTGCTGGCCGACAGTTGGCGTCGTGTGAAGCTGGCCGGAGACGATTTGCGTTCCGTGCTGAATCTGAGTGCCAGTCACTCACTTCGTACCGATCGGAACCTTCCTTTTGACTTTGATTTCGATGACAGCCGAACCGACGTGCGGCTCTCACTTGACCTGCCCTTGAACCGTCGGGCGCAGCGAAATCGGTATCGGGAGTCGCTCATTCGATATCAAGCCCAGCGCCGCCAGTTGATGCAGTTTGAGGATACGATCAAGTTTGAGATTCGCGACGAGTTGCGAAATCTGCAGCAGAACCGTGTGCAGTATCCGATCAGCGTGACGCAAGCCGCGCTCGCTGCCGAACAGGCGATCAGCGTCCAGTTGCAGCTGGATCTGGGCATTCAGTCCGTGCGAGAAACAGACCTCCTGGATGCATTACAGGCGTCCCGCGAGGCGCTCAGTGCGGTCGCTAACTCGCGGATCGGTTATCTCGTCCAGCGCGCTCGCTTTATCCTCGATCTGGAATTGATGCAGCTGGACGAATCGGGCTACTGGCCGCAGATCAATGATCCAGACTATCAACCGATTGCCAACACGATCTATCCAGCAAACGCAGGGCCAACTTATGGTCGTTTGTCCACGTGGGTCAAACCCTCCAAGCTGATGTACCATCTGTATCACCATCCGCTTCCGGGGCAGCAGATTACGTTGATTCGTGAGCCATCGGCGAATGATCAGCAGGCCACACCAGTGGACGAGGAAACAGCCCCGATCGAACTACTGCCTGTTCCCTCACGCTAAATGACTCGCGGGGTCACCAGAACCTCCAACTTCCAACTCTCTGCGGCAAACACCTCTGCGTCCTCTGCACTGCTAACGGTGAGTTTCTTCTCGGGGCAAGCGAATTCGATCATGCGGCAG
>CAZFWV010000343.1:0-7345 GCA_964522605.1 uncultured Pirellulaceae bacterium
CTCTTCCTCTTCGACTCTTCTTCTCTGCGGCACTCTGCGCCTTTGCGTCCTCTGCGTTTCAACTTTCGTCAACCCAGGCAAAACGCTGGGTGCCACTGGCTTTGCCAGTGCTCTTCCTCGACTTAAGAAGACACTGGCAAAGCCAGTGGCACACCAATTGCGCCGAGTGCGGCAGCACCCCCTTTGGTTGCGGCCGAAAACCGCGCTGCGTCCTCTGCGTTTCAACCTTCTTCAACCCAAGGAAAACGCAGCGCGGCAGGGCCGCAACCAAAGGGGATGGGGTGGCCGGCGGCAGAGCGAAGCGATGCCCCGGCTGCGGGAAAGCTGGGGCTTCACTACGTTCAGCCGCCAGCCACCCTTCCCCTTGGCGCAATTTGCGCCGCCCGACAAGAAACTACCTGTTAGCGGTGCAGAGGACACAGAGGCGCAGGGGGCCGCAGAGAGAGGAGAGTTGAGAGAGAGGGCGAGATTCTTCGGTTTGCAGCGATGGGTCGGAATGTGACGCCTGAGACGAGGGTGCCGGATCGAGAGGGAGCGGGGTCAAATTCGTGCATTTGGACGGGACGAACCCGCTGATCACCAACACATACTCTAGGCTTTTGCAGAAGCCCTGTTCTGCTGCCCTGACGTGAGCACACCAATGATCAAGACACCCTCGATTTCACGTTTGTTCTGTTTGCCGGTCGCCCTGGCAGTGATATTGTGCATCGTCGTCGGATTTGTCGTCGCAAGACACTCCGCGCAAGAAAAACCCCCGAGTTCGACGCGAGACATCTCCGTCACCGACGATGGCATGGCCCAGATCTTTGCCTCCGGTCGCGTTGAGGGCAGTCAGCCGAATGCTGAGCTTCGGTTCCAGTTGTCCGGATGCGTCGCCGAGGTACTGGTCAGCGAAGGTCAGATGGTCGACGAAGGCCAGGCGCTGTTGCGTTTAGACGACCGGGAATACCGTCAGGAGGTGGCGCTGGCCGCCTCCGGTCTGCGTCTCGCCCAAGCCGAATACGATCGGCTGAAGAATGGAGCTCGACCGCAAGAACGCACCGAGGCGGAATCGCTCTACCAGGCGAAGTTGGCTGAGCTCAAGAACGCCGAAACCGCCTGGGAGCGAATTCGGCAGCTTCGCGCCGACAACGCGATTGCGCAACAAGAAGCCGACAACCGGCACGCGAACTTCCTGACGCTGCAGGCTGAGGTTGCGGCGGCGAAGGCGCGAGTTGACCTGCTGCAAGCGCCGCCGCGCGAAGATGAGTTGCAGATGGCTGTCGCGCGTGTTGAGGCAGCTCGAGCGCGGCTGGAGTTAGCGCAGATTCAGCTGGAGCGTACGCAGCTGAAGTCGCCGCTTCGAGGTCAGGTGCTGGAGATTAACCTCGATGCCGGCGAGCTGACCGGACCGGATGCGACGGGCCCCGCCGCGATCGTGGCCGACACGAGTCGCACTCGCGTCCGTGCGTTCGTGGAGGAGCTCGATGCGGCTCGCGTGCATGTGGGCATGAGTGCAGTCGTCATGGCCGACGGTCTTCCCGGCCGCGAGTTCACCGGTCGAGTGGAACAGATCAGTCCCCACATGACCCGCAAGCAACTGTGGACCGATCAGCCTACGGAACGTTTTGACACCAAGGTCCGGCAGATCTGGATCGAGCTGGAGGACGCGCCGGAACTCGTGATGGGCTTGCGCGTCGACGTGCTGATCACGGCAGAGGCAGCCGAGTTGGTGGAGGTTTCACTGCGGCGCGGGGCTCTTTGACGATGTAGCGGACGAGGCGGTGGCGCATTTGTCTCGGACCAAAGTTGGGGAGGTAACCACGGATGCGACGGATGGAACGGATGGGCACTGATCGATCGGTGAGCATCCGTCTCCTCCGTAGAATTGGTGGTCTCTCTTTCGCCTGAAGGCTCGCGTGATCCTCCCGTTCCCGGACGGGAGTTTGTGGCACTGGTGCGTATTTCAAAACTGTTTTTCTCGCGGGGAGGCTGGGACAGAGCGCAGCGATGCCCCAGCAGGCCAGTCAACTGGATCGAGACACACCCGGTTTCTTGAGCACCAACGGTGCGATCCGATGACAGCCCGGGGCGAGCAAAGGCGAGCAGCGCGAGCCTTTGTGCTGCCCCGGGTAGGTTTGCGAGGAACGGAATCGGCCGAGTCCTTAGGTCGGGGTACGAGCAGCGGAAAGCCGAGGCCGAAAGAAGCCGCCGTCGGGCCTCGTTCGTTTCGGTCTCGGCTGGCGGGCGGTGGTGAATGCCGTCGAGGACTCGACCGACGGTCGCGGAACGCCGATTGGTTCCTGGGGCTGCTAGGACATGCGTCCTCTTGCCCCAGGCTGTCATCGGGGCGCACCTTCAGTGCTCAGAATGGCTTGTTTCGCGCCGTTACGTGAACCGAATCCCGATGTGCAAAGCCAGCTCCCCCTGTGTCATGATTCGTGACAAGGGATGAATCACAAAGCTTAAGATCCCCGCTGCGTCGCACGCCGGACTTCGGATAGATCAAGACGATTGCCAAGAGCATACGTGTTAGAGCTGCTGTCGGTATCGCGTCTGGTATTGGATCGGAACCACTGATTGTCGATCGCGTGTTCCACCGCCTTCGATCGATCTGGGACCTGCAGCTTTTCGAGAATGTTGTGGACGTGATTCTTCACGGTGTAGAGCGAAACGCACAACTTCCGCGCGATCTGCTTGTTGCTTAACCCTTCGGCGATCCATCGCAACACTTCCAGCTCACGCTTGGTCAGCGTTGTATTTTGCACGTGCGATCGCCACCGCGTTTCGCGCGGAAAATTGGCCAGCTGATCGAACATCGATTCCACAATCGTCGGCGAATAGAACCGCTGACCCAGCAGGACCGTGTCGATCGCGTCCTGCAAGTCCTGCAGCGAGGATTCCTCGAGTACGAATCCGTGCGCACCCGCTTCGACGCATTCGAGCAGTGTTGCCTCGCTGTCTTCTGAAAGGCGACCGTTTTGGACAAGTGCGATCACCTTGGTGCCCGAAAGGTATTCGCGCACGAAAGCCGTCAAATGGACAGCCAATTTTTCGGGTAGGCTCAGATCGAGCAACACAACGCCTGGGTGGATCGACAGCAATTGCTCGTAATGGTCAGGGCGCACGTGATCAATGTCGGTTGCATCAAACCGATCATCACCAGAAAACACCTGAACCAATAGCTGTCGGAAAAGGCAATTCTGATGTAGGAATATTAGCCGAACCGGTTCCTGCATCATTCACTCCCAGATCCAGGCCGAGAACCGGCCTCTACCTCAACGAACCGGATAGGATCCTCCAGTTTCAAATAGGTCCACAATTTAACATGGGTAGGGAAAAACCTGAACCAGTTCCGCCAGGATGGGCGAAGTTTTTCGGCAAATTAATATAAGTAAAATGCATGGAAAACGCCAGCGAAAGGCGGGTGGGCGTGGTGGGCGGCATGGGGTCCATGTGGGCTGTGTGGTAGCTGGGGTTGGGCGATGTCCGACGGGAAACGATGAGGAGGGAGCATTGGTAGGGAGGGAATGCAGGGAATATGGCCGCGGATGAGCGCGGAAAGACGCGGTGTTAAGGCCGGTTGACACGGAGAGGGCCGTGGACGGCGTAGGCAAGGCAGCGGCGGTCGACGAAAGGTACAAGCGAGGGTGCATTGCGTTCGTGCCGGACCGAAGTAAGAGAGCTAGCCACGGATTTGACGGAGAATACGGATGAGCACGCACAGATCCGTGGATATCCGTCTCGTCCGTCAGATCCGTGGTCACTCTTTTCCTGTTTTGATTAATCCCGGAGACGATCCGTCCAGATCCAAGTCAAAAAAAGAGGGCTGAACAGCACAACTCGGTGGTTGTCCCATTCAGCCCTGTAGATTGCGGTACGAATCTAACGAATCAGGTGGGTGAGCTTACGAAAATTGAATCATCAGCTCCCCGGCGCGATGTGTACCCGTTGTGGTGCGCCCACGTTCAAGTCTTAAACGCTTGCCTCGACGGTTTGAAGCTTTTCCGATTTATGTTCCGGCAGATGCACTTCTCGTTCGACGCCCGCCCATCGCATGACAGCTTCACCGGGAATTCCGGTTAACCGCAAGAAAGTTGCCAGGAACATGCGAGTGTCTAGCCAGAAATCGGCGTCCTGGATGTATTCCATATCCAGCATGATTTTCCGCCGGACATCGTCCAGGTCCTGATCGGGTGGCAGGTTGATCTGGGCCAGGCCCGTGACTCCTGGCAGGACCTGCAGTCGCTCGGCATATCCCGGAATTGCCTTGGATAGAAACTCCGTGAACTCAGGTCGTTCCGGCCGCGGGCCAAACAAGTCCATCTCACCGCGGACGACGTTCCACAGTTGGGGCAGTTCGTCCATGTGCCGTTCACGGATGAAGCGACCGACGGCGGTGACCCTGGAATCGTTGGGCTTGGACCAGACGGGCCCCGAATTCACTTCGGCGTCCCTTCGCATGGTTCGGATCTTGTACATCTTGAACAGTTTGCCACCCTTGCCGACGCGGACCTGTGAAAAGATCCCGGGGCCTTCGGAGGTCATCCGCACCAGGGCGATCAGGACGGCGATCATGGGCAGAGCCGGAATCAGCAGGATCGCGGCAGTGATTCGAGAGGCAATCGGTTTCCACCGAAAATACGACGATGGAATAACGGCTTCCTTCCGGCGGACGCGGCGAACTGGTTCGTCCAGTTCGCCTGTCGTGTAGGGAATCGCTTCAATACTTGATTCGATTAAGCTCACCGTGGCAACTCCTTGTCAGCAAATCCTTGCAGTGAGTTTTGTATTCAAGAGGCCCGATTTTTCAAGGGCCACGCGGTTTTCAGGAAGTCTTGTAGAAAGCTGTAACAGGGATCGGAGGAGGTCCCGAGTACGCCGGCGCCCGGCATGAGTGCCGAGAGCTGGATCTTGTAAAGATTTGGAACACCCGCAAATGAGTGTCGCGGCTGGTCCGTTGCCTGCCACTCCTGGCCCGCGCTCCATGCATAGAAGACTGACATAGGGGCGGCATGAACATCCGTCGTGCGAAAAGGCAGTGCCCAGAATTCGTTCGTGCTAGCAGAACTCTCGTTCGGCTTGCTCGTCTCCTCCGACTCCGACGGGTCGATGCTCACGGCGCGTCGTACTTCGGTTTGCTCGAAATCGAGACTGCTATAGCAGATTTCTGGGGTATGCACGGAAATCGGACCCGCCGGTCCAATCAAGATCGCCACCTGAACCTGTTGCTGGGTTTCATCGTTGACGTAGGTTCGAAAGAGGTGCCCGGTGCACTGCAGCGTTTCGAGCACCTTTTCGGACACTGGATTGTCAGACACCATTCGCCAGGGGCCAATCGTTTTGGGGACGCTCGAAACCAGGGCGCTTTCGGCGACGACGCGATTGGGAGCGCCCCAGCGATAGGTCCATTTGCCCTGAACAAAGCCGCAAAAGATGGTCGCGGCCAGAATCAACACGGTCGTTGCGATCAGTCGTACGGGCATCGAGTCAATCAGATCCGGAGTCGTTTGTTTCGAAATGGGAAAATCCGTTGACCCCGATCGCGCTCTGCCACATCCTGCGGAACCCATTCAGCTTAACAAGGGCTGTCCGGAATTCAAGATTCTTACGGTGCAGGCGTCGGTGGGGGAAAACCTTACGAGTTAATTCGGTGGTTCCAAAGCTCGTAATTCTTGGACAAGCTCCTGGTCTCGGACAGTTAGTACTTGGGACTCCAGCCCCAGGGCCAGAGCGCGGGAAAAGACCGTTTGCGCGTCGGCCGGCGCACCCGCCCGTAAGTGAGCGACTGCGAGGCGGAAAAGTACTCGCGGGTCAGGTCGCGGAACGGAAACAAGATGTTGCAAAATCTGAACGGCCTCCTGTGGTTTACCCATTTCCACCAGTACTAGGCTCCTTGTATCCAGTAGAGCCGGCTGCGAACCGGCAATTTCAATTGCACGCTCGATATACTGCAAAGCCTGTTCCTCACTGCCAGGTTTTTGTCCCATCAGGGTTGCCAGGTTATTCAAGATCATCACCTGGTCTGGCTTTTGCTGGTTGACTTTCTCCAGAATTGCGATTGCCTCGTCGTTTCGTCCCTGGATGGCTCGGGCGGTCGCCGCCAGGGCCGGCAGAGCCAGATTGTCGGGTGACGCTTCGGCAGCTCGCTGCCAGATCGGCTCGACGCGCTCCCACACTTCGGCCGCGGGTTTGCCTGCCGACAGGATGTCGGTGATCGTGAACAGGGTCTGTGGTGACGGTAGGCTGTCTTGTGAGACTTCTGGGAGAATCAGGTCGATTGCTTCCGAGTGGCGATTCTGCAACGCGAGGACCCGGGTTAGTTGCGACACGCGTTCGGGTACGAGTTCGACGAGCTTGCGGAACCACGGCTCTGCCGCGGCGTAGTCGTTCGCAATCAGATAGAGCTGACCGATGCCGTTATAGAGCAGCACGCGTTCATTTTTTTCATCAGGCGATAGAGCTTGCTCTCGCTTCGCCGCAAAATCCTCGAGCATCGGTCCGATTTCATCGGCTTTGCCCTCGTCGACCAGCAATCGCGTTTTGCCTTCCAGGTAGATCAGTCGATCGGCCAGCGGCGCATCGGGTCCCGTGGCCTTGTCGAGTTTCTCCAACCACTGCGAAGCGGCTTCACGTTGTCCCTGTCGCAGCAGGTAATTCGCATAGGCAAACAAGCTTCGCGGGTTTGAATTGGAGGCAGTGACGAAAGCCTCGTATTCTTTCGCTGCCCCTTCCTGGTTTCCTTCCGTTTCATAGATTGTGGCCAACAGCATGTGGTCACCGGGAGCGACTGCTTCCGGATTGGTTAACAGTTGTTCAAGCGCTTTTCGGGCTTCGGTAAGGTTCTCCACGCCACCGCGTTGCATCAGCAGCACCGCTCGCAGACGCAAGTCGGCTGGTTGATTTGAGGTTCCAGCCTGATCGCCGCCGATTAACTCTTGCACTTCTTCCCATTCTGCTTGACCGCCGCGATAGGCGAGCAATGTGGCGAGCATTTGGCGGGCGAGTGCCAACGAGGGATCAATTTCCAATGCGCGCCGCAGACTGGCTTCCGCCGCGACCGGATCACGGTTTAACCGCATGGCGGCCAACTGTAAGTGGGGGATCGCGTTGTTCGGTTCTACTTCTGCTGCGCGTTCGTAGCATTTTTCGGCCTCTTCGACCTTGCCAAGTCGTTGGAAGTTGCGCGCCAGCAGTGTCGCTCGTTGTAGGGGAGGGAGATTGTCCGTGATGTTTTCGATCTGTTGCTGAATCTTGCTCGCGAGCTCTTGATTCCTCGTGACGCTGAACGCGAAGAGGGCTTGCCAGGGACCAAGCTGTGTGCGGTCGATCATGACGGCTTGTTTGAGCTGCTTCTCCGCTTCCT
>CAZFWV010000344.1:0-7281 GCA_964522605.1 uncultured Pirellulaceae bacterium
AAACGGCGGAGCCTGATTGGTTCGCACCAGCATCGCTGGTGGTTTCTGCAGTCGAATCAGGGCTCGACGCGCCCAGCCAGCGTTGGGCGCTTCGTCGGACCGAACATAACGTTCATTTCCGAGTCAAGCGTCAACTTCGCATCCTCAAACTTCAGGTCCATCGTCAGACAATGGGGCGTTTCACGGAAACAGATCTTCGCCGTGTATGTATCCTCCGATGTCCACGCTCCACAGGCAGCAACCGGCTGTTCTTCGGTCGAGCCCAGCGCGAGTTGCCCGAGAATCCACCGATCGACACCGCATGCTACCCTACGATCCTTTCCGTCACTACGAATCAGAAGTGTGGTTTCGTCCCCCTCGGATTCGCTCTCGATGCCGATCAACTCGATCCCCGAATCGTTCTCTGAAAGTCGATATCGCTTGCCGGAAACCGTGTTCGCCAGCGGTGACGACGCGTCTCCCGTCGGCAGCGGAACGACCAGCGAGGCAAGTTTGTTCCGCAGCTGCTCTTGCATATCCACCGCTTCCGGAAGAGCTTCTGCCTGCATCGCGGGCAGAAGCTTGTCCCAAACGAGGTTCAGCACGGATTGCATGTCTTTGACGGCGCTGGTGATCGCCACAACCGCATCCTGATCGGGCATCACGACACAATACTGGCCGAACGCTCCATCGCCGCGAAAGCAATTGTGCCGCGATCGCCAGAATTGGAATCCGTACCCTTGATTCCAATCGCTGTTCGGGTTGTCGCCATTCGCGACCTGCTTCGACGTCGCGGCTTCGACCCACGATGCGGGTAGCAACTGTTTCCCGTTCCACATTCCCTTCTGCAGATACAACTGGCCCAGGCGCGCGATGTCTTCGGTCCGTACACTCAATCCATAACCGCCAAGCGAAATCCCCTGGGGGCTCGTTCCCCACGTTGGACCGTCGATCCCAAGCGGCTCGAACAGTCGTGGCTTCAAGTAGTCCAACACGGTTTGGCCGGTCTGCCGTTGCACAATCGCCGACACCATGTACGTGGCAGGCGTGTTGTAGAGAAAATGCGTTCCCGGTTGATGCGGCACCGGATGCTCTAAGAAGGTCTTCGTCCAGGGAGCATCGCTCGCCGCAACCCGGGGCTCACTCTCGTGTCCGGTTGACATGCTCAACAGATGTCGCACGCGCATGGCCCGGAGATGCTCTCCAGGCTGCTGAGGCACATCGTCTGGAAAGAAAGAAACGACGGGATCATCGAGCGCGAATTTGCCTTCCGTAATGGCAAAGCCGGCGGCCGTCGAAGTAAAGCTCTTGCTGAGCGAGTAGAGCGCGTGTCGCGTATTCGCATCGTAGGGAGCCCACCAGCATTCGGCCACCACGTGCCCGTGCCGCACCAGCATGAAGCTGTGCATCTCGGGCGTCTCCCGGTCTGCCGCGTCAACGAAGTCGAGAACTGCTGCCGACGAGATGCCCTGTGATTCCGGCGAGCTACGCGGAAATCGAAAGCCTTCTGCTTCTTCCCCCCAAACACACGACACCACGCAACACACCGCCACCAGGAACGCGATCGATTTCATGATTCTTGTCCGCAATGAGTAACGAGAAGACGGATCGTTCGTGGCAGCATTATAGCGACTAACCACGCATCGCGTGACGACTCGTTTCGCGATTCGCCCCCTCGCGTCGCAATAAAAAACCCACCTCACATTCCCCGCTGCGGCACTCTGCACTGCTAACGGTGAGTTGTTTGTCAGGCGGAGCGGATTCTATCATGCCGCAGGGTTGAGTTGTTCTTCTACCTGGCTGGACTGTTGGCATATTGAATCGCAGCGTAGCCTTCGGTGGCGATTGGACTGGGTGCCACTGGCTTTGCCAGTGACCTCTTGAGTTGATTACGGTTCACGCCAATATTGTCCGGGAGTCCGTGTTGGCTGAGATTATCGCCCGGTACTTTCAGCCTCCAGCCAATACGTCCGCGGCACGCGAATAACGGCGACAAAAAAACCAGGCGCGCGAACCCGTAGCCGATCCGCGGATCCTCGCACGGGTGATGGCTCGTCAGCAGCCCCAACCTTTTCTACTCCGCCGCAATCGTCAGCGTACCCACGCGATAATAGCCGTCCGAATCCCGAATCGAAGCTTGGAGCGCCAACTCCACCGGCCGTGCGGTCGCTTCACTCGTGTCAAACAGTCCAATCGCAAGCTGATAATCACCGGACTCAAGATCGGCCGGTAAAAGCAATTCCGTCTGCCGCACAATCGGCTTGCCCGGCAACCAGGATCGGTCTGCATATGCGACAACATGTTGCCACTTCGAATCGTCGGCGGACAGCTTCACTCGCAACTCATAGGCGTGGTAGGTCGGTGCGACACCACGATTTTCGAGCTTTACAATCAACGGAACCTTTGCCCCTACCGTCGCACGCGCTGGCAGTTCTACGGTCATAGGAAACAGCCAGTAGCCGCAGCGGTTGAGCATTTCACGCGTGAACTCCGGGTTGTCCGCCAGCCACTCGTGCGCATATCCGTGGTAGCCGATATAGGTCGCGTGCAGAAGCTCTAAAGCGCCCCGGAAATAATCCTCACCCGTCTTGCCTTGTCCGAACTCTGCGGCAGCCGATTCCGGCCCCGCGTTCCAGTTCCCCTGTCGCTTGACGGAGCTGTAGTGTTCGAGTTCAAAGACCGTTGGAGTCTTAAGAAACGCGTCAGCGAAGAATTCGGGGCTGCGCACGGTGAATGTATCGCTGTGGCCCGCGAGATATCCATTCACCAAGATACTGTCATCGCGATAGCTGATGCCATGCGACAACACGTAATCGTGCAACTCCTGTCGCTCCTTCGGATCCGTGAGGGCGAACACGAAGTCATCGGACACAACAAGCTGGGTCTGCGGAAAGTACTTCAGGTGCAGATCGACGTGTTTCTTGCGTGCGGCGAATCCACACTCCTTCTGGCTGCCGGACCAGCTATGCCCTTCCCCCCAATCACCAATGCTGCCGATATCCAGATAACGCAGCCACGGCTGTCCGTCGTAACGCGCCGCGAAAGCGGCAAGAAACTGATCGAGCTTTTCCAGATAGACCGGATCGTCGAAGACCGGCTCCCACGGACCATCCGGCCCGGTCGGTTTGCCCGATCGATAGTACCCCCCTTGCGCGCCCGCCTCCATCACCCAGCGCGGCGTCGCGAATTGCTGCTCGATGCGGTCCGTGCTCGTCTCTTTGCAACTGATGCGAAACGATATCCCCAGACCATGGGCGGTCCACTTCTCGATGATCTGATCAATCACATCCCAGTTGTACTCTTTCTCGCGAGGCTCCATGTAAGCCCACGCAAGGCGAATGTAGAGATGATCCATCCCAGGAAAGTCCCGCAGATCCTCATCGCGCGCGATCTTGTACTTATCGATGTGATTGTCCGGATAATGGTGATACCAGCCCTTGTGTGGATTCACGAGAACTCGTTGTGCGTCGTGCAACGGTGTCAGGTCGTACAGGATCATTTCCGGTGTGGCGGCCGGAGTGTGAAGCGGATACAACATCCACCCGAGAAGAAACGATAATCGCACCAGTAACACTCGCCGCATCCGCGACGGCCGCTGCTGTTCGAGTTGCATACTGACACCTGATTTCGAGGGTTACTACTTTGCCACGCTGGGAGCGACCGGCACTTCGATCGCGCAGAGATTGTAGCCGGCCCAAGTCTGGTGTCCGGCCCGCTTCGAGGCTCGCAAGCGTACGTACCGAGCATCCACAGGTTCGAAACGAATCCGATCCGTCGCCTCCCAAGTCTGATAGGCACGGTCTTTCACCGACGCAACTTCCGTCCAACTAACGGCAGCTTTGGGATTTCCGATGGCAACATCAATCGCAAAGTCGGCCGCATGAATCTTCCAACCCCAGAGCAGATTCACGCGATCGATGCGATAGGCTCGGCCGAGATCGACGTAGATCCACTCCGCGTCGTTACTCTCGCTGGTCCATTCGGAGAAATAATCGCCGTCGACCGCATCGCCGGCAGACTCACCTGACGACGCAACCACCGGCTTGCCCTGAGCGACATCGACGAGTCCGACGATTGCCCGGACTTTGTTGGACCGCGTTTGCGCCCCGCTGTTGTCGACCGCGACAAGAGTCAGATTATAGCAACCGGGCTCTGGATCGGACCAAGTGAATTGGAAAGGAGCGGTCTCGCGCGTCTGAATCAATTGATCATCCGCATAGAATTCGACTCGCTGGATCTGCCCGTCGCGGTCCACAGCGTATGCATCAACCTGGACGACTCCGTCGACGAAGCGTGCCGAGCCATCATCGAGTGGATTCACAATCCCCACGTGCGGAACGATATTCTCCTCGCCGAAGGCCGGTAATTCATCGAGCGTTACGATCAGATCGTGTCGCATCGTCATGATCGCCCAATCGGCCGGTCGGCGCTGCACGGGTGTTCCCCACCACGGGAGTGCATACAGCCACATGGGCAGTTTGCCCTGTTGCATCAAAGTGGGATTCGGAATCGCATCGCATTCCCCGCACGCAAGCATCTTGCCCGGCGAAACCTCCGACATCACCCGATCGTACTCTGCGTACATGGGATCCGCGGTCTTGTAGTCGACGCCATAGATGTCGATGCCGGAGATATCGACGTATTCGGCGCCCGGATAGAATCGCTTCCGGTAATCCGCCTGCTTCTTTCCCACGCCCGCGCTGTAGACCCAGATTAAGTTGTCGAGCTTTCGCGCGTGCGTGAAGTGGTTGTACATCAGCCGCCACAGGGCCGCCGTATTCTCCGGCGACTCGGTGTCGGTCCACCAGAACCAGCCTCCGTCAATCTCGTGCAACGGTCGCCAAAGTACGGGGACTCGCGCGTCTTCCAAGATCTGCAATGTATCGGCAACCGCATCCAACTCGGTCATGATCTGCTTGTATTCATCCGTCCCCGGCGTCACCGCTTTTTTCATGTCCACCGGAGTTTTTCGTCGATCGCCCCACGCCGAATCGCCGGCAAAATGCCAATGCCAATGCAGCGTTAAGATGTAACGATGTCGCTTCGCGTGCTCGACGACCTGCTCCACGTCACCCAGCCATTCGATGTCGCGCCCCCAAACCGCGGCTTGCTTTCCAGTCTGCTCGTAGTCGTCCGGCGTGTGGACATACACGTTGTAACCGGCCAGCACACGCTTCTGATAAACCGACTGCAGGTAATCGAGGACCTGTCGCGCTTCAGGGGAAAGATTACGATTCACGGGTTCGATCGCCCGACTGTGCTGTGAGCAACAAACGCAGAGTGTCAAAAACAAGATGGTTCGGCACAAGGTCGCACGCATGGATCAATTCCTCAGTCAATCGTGGAGACAGCTGTCTATTGTACACACCCGCGCGACCGATCACACAGATGGCAGAGCGCAACCGAATTCGTCGAACGGAGAGTTCGATGCCTTCGTTCGTCGCAGGTAGACCCTTCTCGGAGGGGCCAGCGGGCGTCAACTCGGCGACGGACTTTCTTTCCCAGGCCAAGCGATTCGTTATACTTTCGCACGGTAACGCTCAACCTCGAACCTCGAATGCACGGAACGCGACTATGGCAATTGATCCCTGTAAACAGCAAAGGAAACTGGAACGGAGGAAGCAATCCGACTGATTCGGGAATTTGTGGATAAGAGCAAACGCGAAAGGGAAGAGAGGCATCCATGACAAGGACCATTCCGAAGATTCGTCTCGAAGTCGTACTACTCGGTCTTCTAGGCTCCAGCGGAGCCGTTCATCCGGCGATCGCCATGACCGGAGCGTTCGCGGTCATGCGTTTCTCCTCGGTCGCCCTCGGTGCCGTCGAGGAACTGGCTGCCGATGCCTCGCCCTTCTTCGCAATGGACACGGCGCTGCGCGACGGCGAGGAGCGTTCCGCCGCAGACCAGGCTGCACTGCTGAAGCAGCTCGGTTACGACGGCTTGGGGACCAGCGGCCACCCGACCGACGAGTTTCTCCGTGCGTTTGAGCGAGCAGGCCTCAAAGTCTTCAACACGTATCTGACATTGGATTTCGACTCGGCCCAACCCGCGCTGGATCCGAAACTCAAACAGCTGATCCCGCAACTGAAGGACCATGGGACCGATCTGTGGATTGCGATTCATGGCGTCACGCGAGACGGCGTGCAACTGAAGCCCTCCGACCCCAGCGGCGACGAGATCGTTTTGCCGCCGTTGCGCGAGTTGGCGGAGTTGGCGCAGGCTAATGGCATCCGCATCGCCTTCTATCCGCACACCTGGTTCTGGCTCGAACGCGTGGAGGACGGATGCCGCCTGGCGCGCGCCGTCGACCGACCGAACGTCGGCGCGACGTTCAACCTCTGTCACTGGCTGAAGGTCGAAGGGAATCGCGATCCGAAACCGGTGTTGAACGAAGCTCTTCCGCGACTGTTCTACGTCTCCATCAACGGAGCCGACGCGGGCGATACGAAGCAGATGGATTGGAATCAACTGATCCAGCCGCTGGATACCGGATCCTACGACGTGGCGGAATTGCTGAAGTCACTCGTAGAGATCGGCTACCGAGGGCCGATCGGTTTCCAGGGCTACGGCATCACCGGCGATTCGCGCCAGATCCTGGGCCGTACGATGCAAGCCTGGCAGCAGATGCGGACCCGCCGAGAAGGAGGTTACATCTTCGAACACAACGAGCGCCGGCCGGAGGAGATGGCGGCCGCTCGGCAAAAGATACCGACGGTCCGCGTGCAACTCCCCACCGATCGTCTGCACCGCTTGCCCCGAACCATGCAGCGGCTTCGCGACGGCGGCACGCTCCGGATCGTCATGCTGGGTGACAGTATTATCAACGATACGGCGCGGTCCTGCTGGCACGAGTTGGTTGAGCAGCAGTATCCAGGGTGCGACATCGTGCGCGTGGTCAGTGTTCGAGGCGGTACGGGGTGCTGGTTCTACAAAGAGCCGGGCAGAATCGACCGATATGTCGTGCAGCAGCGGCCTGATCTCGTGATCATTGGTGGAATCAGCCAGAATCATGACGTCGATTCGATCCGCGACTGCGTCCAACAGATCCGCCAGAAGTCCGATTGCGAGTTTCTGCTGATGACGGGCCCCTACGGCGCCGCGGATCCACTGTCTGGGGAAGACTGGCGCGAGAAACTCCAGGATGGCCAAGAGGCGGCCTACGCCGTCCGACTGCAGGAGTTGGCTGACGAGATGAGCGTCGAGTACTTCGACATGCAAGCCGTGTGGGGCGAATACATCCGCGGCGCCGGCAAGCCGTTGGTTTTTTTCAAACGTGACCCGGTCCATGCCAATGCCGAAGG
>CAZFWV010000345.1:0-7274 GCA_964522605.1 uncultured Pirellulaceae bacterium
AATCTCTTGCGCTGTCCGAGGCGTACCCCAGAGCGAATCTCGGATGTGTCCGAAAGGAATATTGACTCTGCCTCCCTTTTGGCACATTGGGGAATCTCCGGATTCCCTACTCATTCCAAAGGGAGACCGGGTTAGTTTCGTCGCACTGCGTTATCGTCGGTGTGCTGAGTCATCGACGACCTGCATCTCGGGACGCGGCAAGCGAGCCCCGTACGTGAGTGTTACTTCTGCCGATGCCCTCCAATTGGGCATGGCGTTCCATTCTGCGGACAACCGACGAAAACCTTGCACTCTCGCGTGAGTCCGATTCCACAGGTCTCATCTAAGCCAGTCGGGCCAGGGCCCCGCGCATAGAAAAATCGCGATTTCCTGAATTCAGAGAGAATTGTGAGGCGCGCCGGCGGCCCTTTGCGCTAGGGAAAGGAGGGTGGCTTGCGTGTGACCGCCGCCTTCCATCGCATATTGTTGGCTGACCCAATGAGCGAGTTAAGGGCACGTGGGTAAGCCGCGAAGGCAATCAAAGGTGAGGCCCCGGTAAGGAATCATCACCGGTAGCCGGGACCAGACGATCAAGACAATCGAAAGCAGGCGTCTCGACGAACGACGATGACCTTAGTCCCCAGGATAAGTAGCGTGTTGAGTATAAGCGGCTATCGGATCGCGTTGATTGGAGTTTTAACGCTGCATATCAGCACGGGAGCCCGTGCCGCCGAGCTGCTCTCGTTTCAGGAAGCATTTGGCGCTGAGGACGTGGATCGCTTGTCTGCGTTGTCGGACGATGGACGCATCGCCGTTGGCTCTTCCAAACCGGAACACCCCGCGAACGAAGTGGCTTCCATCTGGTCCCTGGACGACGGATTTGAGCTGCTGGGCCGTCTCTCGTTCGATGACGTATTGCGCGACTTGAAATCGGAGCTTCAGAATAGCTGGGTTTATTGGTCCTATCCGCATGCGATGACGCCAGATGGGCAGGTTGTGGTGGGAAGAACCAACGTTGGGTCTGATTTCGGTACAAACCCCAGACTCCGGGCTCATGCGAATGGAGCCTTTCGGTGGACGCGTGAGACGGGCATGCAACCGCTTGACAATCTGGATGGATTCGAATTCTCGCACGCATCTGATGTTTCCGATGATGGATCGGTGATCGTTGGCAGGGCGATCGAAGTGGATTTGAACGAGTATGAGGAGGAGAAACCAAATTGGCTCATTACACGAGACGTTCCCGTCGTCTGGACTGCCAATGGCGTACACCGCATTCCCTTACCTGATGGTTTCCGTGAGGGATGGGCTTTCCGCGTCTCCGGCGACGGTCGAACTGTTATTGGATCGATGGAAAGCGAGGAGGGAGATAGGCAGGGATTCGTCTGGTCGGATGAGAATGGAACTGTGGCATTCGATGCAATCAGTCAAGGCTTTCTTGCCGGGGACGTATCGAGAGATGGAAGCATCTTCGTTGGGCAATCGTCGGTCATTGATCCGGATGGTCAATCTGTGTCCACACGAGCCACACGATGGAGCCAAGAAGACGGCCTCGTCGAGTTGTCTGGCTTCCCCGAGGCCACGATAAATAGCGCCGCGCTCCACATTTCGGCTTCAGGGGACTTGATCTTAGGACTGTACTCTGACGGAGACTCGCATGCGTTTGTTTGGGACGAATTGAACGAGGTCCGCGACCTCGCGGAGGTTCTCGCGTCTGACTACGGTTTGGAGGCCGACTTGTCTGATTGGCAATTAACGAGTGTTAAGGGGATCTCCGCCGATCGCCGGGTACTCTACGGGGCAGGCTCCCTTTTGGAGGCAAGTCGAAACTGGATCGCTTATCTGGACGAACCCCTGGGCCCACGGTTGGAGAATCCCGGCGACTTCGACTCGGACGGTCAGTTGACAGTTCAGGACATTGATCGCTTAGCAAAGGCCATTCGGAGAAACTCCACGCTATCTGTTTTCGATCTGGATGCTTCCGGAGCAATCGACGCGAATGATCTTGGGTATCTAGTCCAAGACATGATCGGTACGTACTTGGGAGATGCGAACCTGGACAGCGAGTTCAACACGGGCGACCTCGTGCAGGTCTTGGAGGCCGGCGAGTACGAAACACAGCAGGAGGCTGGCTGGTCCGAAGGCGATTGGAACGGGGACGGCGTATTCGACACGGGGGATTTGGTGAAAGCGCTGGAAGGTGGTGGGTATGAGATGGGGCCACGTGAGCCCATCGCCGTGCCCGAGCCAAGTGCCGTCGCGCTGCTGATCTCGGGCGCGTTGATCGCATTCTGTCGTCGGCGGGAAAGCCCGATGTTCACCTGTCGGATCTGAGTCTCCTCGATCCCGCAAGCCGACGGATCGTGAGTCGACTTCTCGGACGAATTCGGTCGAGGACCATGCGCGGGCGCTGCGGAAGTGGCTTGGATGCTCCGGATGCGGCGGATGCAGCCAGCATGCTTTCGACTTGGAGGGGCCGAAGAGCCGGAGGGTGACGAGCAACGAGTTCCGATCGTTGAGGGGAAGACAGATTTTGGATTCGCGAGCTAAGACCCGCGAGGAACGGGGAGTCTCAGCGGATCTCCGCCGGACCGCTGGTCGCTGCCCCTCAACCCTCGGAATTCCTTGTTCGTCACTCTGCAGTTCCTCCGCCCCTGGCCGTCCAACAGGGACTCCCCCCACAATTCTTCTGTTGACTTTTCCGGCCGCCGCGCAAGACGGCAGAAGCGGACATGCACCCGGTCACAGGTGGCGGTTCAGAAGGGGCTGCGGCGCCGAAGGCAGTCGAAGCCACCCGTTGCCCAAAGAGTAAAAGCATGTGGGGATGACAGGACTCGAACCTGCACGGGTCGCCCCACTAGATCCTAAGTCTAGCGCGTCTGCCAATTCCGCCACATCCCCAGGGCACCGGTTGTGTGCAGAGTAACAAATGACGCACGCAAGAGAAAGGTGATCGAGGCCGCGGAACGGTTGATGGAGGGTTGATCGAGGGAAAGCGACGGTCAAGAGCGACGGCTGATCAGGAGTAGAGGTACCGAGGTGGCCTGGGCGATCTGGGTCACGAACGGGCCGAAGAGGCGGCGGCGTCCGTCGCGCTGAGTCCCGAGAATCATCAGGTCGGTGTCGGTCGCCCGCTGCGCAATGGCCGATACGGTCGAGTCGCTGAGGACGACCTCCGTCGTCGGGTTGCCGTGACAAATGTCCCGGACCATTCGTTTCAGGGATCGCTCCACAGTCTCCCGTTGCCCGTCCGACGTCGACGAGGGAAGGACGCGAAGTGCCGTCACCTGCCGTTCGCCCCCGCGCGAAAAACTCGCCAAGACGCGGGCGAGCAGATCGTCGTGCTGACCTCGTCCGGCGGTCGGCACGAGGATCCGACGTACGTTCGCAAGACGCCAATCGCGCGGGCTGCGGAGCACGACCAGATCGCAATCGACCAGATTCATCAGCGAGTCGAGCGGCAGACCGGCCGTCGCGTCCGACAGCTGGCTGAGCCCCAGCAGGAGACTCTCGCATCGGTGCGCTTTGGCCACGCGGGCAATTTCCGGCCAGGGCTCGACGGCCACCGTTGCGACCGCCTCCGATCGAAGCCCCAACTCGGCCGCGGCCGCAAGCGCTTCGGCCAAGACTTCTTGTGTCCGCTGAAGCGGCTGCCGATCGATGGACAACCGCCGGGGCTCGTCCACGGCAACAACCGACAAAAGCATTACGCGGCCGACTTGCGGCGGTGCTAATGCATCGGCGACAGCAACCAGGGCGCGCGCACTGTCTGGATTGGCGATCGGCACGAGCACCAGCGGACTTCGACCGCGCATCCGCACCAACTCGGGATCGAGCGCCGCGTGCGTGGCATCCATGATCCGCGCCCGACGCGCGAAGAGTCCGAGGAACAAACCACCGCCGCCTGCAAGCCAAGCGAGCGTCAACAGGCCCGCCGTGGGGACGGCGATTCCCTGGTAGACGGCCAACGCCAAACAGGCAACTCCCCCCAGCACAGGAACGGTCGGGAACCACGGCGTGCGAAACGGTGGCGGGTTCTCTCCACTCCGCTGGCGGACCAGAACGGCAATCCAATGGGCCAGAGCGAAGGTAATCAGGAAAATCAAACTCGCGGCCGCACCGGCCACGTTCACGTTCGAGAGCAACAGCGACACGATCACGACGATCAACGCGGTGATCACGACCGCCGCCAGAGGAATCCGCTGTGGACCACTCATTCGAGCCAATCCGCGCGGCAGGGTGCGGTCCCGCGCCATGGCCCAAGCAACGCGCGAGGCGGCAAACAGATTGGCTTGCAGGGCGGAAAGCATCGAGAGAATCCCCGCGAGCGTCACCAACCAGTAACCGAAGGAACCGAGATAGTTCCCTGCCGCGACAGCCACAACGGTTTCCGGATGTTGGCGACTCAGCCCGGTGATGTTCTGCCCCGGCGGCGTACCAACCGTCGCCATAACCAGCAGCAACGGCAGGTAGATCAGCAGAGCAAGACCCAACGACACGAGCATCGCCCGCGGAATCGTCCGTTCCGGTTGACGAACTTCTCCCGCCACGGCGGCAATCAGATCGAAGCCCTGCAGCGCGATGAAGGTGAAGCCCATCGCCCGAAACAGCCCGCCCGCCTGCTCGACAAAGAAAGGCCGCAATGCCGCACCAAGCTCCGCAGGATCCCGCATCCGCATCGCCCAAAACCCGCTGACAATCAACAGGCCAAAGACAGCCAGCTTCCCCACATTGATCCACGCACCGCCGCTCGCCGTACGCCGCGTGAGTGCCACGGTGTAAGCCAGAGTGGCCAGCAAGCCAAAGCCGCAAACCGCGGGACGACCGATCAGCCCGGCCGGCGGTGAAGCGTCCGGCCAGATCTGGGTCAACCCCATGACGGCGAACTGACCAAAACCGAGCGCATAGAGGGCCGCAGCGACGATCGAGGCGAACCAGACAACCCAGCCCACGGTAAAGGCCGCCTCGACCGACAGCACCTTCTTGGCGAACGTATACGTTCCGCCCGACTGCGGGAACTTCGAGGAGACTTCGGCAAAGCTAAGTGCCGTGAGCAGTGCAATCAGACCGTTCAGCGCGAACGCCAAGATCGCGCTCGGACCGGTGGCAGCAAACGCTGCTCCCGTCAGCGCCAGAATCCCACCCCCAACGATGGCACCGACCCCCACACCGGTCGCATCCATCAGTCCCAGTGTGCGATCCTGTTCGAGCGTCCGGCGGTTGGAAGCTTCCATCATCCGTTTCCGAAATCGTCAACAGCGAATGCGATTCCCAGTCTTGTCTCAGACGCCACGGTCAACGTAGGCCGACTCGTCTCAAGTCGGCCTACAGTCTTGAGACGGAGCCTGGGATTCGATGGGTTTGAGGGTCGCTTGACCAAGTGTCTTCGTCAAGGGGGGCCTTCGTACGATCAGCTCGAGACGAACGAACAACCGACGCCAAGCTGTTGGCGGAACGACCAGTTTCTTTCGGCAAGCGTTTTTTTCGAACTTTGCTGCTGTCGATTTGGCACCGAAGATCGGTGAAACGTGTCGACCGGAAAATTTGCAGGTCCCGGGCAAAATCCCGCTTGATCTTTACACGACTTTTGGTTCAATACTGCGCGCTGCGATGCAACGGTTTGAATTCCGTCGAAGAGTCGGCCGCTCAAACCACGATGGATCGCCCATTGATTCCTCCAGGAGCCTCCGCATGAACAGCAGTGGCGATGAAGAAGGATGTTTTTCGTCGTCGGACGACGAGCCCCCAGGTCTCGTCGAGACCTACTCCTTTCCCCCCACCTCCAGCAGTCTCCCGCGAAACCGTCATGCCGACGGCCATCCAACTCGCGATCGGAGTCCTTCTCTTGAAGATCACAGCCTGCCCGTTCTGAGCGGTTGCCACAACAACGGCTCTCTTCGTCGGTCGGAACGGCTTCAACCCAACCGCCGTTCGAACGGTCATGCTTTGCCCGTCGCCCTCGCGTTGGGCAGAACCACGGGCCGACAGCCCTGCAACCCGCGAACTCGCGCCTTCCGCCAGCATTTCTTCCCGAGTGTCAGTGACCGCGAGTGGAACGACTGGCGCTGGCAATCGCGGAACCGAATTCGCACGCTGGCCGATTTTGATCGGATGCTGCGGCTGACTCCGAGCGAGAGGGAGGCGATTCTGCGGGGCGGAACGATGCTGCCTGTGGGCGTCACTCCCTACTACCTGAGTCTGCTGGATGCCGAAGACGCATCGCAGCCGCTGCGGCGGACGGTCATCCCCTCGACCGCGGAGTTCCTGCGAACGCCCGGCGAAGCAGACGATCCGTTGGGGGAAGATGGCCACAGCCCGGTGCCGGGTCTGGTCCACCGATATCCCGACCGCGTCCTGCTGCTAGCACTCGATTTTTGCTCGACCTACTGCCGCTACTGCACTCGGTCGCGTGTCGTGGGACACGGCGAGATCGCTCCGAGTGAATCCCGCTTGGAAGCGATTCTGGACTATCTGCGCGGCGCCAAACAGGTTCGCGACGTCCTGATCTCCGGCGGCGATCCGTTGGCGATGAGTGAAGATCGCCTGGACTGGTTGCTTGGCCGACTGCGGAGTATTCCTCACATCGAATTCGTGCGGATCGGCACGAAGATGCCCGTCGTGTTGCCGCAGCGGATCACACGCGAACTCTGTCGTGTGCTGCGCAAGTACCATCCGCTATGGATGAGTGTGCACTTTCTTCATCCGGATGAGTGCACTCCCGAGGTCGGGCGCGCTTGCGGCCGACTGGCCGACGCCGGAATCCCGCTTGGGTCTCAGACCGTGCTGCTGAAAGGCGTGAACGACAACGTCGACACGATGAAGCAGCTCGTGCACCGCTTGTTGCTGATGCGTGTGCGACCGTACTACCTGTATCAGTGCGACCCGATCAGCGGCTCGGCACATTTCCGCACGTCGGTTCAACGAGGCCTGGAGATCATTCAGGGACTCCGCGGCCATACGACCGGTTATGCCGTGCCAACGTACGTGATCGATGCGCCCGGCGGGGGAGGCAAAATCCCTCTGCAACCGGAATACGTCGTCCGACGCGATGGCAATGACCTGGTGCTGCGGAACTTTGAAGGACACGAATACCGATACCCGGATCCGCTTGGCGAGGAAGGACCGTCTTGAAAGAGCCGCGCGAGATTTCGACATCCGACGGACCGCGGCGCAGCCAAGGATCGAGGACGACCAGCGGGAGTCCGGGATTCGTCGGATCCGCGGTTCTAACTTCGGAACGGCTTAGAAGATTTTTCCTCGTTTAACCGCGTGGGCAACGCCCCGCGCGTAGGAAC
>CAZFWV010000346.1:0-1174 GCA_964522605.1 uncultured Pirellulaceae bacterium
CTGAGAAGACAAATGAATACGCCATTCGTCTGAGAAGCTGTTTGGAAAATGGGGTAGCACTGGCAATGCCAGTGTCTTTTCTCGATGTACCAACGGCACTGGCAGAGCCAGTGGCACACTCGAGAGCTCCGTTTTTCGTATTTCCAAACACGTTCTAAGAGAAGGCAGAGTCATCGTGTCATGTCAATCGTATGCGTTCACTAGGCCTGATCGCGGATGTGAACCCACGTGTGAACGTGGGGTACACCGCGGAAGTACCAGACGGTGGTCGGACCTTCGACTTGCCAGACGTCCCACACGCCGTCGTCGCCAATATCCTCATTCTTATAGAAGGAGAAATGAAGCTGATCGAAGCCGTTCTTGCGGATCAGGTTCATGGATTCCTGGCGGTCGACTTCGCGGAAGGGCTTGAGTACGTCCTCCATCACCTTCTCCGCCAAGTCCCGTTGGTCTGCCGTAAGCTCACTGACGGGAATTCCGCGAATTCCTTCGGAATTGCCCCGCACCTTGACGGTGTCCGTTCCATGCTCACCGCGAGAATCACCCAGCAGTGCCAGTTCACGCTGCTTACCATCCAACGCTTGAAACAGCTCGTTCGCCCGTTTGGCCTGATACCAATAGACGTTGTCCTCGTGCTGCGGCGACTCGCGAAACGATCGAGCCGCATGGCCATAGAAAATCGGCCCACCAAAAGCGGCTCCCGCCACACTGTCACCGTCGCATCGCCGCGTTACGTGCCGTCCGCTCAGCACGAACTCAAACTTGCCGGTGTTCGGCTCGCCAAAGAGAGCGATGGAACAATTCTCAAATCCACCGTCGTGTTCTACTTGCCCGAGCACTATTTGAGCATACTCGTCACTGTGCAGCTTGAGGAAAATCTGACGAATCAGATCTTGTTGATCTCGATTAAAACTCTCGCCAATCTGGGCTTTCGTGATTTGCCAGTTGGCTTCGATCTGTGAACGCAATGGGTCGTCAAAGGGAAGACAGCACTTGCCTTTCTGTTCTGCGTTCAAACTGTCGTAGAGCTGCTTCACGAGCGTCTCGGACGCATGATCCTGCAACTGCGGTTCTGCACCGTGCACCGAGTGACCGAAAGGACCAGCGGATGCCGCGGCGATCCCTGCCGCACTCGCTGCAATGAATTCTCGTCGTGTAACGAGACGATGATCTG
>CAZFWV010000346.1:1274-7259 GCA_964522605.1 uncultured Pirellulaceae bacterium
GATCTGAACCGTGAATTCTCTGGGCCATCATATGGTCTCCGAAGTGATAGGGAGGAGCCTTACGAACGATGAGGTAATGACCGACAAGGCAGGCCATTATTCATCACGGCGCAGTGCATGTAAACAGAAGGCGAGACAAAATTGTTGATATCCAGACTCCCGTTGGTCGTTCGAATTCATTGGCTGCGGTGCCATCAATTAAGCGACGGCAAAGACTCGCCACAGAGAACTTGTCGAAGTACCTGGCAAGAATTGCGTATCGCGAACGATGGAGGACTATTATTGAGGGCGGCGCAGTCAATGAACTAGGACGACCGACGGGAGTCCGGCATTTGTCGGTTTCGCGTGGTATTCTGAGCACCTTTGACCGCGCCGCAGTGAATAGAACAGGCGTATCGCCGGTCGAGTCTCTCCGGATCGCATTTTCGCGAGCCCCGGCTAGCCGGCTTCATCAACTAACCCGACAAGCCGCAGCAACTCCAGGGCATTCGTCGTCGTCGCCAGTCCGGATCGCATCTTGTAGTCGAAGGACATTGTTCGCTCGGCGCCCTGGCCGTGGATCGTCTCACGAAAATGAGCAGTCTGGCATCGGGGGGAAAGTTCTGGACTGCGTGCCAATTCCAGATCGTGAGTTGAAACCGCTCCCATTGCATCGTTGCTGAGCAGACGCCCAATCACGCGCGACACCGCGATATGCCGCTCGGCCGAATTCGTTCCCTGCAAGACCTCGTCCAGAAGAAACAACAAGCTGGTCGTGGAGTTCGCTCGGTATTGCAGCGATTGGTCAACAATCTCTTTCAAGCGTTTCAATTCGGCCATGAAGAACGACACTCCCTGTTCCAACGAGTCCTGGATCCGCATACTGGTCGCCACCACCAAAGGCGGTAGGGACAATTGGCGAGCGCAGACCGGTCCACCCGCCTGAGCAAGCATGACATTGACACCGACCGCCCGCAGCAGTGTGCTCTTGCCCGACATGTTGGAGCCCGTCACCAACAAAAACGTGCCAGGAGGCCCAACCCGCAAGTCATTCCGCACACACACCTCATCGGGCAGCAACGGATGTCCCAGTTGGCGTGCTTCGAGGTTGACTTCGCCGTCCTCGAATGGCACAGGCCATGCCCAGTCCGGATGATCGTGGGCCAACGCCGCGAGCGAAGCCATGCATTCCAACTGTCCGACGGCTCGAAACCACCGGCGCACGTGAGACCCATTGCGCCGCTGCCAGAATTCGAGTAGCGACAAGACGTGAAAGTCCAGCAGGAAGGCAAACTGAAATATCATGTGCAGCACGCCCAACAAACCCGCGCGTCGCAACATGGCCAGCTTCATGATCCGGCCTAAGGCCTTCATGTGGCGCAGCGATTCCCCCGGCACTGAACCCATTTCGCTTTTGAGTCGCGCAAACCACGCGGTATCCTCTGGCAACGCATCGACGAGTTCAAAGAGCCGATAATAATGCACCACTTCGTTATGTTTGGAGTCGACCGAGTCGAAAATCTCATGAACCTGGCTCGTGAACAGCACATTGACGAGCACGTTGATCAGTACCAGTCCCACAAACACCATGTAGGTCAAAACGGCTGAGATAACTCCGGTGAAACCCAAAGTCAAAGTGGTGACGACGGCGAGCAATAGAATCCTGGTCGTCCACTTCAGCCAAGGACGCGCAGACAGCCAGGGCGTGCTCTCGGCCCATTCCAGAAAAGACGCCGGCCCGGTGTCACTCGCCGCCACGAGATTTCCACACAAGTCGAGTTCTTCGCGAAAGTCCCGCATGTCCGCCAGGTGTTGCGCCGCCTGTTGGCGCGTACGTATTTCGTCCACGGATGCGCCGTGGAGCAGCCAGTCGCGCAACTCAACAATTCCTAGCGGAGTGTGCGCGCAACAAATCAGTTGAAACAGCGAGGCATCACCCAGCAGATCAAGGTCTCTGACCACGGCCTCATCCCGCTCTGGGGTCGACACCGAAGGGACCGAAACGCGACGCCAGTCTCGCGCGATGCGGTACAGTTGCCGCAGGTTGAATCGGCGACGAACGGACATAATGTTCGCGCGATCGATGATCTTCTCATGGTACGCGACCAGACCGATGAAAACGGTCAACGCCACCGCTGCTCCTGCCCAAAGCCAGCGCCGATCAATGTCGCCCAGCCAAGCCCAGCCAAGCACAATCGCCGCCGTGAAAAAAGTCACACCGCGCAGACGAGAGATCGTGATGCTACGACGGTGGAGGACAGCCAGATCGCGATCGTATTCCAAGATTCGCTGACGATAAAAATCCGTCCGCGAGTGTTCCGGCCGCTCGGATGAATTCCGTATTGCCAAATTCGACACTCCTCATGGCGTCTGTTGCTACAAGTTCTGAACGACGACCTGCCGCAGGATGCGAGGGGCCACAGACCATAACGTGGTGCTTCCGATCACCGGCAGAATGACACCGCCGGCTTCCTGCCCATCATACATCTCATTCGCGGTGCGGAGGTCCCCCGTCGTGACCAGGCAAACCATGGAAGAGGAGTGAAATATGAGGATCCGACGAAGATTTGATCTGTTTCTCGGGAACCACGACGCGAGGCTCGTCGGATTTGGTAAACTTCCGTTCGTCGCCAGCGTTGAGTTAACGTGCCGAACGGACCTTGCAGGAGACAGAACAATGACACGGCATCTAAGAACCCAGTTCCTGGTCTTTGCCTTCTTGCTCGTGCCGATCGTCGGGCTCGCCGAGCCTCCCGAACCGATTCCTCCAACGAACCCAGAGGTTCCCGAGGAATCGCTGCCAGGCACGTATCCCGAGTTGGTAACGGCGGCCAACGTCAACATCGCGCCGATTCCCGGCAGCGTTCTGGACGGCAACAACTCGAATAACCTGCGAGTGACTTTTCCTTCGGCAGGCCCCATCGCCTGGACAGAATCACGACATAACGAGGGCGATGTCGCGATGATGATCGGGCCGTTTGCCCCCGAAGATCCCAGTTACTATCCACCGAATGCGTATGTCAACGACTACAAACCGTTGGCAGATGGACAACCTTTCGCCAATACGACGTTGGCGTGGCGAGTGAACCGAGATCGCGGTGCACTGCTGGCAACGGTGCGCCACAACGGCGTTGATCAACAGGATCTCGTCGGTGGTAGTCCGTTGGGAGTTAAGCATGGAGTGGCCTATTTCAATGCCGATTTGGGGCAGGGCTGGGGCTTCCGCATGAACGATGGCGTGTTCGACAACGGCGGCGCCGGATCAGCGGACCTGCAAATGGGCGTGGCCGGGAATGCCGATGAAGCGTCCTTCGATACGGGGGTTGCCTTCTTTCCCTATGATCAGGGGTGGCTGGGCGCCTGGGTGGCCGCGCCCCAGGACGAAGGCGATGCGACGTTCAATCACGGGAATCTCGATTTGGATCCCGAGACCGTGCAATGGTACCCACTCGACGACGAAGACATCTTCGCCGGTGCTCTCGCACGAGTGGATCTGCCGAACGTCAACTCGGCCACCGATGGGATGTTGTTCGTGGCCGCAACGAACGGTGGCAACGCCACGAACATCGCGGCCGGGAGTCCGAACGACGGAGGCTGGATCGTCTCGGTTCGCGAAGACAATGACATCGACTTAACGGGGCAGACAGTCGTCACCAACAACGAGAATGACTTTCAGTTCCTCTACGTACCCTATTCCGCCGGCGGGCTCATCGGGGGGCTTGTTGATGGGTCAGACGGATCACTCGTGACCGGCGCTGGCGATTCGAACTTCTCTCTGACACGTCGCTCCGCGGGTGAATACGCGCTGTCCGTCCTCGCTGCCGATGGTCAGACCAAGTTGTCGGAAGACGACGGAATGCTGATCCTCTCCGTGGCCGGCACGATGGCCGACAATCCGGAGCTTCCCGGCCGTGCGTTCTTGTCGTACGAGTTTGAGTCGGAAAGTGGAGACTTTGTGATCCAGTCGCGTGAACTGGTCGACATCAATAACCCGGCGCAAAGTGAGAATGCTCTCGGCGATGTGTTCGCTCTGCTGGATTCGGACTTCTACTTCGCGTTCGTCGATTTCCGAAACCCGCTGACGCCCGAACCAGGGCCCTCCGTTCGGGGAGACTACGATGGTGACGGGCTGCTGACGGCTGCCGATCTCGACCTGCAGGCCTCCGTCGGCATCGCCACGCAGAATCTGGCGTACGACCTGAATGGGGACGGCATTGTGAATTTTGACGGTGACCGCATTGAGTGGCTGCACGACCTTAAGATGACCTGGGTCGGCGACTCGAACCTCGATCGCAAATTCGACACCCAAGACCTCGTCGCAGTGCTGCAGGCCGGGCTTTATGAAACGGATCAGCCGGCCGCTTGGGCGACCGGCGACTGGAATGGAGACCTGAAGTTCAACACGTCGGACCTCGTGGCTGCCCTTCAGGAAGGCGGTTATGAGCGCGGCGTCTATCCCGGTGAGGCGGCGGCACTTGCGGTACCAGAACCGAATGCCCTCGCTCTGAGCCTCGCGGGATTAGCTAGCCTGCTCCTTGCGGCTGGCCGACGCCAGAAATAGCAGCAGAATGTACCGGTCCAGGCTTTGTCGCAAGACTGTAGGCCGACTTGAGGTACGTGTTTAGCCTGCTTGCACTGCGATTAATAGCCGAGTTCTCCCGTATGTAGCCGAAGTCGTGAGACTTCGGAGGTTCGGGGGTGGGATCCGAATTCTCACGAATTCGGCTACGCAGCAAACTTTGTCCAGTGCATGCAGACTAAACACATACACTTGAGACAAGTCGGCCTACGTTGACCGTCGATCCGGTTTAGCCACCGAAGACCTCTCGCATGGCAATGGACAGTGCGCCCAAGGCCGACTCTCCATCACCCGTAAAGCTGGAGCCATGCATGATCGCGAGTGTCTTCGGCTTCAGATCGGCCAGCTTCTTAAGAATGCCCTCCGTCTTCGGCGTATAGGGGATATAGTCGGCCAGGGGACTCACCTGCATCTGACGCATGGTCGCCCGTACACGCTCGGATAAGTCGCTCTCAATGAGCGGTTCGACGTTGCCGGTATGGTGAAACAGGTCCGAGCAGAATAACGTCCGCTCCGTTTCTTCGAACAGCAGACCGGCGTCCCAACCATGAGGAAGATGGGCCGTCGAGCAGAATCGAAATCGATACTGGCCCGTGTTCAATACTTCGCCGTCGCTCATACCCTTTGGTATCCGGACCGCAAAGTCGTTGACGTTGACCATCGCCGAAACGAGGCTACACACGGGCTCCGCGCGCGGAGCGGCATCGAGCCACAGGTTGAGTGCTCCGCACTCGTCGGACTCGAAATGGCTGAATGCGATCCAGCGGATTTCTGTAGGGTCGATCACCTGCGCGATCGCCTTCTGGAGCAGTGGAAAGCTCGACTTGTAGCCCGTCGTAAAGAGAAGCGGCTGCTCGTCCCGAACCAGGAAGAAATTGAACTGGAGGTCAATCTCCGGCGCGTACAAGCAGAACCGGAATACGTCGGTAGCGATCTCCGAGACGGACGGGGGGTGGAAGGCGAACATGGGAATCTCCAATCAGCGAGCCAAAGACGCAGACCTTACAACGCAGTCCGCGATGTCCGTGATAGGCCGTTCTGGATAATCACTGGTTCCGGACGACCGGGTCCGACTTATCAGCGGATGCCCCCTTGCGAAGTGGGGCGGACAATGGCATACCAAGCAGCCAGCACTCGCTGCTTGGTATGCTGCATCGTCTTTTTTCACTTCGCTTGTGGGGCGTCTTGCCGAGCAATTCGCTCTCCGGCGCCGGAACCAATCGCTGCAGCTGACGCAGCTGAGCTCCGTCGTGATACGGAAAGGACACGCATGGCCTCGGAATCACAGAAAAGTACAAGAAGAAAACACTTAGCAATCATCGCCACGCTCATAGTGCTCGTTGTGTTATGGATACCCTTCACAATTGGACGCGTGCTGCTGGGCGTTGCTCCCTGGGGGCCAAGGATCGGTGGCAAATTGCCCAATG
>CAZFWV010000347.1:0-7207 GCA_964522605.1 uncultured Pirellulaceae bacterium
CCCCGGCCGCTGTGCGTCCGACCCTCCCGCGCGGGAGGGTGTATAAGTTCCGCTGCATCAACAACTTAAAAGCCGTACGACGTGACTATTCGTTTAACCCGTAGCCGCAGGCGAGGTCTGCCCGTGGCTACGCTTCCATTTCGCCTTAAACAAGTGAAGCGCGCTACCGCACGCGGGGCGTTGCCCACGCGGTTAAACGAACCTCACCTGGGGCTACGGGTTAAACGATTGTCTACCGCACGACCTCCGCCGCGGGAGGGTGTAGCAACCTCTTCCGAAACATCAACTTGTAAGCGATAGGGACCACGTTGAGCGTTGTCGTGTCGGCATCCGGACCGGTTCTGTGTCCCGCCCGCCTGCGCCTGGTCAGCCCGTCGCGCCCACCGGTTCTTTCGACTCGGTCAGCTGGGGCTGCGGAGTGCGCGAGACGATCAGCGTGGGCATTCCCAGTTCTTGGAACCAAGCGGCGACCGACGTGTCCGAAGTCAGCAGGAGAATCTGCTGGCCGGAGGTGGCAATCTCGCACAGAAGTGCGGCGAACCGCCGCGCCATCGACGGGGGCCCAACGAGGATGGTGTCCCGCAGCAAAATCGGCAGATGGATCCGTCGTCGAGCCATGATGCTAATCAGGGCGATTTGCAGGCAGGCAACGACCTGATGTTGCTCACTGTCGGCCAGTTCCGTCAGTCTTTGACTCGTATCGCCATCAACCACCAACAGGTTGTCGCCGTCGCCGTCGCCGTCCCAAACGATGTCAAGCTCGGGTCGGTCCCAGATTCTTCGCAGCCACTTGGTGGCGCGTTGCACGGCATTTTCCTCCTGGGCCTTCCTTCTCGGCTGGACGGAAGCCTGGATGATGCCGGCCAGATCCACCGCGACGAGTTGCTGCTCAATCCGTTCGATTTGTCTGGCGAGTTGCTTTCTCTGCCAACCAACTCGGTGTTCGTTGGATGGCTGGGTCAGCGCGCCAACTTGCTGGTCCAAGACAGAAGCCTCCTCCTGCAAGCGTCGGGTTTCGGCGTTCAGTCGCTCGAGTTCGGCCGACTCGCGGTCCGCCAGTTCCTGCAGCTCAACGCGACTGGGGATCGCCAGCAATTCCTGGATTGCTTGAGGTTGACTGGATTCGCAAATCTGGCGGTCGAGCCCCGCGCACAGCGTCTGGAGTTCCTGTTTCCATTCTTCGGCCCGCCGCAGTTCCCCGAGTTTCTGCTGCAGTTCCTCCGGGCTTTCGACACCCGCATCCGCAAGGATCGCTTGTCGCTTTTGAATGAGCCGTTTCCGTTGCCGCTGAAGTTTGATCAAGTCGCGTCGAGCTTGTTCGCGCGCAGCCAGCTCCCGTGCCTCTAGCTGAGTCTGCTGCAACCGCGTGCGATGGGCAGATAGTCGGTCCAGCAGCTGCTGGGGGGAGAGCTGTTGGATCCGTTCATCCGGTTCGTCTGCTGACGGCGGTGCAGCCAAGGATCCGGGACGACCAACCGAAGTCCCGCGTTGATCGGTTTCGCTTTGCCTGTCGCAGACCTTTGTCCGCGCCGCAGGGAATAAGAGCTGGCCGCATTGCTGCCGCCAGTTCGCCAGCCAGACTTCGTCGACCTGCAGTTCCGCGTGCAGTTCTTTCAGAGAGGCCGTCGGCTCCGGCTCCATCGCCCGCAATTGGGTTCGGACATGCGCAATGACTCCGCGAGGAGTCAGATTCATGGGCAGCTCGTACTGCTGCAGCAGATCTCGCCATCGCTTCTCGGCAGCCACCAACTCGGACCAGGCCGCCTGATCGGTTGCCGTCCGGATGCCGTGGTTTGTTCGAGGAGCCGCGGACGGGGAGCGGGGGATGTCTGGTTCTGAGCGTTTCAAGTTGTCCGGTGCGCGAGATGCCTCCATGCGGTTCATCAATTCCGCGATCTGCGTCCGCTGCGCACGCAATCGCCCGATGGGGGGCCGTTCGAGGTTCCATTTCAAAAGGCTGGCCGAAAACATGCTGGACAGCCCAATCAGGCAGAACGTCCAATTCGATCCAGGCATGTGCAGGAAGAACCCGGCCAGCAGGCACATGGCGCCGCCAACGAACAGCAGGCCGATCGCAATCAAGGCCGGGCGCGAAAGAAGTTGGGGTTGCAGCAAATGGTGGGTCTGACGCTGAACTCGTCGAATCTCGTCCCGCAGTTGCGTGGTCTGTGCGGCCTCATTCTGTTCGAGATTGGAGGCCTCGTGGCGGTTGCTCGCCGGGGCAGCCACCGAGTCGTTGTCGGGCGGCGTTCGGCGCTGTTGCCACTGTTGTCGCGCAGCGCGCCAGTCGGCTGCCGCGCTGCGGATCTGGCGGATGATTTTCCGCAGTTCATCGGGAGAGCGAGTTGCTTCCGGTGAGTCGATCTTCTGGCTCCGCTTGGCGATCTGCCGTCGCGTCTGTTCGATCCGCAGCTGACAGCGGACTGCTTCGACGCCGGCCTCGAGCACGCGGTCCCAGGCTTCGTCGTTCGGCTCCGGGGAAACCGCGTCTGTCTCGGCGAGCGTGGATCGCCGTTGGCGTGCGGCACGCAGCTCTCGACTGACCGAAACAATCTGCTGTTCCACCTGCTCCAAGCGGCGGTTGTGCTCGCCACGGACCTTGAATGACTCGACCTCCGTCAGCGACGATTCCAATTCCTGCTTGCGGCACCAATTGTCATACAAACTCAGCGCCCGCTCGCAGTTCGCGAGCGCGGTGGTGATCGATTGCTGCTGTTGCCTCGCCGTTTCGAGTCGTTCCTGGAGCACTTTCTGCTGGGCCCGAGCCGCAAAATATGCCTTCCGCAATGCTAACGGTGAAACTGTTGTTTTCTCACCAAGAAATTGAGCGACTGACGGGGGCGGCGTTTCCGCGGGTGCGGTAGCACTCCGTTGGGTTGCGGCTCCGCCGCACCGTGACTCATTCGATGAGTGCAGGGTCCGTTGCAGACTTTCGTGTTGTGCTCGGAGTTGGTTTCGCGTCTCGAGCAACCTCGCCTGCAGCTTTTGTCGGCGGTCCGTGGCCGCCTGCACCGATGTTGCTGACTTTGGAGCGACCAGCGTCCGCGACGTGCAGGATTCATGTCGCAACCATTGCGGCCAATTCCCGATCCGCGTGACGGGGGCGAGATGATCCGTATACAGCGCCAGGTATTCACGGGTATTCAGCGGTTTGAGTGCCTCCACCAGACGCTCGGGAGCAAGCAACCGGCCGTCGTCATCCAGCAACTGCCGCACACTCTTCGTCGATCCGTTCCGACCGGCGCGGAGCCGAAGTTCAAACGACGCATCACCCACCTGAACGACAAAGGCCCCGTAGACGTTCGGTTCCTCCTGTTCAATCGCAGAATCCTCGTCGGACAGAACAGACGGGATCAACGCATGAAGTTCCGCCGCCTCCGCCTCGCCCGGCAGCTGAATCACATTTAATCGGCTCGCGAGAGCCTCAATCCGCAGCGTGTCCCGGCCTCGGAACTTGTCCACGAAGAGTTGATTGATGATCACGGCCCGCGTCCTTGCTGATCCGATTCGACGGCAGAGTTGCCAGCCTTTCCCAGTTGACGCCATCGTAATGAATCGGCGGTTGTGGGGAAACGTCAATGCGGACTACCATGGGGCACGTGTCCCGAACGCACGTTTCCGGAGGTTACGGCCAGCGACAACCGGATCCAGAAGCGGACCTCACTCGGCGGCTATTTGTTTAACCCGCAGCCGTCAGGCGAGGACGATTTGCCTGAGGAATCCCGTGAATATGCCAAACACCAAGCCGCGCACGGATGACTGCACATCGGTCCTGCAGTTGCGGGAGCTGGTTGCCGAATTCGTCGCCGCTCGCGACTGGCACCAGTTTCACGCGCCCAAGAATCTGGCGATGGCCTTAGCCATCGAAGCGGCGGAACTGATGGAGCACTTCCAGTGGCTGACGGTCGAACGCTCGCGCGAACTGAAGCACGATTCCCGCCGACGGGCCGCAGTTGCCGAGGAGATGGCCGATGTGGCCTGCTACCTTCTCGCACTGGCCAATGAACTCGAGGTCGACTTAACCGAGGCCATCGGGCGGAAGATGGTCAAGAACGCCGAGAAATACCCGGTGGAAGAATACCGCGGCCGCTATGGGCCCGACGATGACGAAGGTTTGGCTCAAGAGTGAATTGCCCGTTTCGAATCAAGCGTCCCCTCGTTTAACCGCGTGCCCAGCGGGCTGCGAGAGACTCCTCCCTACGCGCGGGGCGATGCCCGCGCGGTTAAACGAGGGAGTTATTTCTGAGCCGTTTCTCAGCGTCTTCGTCGACCAATCAGGCCGAACGCGAGCAGCAACAGCAAACCGCTGGCGGGTTCGGGCACGCTGGCGCCAATCGTGGCAATGGCGTCCGCGCGAAAATCAGCCAGGTCTCCGCTTTCCGTCAAGGATAGTCCTTGCCCGGAATTCACGTTGGTCAGCGCGAAAGAAACCGTCGAGCCACTCAGGCCGCCGGCCACCAGGTCGGGCAAAAGAGCCCCGTCCGTGAATGCGCCGAACTGCGTCGTCAAAACGCTCGCCGTCGCAGTGCCTCCAATCGGACCCGTCAAAGTTCCCGGGCCGAGGGTACCCGACAGTAACAGTTGGTTCGAGGGATCGTAAAGACTGAACGTGCCTCCGTCGGTCTCTTGAACGGCGAATAGACCACCGCCGAGAACGGACGGCTTGCCAGAGATCGCGACGTCCGAGAGCGTGATCGAGTAATGAGGTCCCGGAGTCGGCATGATCGCGGACAAGACGCCTAAGTAAGAAACCTCCGTGTTCTGATCGCCGGTGGTCGCACCCAACTGATCGCTCGCCGTTGACAGCACGGCATCCACCAGCTCGATGTCCGGCAGGCTGTCGGAGCCCAGATTCAGCTTGATGATCGTGCTTGCGGAAGCACTCGTGGCAAGAAACAGGATTAACCCAACACCTGTCCACAAACGGGTCATGCGGTTCATTAGCGACTTCCTTTCCTGCGGGTCATCTCAATGAATTGTCGCCATGGACGATCGATCGAACGTCGTTACTCAGGGTCGACAAAGCGGGGAGGAACACCAGGCAACCATTCCAGGACGCTTGAGATTTGCCGTCGAGGCAGCAGGCGAAATTGTCGCGACGTCAGCAGCACGTCGCGCGCTCAGAATCCTGCTCTGCATCAGACGAATCACCTTCCATGTTGAAGTCTCACAGATGCAAGCGTCTACAGAACAGCACGGATTCTAGCGATGGCAACGTTCCTGTCAATTAGAACCAGGCGTGGAATCGGTGTGCTGTAATAGCATTCCTGGCACGTGCACTCCTACATTCATTACGGTCGCTGTGTTTTCAATGAGCGATCCGCTTTGCGCAGAATGTCAGCCTTCACTAATCGTGAGAAACGCGCGGCGATCGGGCGCGAAGCGCAGGGAGCATTGCTCGTTCGCTGTTCTGAAGAAGTCCGAGAGGAAGGATGGCAGGCAGGATGCCGCGGACGAGCGCGGAAAGGCGCGGAGCGAAGCCACGTCGGACACCGAGAACGCCATCGGTGAGCTCATCCATGTGGCCTGGGGAGCGGTGGGAACAGGCGAGAGAACCCTGCGTGAAAACTGCAGCGAAAGAAGGAGATGAAACCACGGATGTTACGGAGAAAACGGATCTCTACGGATTCATCAGTGCCCTCTCCGTATTCTCCGTAACATCCGTGGTTCGCTCTTTTTCTTGGATCGAACAGTACGTCGACGAGTCCTAGGAGAAAAGGACTCGTCGACGTGTCACCGATTGGCTCAGGGCAGTCGATCGATGCAGACTTTGGGAAACTCGCTTGTCAGTCCTTCTACCATAAACGCGACGAGGTCCTTCGACTCCTGTTCGGTCAAGTCGAGTTTCTTCACCTTGTCGCTCAGATAGGGATTCGGATGTCCGCCCTTGTTGTACCATTCCACGACTTCTTCCAGAGAGTCCTGGCTTCCGTCGTGCATGTAGGGAGCCGAGAGGACAACATTTCGGAGTGTTGGCGTCTTGAAGGCACCTTTGTCCTCTTCCTTCTTCGTGACTTCATACCGACCCAGGTCCGGCTTCTCGGCATCCATTCCGACTCCCAGGTTGTGATACAGCTCGTCGGTGAAATTCGCACCCGCATGACAGGCGGTGCAGCCCACGCGATCGGAGAAGAACAAGTCACGGCCTCGCTTGGCGCTTTCGGACATGCTGCTGCTGCCCTTCAGTGCGGTTTCATAGCGGGCATAGAGTTCGGGTTCTTCCTCTTTGAGCTCTTCAATCTCGTCTCCGAATTGTCGCTCGATGGTGCGCAGAATCTCGTAGTAATCGTACGGCGCAGGTCCTGTGACCAGCACGCGTTCGAAAGCAGCAATTGCTTGGCCGACCGTGTCAATCGTGACCCCCGTCCCGGGAAAGACCTTGTCGAATTGAAGTTTGTATCCGGGAATCGTTTTCAGCGTCGCCACGGCCGCGTCATGGGTGTTGCCCATTTCGATCGGGTTGGCGATGGGGCCGATGGCCTGGGCTTCGAGTGAATCCGCGCGACCATCCCAGAACTGTGGACCGGAGACGATGCGGTTGTAGCTGACGGGAGAATTGCGATTCCCGGTCAGACCATTGATGCCTTCCCCAAACTGCGTTTGGGCTCCGTACCCTTGATCGGGGTCGTGACAGGTAGCGCAGCTGACCGTCCCATCGGATGACAATCGGGTGTCGAAATACAACTGTCGACCGAGTTCGATCTTGGCCTTCGTCAGCGGGTTCTCGTCCAGGCCCTGGACGTTCGCTTGGGCGGCGGCGAGACCCAGCGGCAACTTCGGGTCGATGACACGATGGTTTTCCGGGTTCGCCAACCACGTCTCAATTTCGGCCAGGGTGAGCTTTCCCGTACCGGGGATGCCTGCGGTGAGCGACGGATCGCCCAGTTCAATCGCCAACGGTACTGCGGCCCCGGCGACGGGGAGCGTTTGCGCGGCGCTCCGTTCGGCTTCGGCGACGAAGTTTTCTGCTGCGGGCGTTGTCTTCGTGGTCTCGTTGGGCGGGCTCGTGTCCGAGGGGCGGCATCCGAGCGACAGGATGCCCACAAGCCCGAAGGGAATCACGGCCGTGCGGAATCGGTGAACATTCGTCATTTTCATGGTGTGCTTCCTATTCTTTGCGGGGAGCAGAGGCGGGGGAAACGGCAAGTGTCTTACGCTCCGGACCATCTTACTATAGAACTCTGGAAGAGCCGGCAACAGCGGTCGG
>CAZFWV010000348.1:0-7142 GCA_964522605.1 uncultured Pirellulaceae bacterium
TGGAGACTGGAGACTGGAGACTGGAGACTGGAGACTGGAGACTGGAGACTGGAGGGTAAAGCCTGCAGCCTCCAGCCTAAAGCCTCCAGCCTACCGAAAAATACGCGGCTACGGCAATGGCGGCGGTTTCGGTGCGTAAGATTCTTGGACCAAGATGGACCGGTTGCCATCCGCGGTCCTGCGCGAATTGTTGCTCTTCGTCGGTGAATCCACCTTCCGGCCCGATGGCCACACAGACGCTCGAGATCGCAGATTGCGGCTCGTCTCGGACAATTTCGTCCAGTCGTCGTCCGGTCGGGCCTGGCTGTCCGATGCAGCGGAGGCCAGAAAATGGTTCGGCAACGAACTCGCGCATCGGAATCGGCGGACGAATGCTCATGAGTCGGTTCCGGCCCGACTGCTTTGCAGCTTCCACAATGGTTCGTTGCCAACGCAACAGGCTTTTCGCCGATGGAATCGCGACGATTCGCTCGCACTGCAAAGGGACGAGTTCCGCAACCCCCAGCTCGACGGCCTTCTGCACCAACCACTCCTGGCGTTCACCGCGGGGCAAAGCCACAGCCAGAACCAGCCGTAGGGCCAGCTCGCGATCGACCGTTTCCGAGGACAGGACGCGCAAGTGAACTTCGCGGCGTCCTACCTCGAGAATCTCGGCCAGGTACTCACGTCCTGAACCATCGAAAAGCATGACCCGGTCGCCCGGCCGATGGCGCAATACATTCGCGATGTGGTGCGCTTCGGAGTCCTGCAAAACGACTGCACTGGTTTCAATCGGATGATCGCAGAAGAACCTACGCATCGGAGTGTTTTCCTCCGTTCACGGTAGCTTGATAGCACGCGGTTGGGATTGAATTCAATTGTCGGTTGACCTGGGCGGTGGCAAACTCTAAATTTCGCCACGTTTGTCACCTGCCTGGGAGAACTGCCCATGTTTGCCGCCCATTGGGGTCTGAATTGTTCGCCGTTTGGCCCGACGCCCCGTTCCGACGATTATTATCCAAGTGGGACTCAAGAGGAGGCCCTGGCCCGACTGTTGTACCTGGTCGACAATGGGCGCCGCCTGGGGTTTTTGCTGGGCGATTCGGGCATGGGCAAGAGCCAGTTTCTGACGGGCGCCGCCCGGCATTTGCGTGAATCTGGCTGTCACGTCGTCCGGCTGAACCTAACCGGGCTGAACGACTACGAACTGACCTGGAATTTGGCCACGGGTCTGGGAGACCTGACGGCCGCCGACGCCGGTGTGGTTGCGTGGTGGCGAGGCATCGCCGACCGGTGCGCGGCGTTGCGATTTCAGAAGATGACGACCGTCGTCCTGCTGGATGACGTGGGGTCGGCCCAGAGCGTCGACGGAACGCTAAGCCGCTTGGCGTTGACCGAGACGCACCCGGATGCGCGTTTCACAATCTTGCTGGCTGGGACACCGCAGGAGGTCGAGCGGTTGGATTCCAAGCTCCAGGATCTGTGCGAGTTAAAGATCGAACTGGAGCCGTGGGAGCCGTCGGAAACTGCAGCCTATGTGCGCGAGTCTTTGGTCCGTCATGGTGGCCGTGCCGAGATCTTCGACGATTCGGCTCTGATTCGGCTGCACGAGCTGTCCGAGGGGATTCCCCGCAGGATTCGGCAGTTGGCGGAAGTCAGCCTGGCGACCGGTGCTGCGGAAGGCTTGCAGCAAATTGAACCGCGAGTTGTCGAAGCGGCCTACCAGGCGCTTGTGACGGACGGAATGGTCGACGCCGCCTGAATCACGCTCTGCTCGCGCGGGTTGGACGACGCCCGCATGGCCCCCTGACTCGGAGGGCCCGCGGAGCCGGAGATTGACGAACAAGGAGTTCCGATTGTTGAGGGGCGTGGGCCAGGGGGCCGGAGGAGATCCGCCGAGATTCCAGGTTCCTCGCGGTTCTCAACTCACCAATCCAAATCTGTCTTCCCCTCAATAATCGTCACTCCTTGTTCGTCACTCCTCGGTTCCTCTACCCCTGGAGCCCAGTGCCCTGGCGTCGTCGTGCGGGTGCGGTAGAATGACGGATCGCCCAGTCCCTGAGGCCCCTCGCTTGCCATGAACTACATTGTTCGTTCGCCAGACCCGGATCATCCCGTCGAAATCGACTTGCGCAACCGTTATCTGGCTGCGCTCTGGGCTTGGCTGATTCCTGGTGCAGGGCATTTTTATCAGCGGCGATACGCCAAGGCGGTTCTGTACTTCGTCTGCATCCTTGGGACGTTTTTCTTTGGTCTGGGGCTCGGCGGTGGTCGGGTCGTCTACGCATCTTTTCGCCGTCCAGACATGCGGTACCCTTACTTGTGCCAGGTGTTCGTGGGATTGCCCGCATTGCCGGCGCTTGTTCAACGTCAGCGCGTGATGCGCGACCAGGATCCGCAACAGCCGCTCTGGGACGGCTGGATGGCGCCGCCGAAGCAACCGGTGCGCGAGCAGGAACCGGACGAATTGGCCTACTGGCACCGGATTCTCAAGGGCAGGTTTGAACTCGGCACGCTGTACACGATGGTGGCGGGTCTGTTGAACGTACTGGCGATCTACGACGCGTACGCCGGGCCCGTGTTCGTGTCGCCGGAGGAAGAAAAGAAAAAGCGCGATTCGAAGCCGGAATCATGATCACCTTGCTCTCCTCCTTGGTCTTCGTCGCGGCGGTCTGGTTCAACCGTCTGTGGTACAGTCTGCCCCTGGTCGTCGTCATCAGTCTTGTTTACGCCGCGACCCGGCACGAGTTGATGCGTCCGATCCTTGAACATGCCGTTCGGTTTGGACTCTGGATCCTCGGCTTCATGGCGATCGTCTTTCTGGTGCTCGTCGTCCTCTCGATGTGGCTGTAGGCGATCTCGCCACGCCGAATACGGACCGGTGAATCGTCTCCACCTCGAATTCCGCCCCCCGGTCGATTGCGCTCCGCTGCCGCAACAGCCGACATCGATGGGAAGAGAGGAGAGAGGAGCCGCGGAAGAACGCGGAGTCACGCGGAGTAGCGCGGAGAAAGACGCGGATCGTTTAGGCAGGATACCGCATCCGGTCGACCGGATGTCGCGTCGAGTCGGACCCGCGCCTCATCCGCTTCCCTCCGCGATTCTCCGCGTTCTTCCGCGGCGGCTCTTCTATGGTTTCCGACGAGACCATTGCTCGTACCAAGGCTCCACTGAACGGCCAGACCAAGATAACCGGATCCCCGACGCGTCCCGTGCGGGGAGCCGATTCCGTCCGAGGAGGCTGAATTGCCGACTGAATCGTGGTGTCGGTGGCAAATCCTTCGTAGAATAGAGGCATCTTCCCCCTCCCGCGTCCTGCGGTGACTTCAACGGAACAGCTTGCGGAAATCGATCTCGTTCGCCGGAGCCGTACCCTGGTGTCCGCGTCGATCGACTCGATGACCGGTGAATTACTCAACAATCACCTGCGTTTCTTCCTTGATTGATCGATGACACACTCAACACGCAAATTCCGTCAGCGCGACCCCAGACGTTCTGTGGCCCGGTGCTTTGAGGTTCTCGAAACTCGTCGCGTATTGGCTCAGGTTGCTGGAAGTCTGACGTCTGATACGGTTTGGACGAAGGCGGAATCGCCCTATGAGGTGACCGGAGACGTCACAGTGGAACCGGGTGTGACGCTCCAGATCGAACCAGGCGTCGTCGTCGAATTTCAGCAGAATACCGGAATCACTGTTCGCGGGCGACTTGTGGCGGAAGGGTCGCCGTTTGACCGAATCCAATTCGATCGGGCTGCGGGAGCTTCTCGTTGGGATGGCATCGCGTTCCGGCAGACGCTGGAAGACAGTCGTGTGACCTATGCCGACATGCGATATGGCGACAACCAGGGAGAAGCCGTCCGCGTCGATCGAGCCCGAGTGATGTTGGACAACATCGTGTGGTCGGGGACGACGGGAACGATCCTTGAATTGGACAATCCATCTTTGATCGTCCGGAACTCCCAGTTTCCGTCTTCGAACGGCGATGAAGTCATTCACGGAGAGCACATTACAGGCAGTGAGTACTTGATCATCGAAGGCAACGTGTTCGCCAACAGCAACAATGGAGGCGACGTGATCGACTTTCTGGGAGCCGATCGACCCGGACCGGTTGTTCAGATCCTGAATAATGTCTTTCTTGGCGGCGGCGACGATGGACTCGATCTGGACGGCACGGATGCGCATATCGAGGGCAACGTCTTTATGAACTTTCGCAGGAACACCGGCCGCGCGACGACTGCCAACGCCATTGCCACCGGGTTGCCGCAGAGCGGTGAGTCGAATCGCACACAAATCACGGTGGTCAGGAACCTGTTCATCGACAACGACCACGACATCCTGTTGAAGGAAGATGCGTTTGCGACCATTCAGCACAACGTGTTTGTCGATTCGCGTCTCGCGGCGATTCAGTTCAACGAGGTGAATGGCACGGCGGTTGGCGGCCCGGGGAAGGGGGCAGCGCTGGACGGGAATATTTTCTGGAACAACACGCAGCTCTTCAAAAACCTCGAGGATTCGGCCAGCTTCAAGACGGAATTGACGGTGAATCGTTCACTGCTTCCCAACGAAGTGGTCGACTTTGACGGGACGCCCGTTTTGGCGCACTCTCTGGGCATCGGAAACCTCGAAGGGGATCCTGAGTTCGTTGATGCAGCCGCGGGCAACTACCGGCTGCTGCCGACCTCTCCGGCCCGCGGTCAAGGTCTCGGCGGCCTTGATCTGGGGGCCTATGTGTCCGCCGCGCCCTTCCTGCTCGGAATCGATTCCGGCTCGGTCGCGCCCGGCGAGGCTTCCTTGATCGTCGCGGGACCTGGGATCACCCATTACCGGTATCGATTGGATGGTGGGGCCTACGGGCCGCTGACACCCGTCTCGGATCCGGTCGTCCTGTCGGGGCTGGCCGCTGGTGCCGAACACCAGATCGACGTCCTGGGGATGAATAGCGCGGGCGAGTGGTTCGTGGGAGACTCGGGTGCGTTCCTGGAACGAACCGTCGAGATCATTGCCCCGCAGCGCACACGAACGGACGAAATGTTGCCGTTTGTGCTGCGCGTGCGAGATAGTCATGGACAGGTCGACACGCTGATCAGCTCACCCGTCGGTCTGGACAATCCTGCCGAATTGTCGGAGGCAGAGTTGCGCGTCAAGAAAGGCGTCGGCTCGGCCAGTCCTGTTGTCACGGCGACGGACGATTTTCTCTTGAGGGTGGATGATTCCATCGCCTCGGCGGAGCGAAGCATCGATGTTCTGGATGCGTCGTTTCCCATCATCGAGGTCTCTGGAACACTCTCAGGAGAGACCGTCTGGGACGCGACCGCCGAATACCACGTGACGGACGATCTGTTGATTCCGGCGGGAAGTCGTCTGACGATCGGTCCGGGGACCCGCGTGCTGCTTGGTCATCGCGTGAACGTGGACGTCCGAGGCGAGATCCGCACGCAGGGAAGTATTGACGACCCGGTCCTCTTCAATTCGATAAGTCGCGGACAGCCTTGGGGTGGCGTGGAGATCGATGATGGAAGCGGCGAACTGGAGTACACGTTCTTCACGAATGGTGGGGCTGATACGAGTCGACAGTCCGGCCACTCGAACAGCCAGCCCGTGATCCGAATCAACAACGGGACATTGGATGTTTCCAATTGCTTCGTCCTGAACACGGTGGGCAAGGCATTTCGCTCCGTCGATGCGCGGGTGAATCTGGATCAGGTTGTCATTTCAAATGTAGACACAGGGGGTGAGTTTTCCGATAGCGTCGTGCACGTGACCAATACCTGGATCAAGGATGTGTCCGATGATAACCCGGGGTTTGTCGATGACGATAACGATGGATTTTATTTTGCCGGAGCCCATTCATCTGGCGAGGCGTCTCGCTTCCAGGACAGCTTTGTCCTTACCACAAAAGACGATGGGCTGGATCACAACGGGGCGCGACTCGAAGTGGTGAGAGCCTGGATCGAAGGGGTCACGCATGAAGGAATCGCCGGCAGTAATCGAAATTGGGTCACTGCTTGGGATTCGGTGTTTCTGCGCAACAATCAGGGCGTTGAAGCGGGCTACGGTCGCCCCGACGTAACGGTCCAGCAGAGCGTGCTCGTGAGCAATACGAACAAGACGGATCCCAGATCGCAGATCACGGCCGGTCTGCGCTTTGGCGATGGATACAACGGCAACAACGGTGCCTATACGGGGCACATCACGGCGAGCGAGTTAGTGCTGCATGACAACGGCGATAACGTGCGAAACTACGACGGCAGTATTCCGGGGCCCAAACCGGGAGCGATCGACATCACACGTTCGCTGACCAACGATCCGGACTACGATGCCGATCCGGAGAATCTGACCGGGATTCCGATCTTCGGCCCGCGAATGCACCTGTTGCGCGGTTCGGCGGGTTTCACGTCCGGTGCAGAAGGACTGCCGCTGGGACGTGTCGTGCCTGCTGCGTCCGTCGGGTTTAAGGTCGGACTGCGCGGCGATTTCAATGTCGATGGAATTCTTGACGACCAGGATATTGATCTTCTGTGGGCACAGATCCGAGCCGAGGAACCGGATCCGGCCTTCGATCTGACCGGTGATGGTCTGGTGAATACGGAAGATCGCGAGGAGATGATCGTCGGCGTGTTTCAGACCACCTACGGGGATTCGAATTTGGACGGTGCGTTTACCACGGCCGATTTCGTCTATGTCCTCACGCGGGGTGAGTATGAAGATGGCGTCGATGAGAATTCCGGTTGGGCAGATGGCGATTGGGATGCGGATGGTGACTTTGGAACGTCCGATTTAGTTCTCGCGCTCCAGACCGGCACCTACGAAAATCAGACCGCCCCGGCCCTCGGACAAATTGCCTCCGCTGTGATGTATCCGGAAAGCACTGTGGGAGAAACGTCGGCTGAGCGAGGTAGCTGGATCGCCAGTGATCTCGCTGAGCCTTCAGTCATGCCTGTACGTTCTGTCGAGCTTGCCGCGCGTCAGCAACTCTTCGCCGACTACGCCGAGCCCACCGAAGGATCGTTGGACCCATGGACGACGCTTGAGCTGCTTGACCTCCGCATCTAATCCATCGAAGTTAAACCACAACGGACTTCCTCCGCGGCCCTCTGCGCCTTCGCGTTCTCTGCACTGCTAACGGTGAGTTTCTTGTCGGGGCAAGCGAATTCTATTACGCGT